>NZ_CP082276.1:0-351730 GCF_023746615.1 Grimontia kaedaensis | reverse complement strand
CACATTCAGATTTGTGCGGGTAGCCAGAGAAGATAAAGGAGCGGATACCCATTTTCTTGTAGCGTTCAATCTTGGTCAGCACCTGGTCGACACTGCCTACCAATGCTGCGCCGCAACCAGAGCGGGCGCGGCCAACACCAGTCCAAAGATTCGGTTCAGTAAAACCAAACTGGTCTGCCTGTTCACGCTGTTTAGACTGGAAAGCAACACCAAGACTTTTCGAATCCAACGCGCGCTCACGAATCGATTGGCCAAAATCGTCGTCGAGTTTCGATACCAGAGACTCAGCATATTCACGGGCTTCTGCCTCAGTATCTCGAACAATCATGTGGACACGAAGACCATAGTCGAGAGTGCGGCCATGACGTTGTGCCACTTCATTCACCGCTTTCATGCGTGATTCCAACATGTCTTCGGTTTCTGGCCACATCAGGTATACGTCACAGTCTGAACCACACAATTCAAGGGCATCCGGAGAATAGCCACCGAAGTAAAGAAGTGGGCCACCGTTTTGCTGATAGGGACGAACAGGATCGGCAGATAAGGTGTCGAGTTTGTAGATTTCTCCGTCGTAGCGGATTTCATCTTGCGTCCAGGCTTGGCGAAGAATATCGACCACTTCTTTTGAGCGGCGGTAGCGGTATGCACTATCGGCTTTCTCACCTGGGAAATCAGAGGAGATAACATTCAACGTCAAACGCCCTTTCATGATGTGATCAAGCGTCGCGACCGCACGGGCTAACATCGCCGGATGTACTTCTCCACAACGAATCGCTGCCAGCAAATTGATACGCTCGGTAAGCGGGCCCATTGCTGAAGCAAACGTGAGGGTGTCTTGCCCCACCTGGTACGAGGACGGGCAAAGAATGTTGCGAAAACCCTGCTTCTCAGCAGTCAAAACGATGTCGCGTGTATTTTCCCAACTGCTTCGCAACGCACCATCAGGCACACCCAAATAGCGATAATCATCGCTACATAGCGGCGCAAACCAAGATACCTCGGCGGCATCTAACCCCTCACTCGTGATAGGCACGACACTCATCTGAACTCTCCTGTTCTTATTGTAAAAAGCCAACCAACGTTATTGTTCTTGTTGCTTTTCATTCCTATCGAAATGAAAATGATTAGTGAATGAATTGTTAATAAATGCTATAAGATTTACGAATAAAGTAAATCAATGATGAATGAATTTATTCACTCTCTGAGCGAGGAAACAGAAATAAGTTCAATAACCTTCTAATATATCGACGGTTATTACTTTTGAGATTTTTAGAAAATGAGTGAATCAACACGATTACCCTTGTTCATCCAGATAAGTGAGTTGTTGCGCAGAGAAATCTCGGCAGGTTATTGGTTGCCGGGAGAGAGGCTGCCTACTGAAGCGGAACTGGCAAAAAAGCTGGGTGTTGCTGTCGGTACGCTGCGCAAAGCATTAAACGAGCTTGAACAGAATGGATTGCTGGAAAGGATTCAGGGCTCCGGCACTTACGTGAAAAACACGCCGGATAATTCCGCGGTGTATCACTTTTTCCGCCTAGAACTGAAATCCGGTGGCGGCTTGCCAAACGCCGACTTTCTGAGCGTGGAGCAACACACCAATACTTATGTAGCTTCTTTGTTGGGGCTGGAATCAAACGCGCAACTATGGCGTTTCCGCCGCTTGAGAAAACTCGACCAACAACCTGCTGCAATGGAAGAGATTTGGATCAGCGGAGAGCACAAAGACGATATCGCCCCAGACGATCTCGTGGAATCACTGTATGTGTATTACCGCGAAAAACTTGGCTTTTGGATTTCAAAGGTGCAGGACAGCATCACAGTCGATCACGTGCCGGACTGGAAGCACCAAGACTTTAAACCCGAGATTGGCTCTGCATGTGGCTATATCGAGCGCTTGAGCTGGTCAAACCGGGATCGTATCGAAGAGGTTTCTTTCACTTGGTATGACCCGGTAAACGTGCGCTATGCAGCGCGATGGACATAACGAAAACGATAGCCTCTCAGGCTACCAAACAAACGTAAGGGACGGACTGAATGACAGATCAAGTAATTCGCTACGGCATCCTAGGCTGCGGCATGATGGGACAAGAGCACATTCGGAACATTCAACTTTTAGAGAATGTAGAAATCACCGTGCTTGCCGAACCTAACGCAGGAATGCGCGAAAAAACACAAGCGTTGGTGCCAACCGCCCGCACGGTTGAAGGTCTGGATGAATTACTTGAAGCAAACGATATCGATGCCCTCGTTATTGCGACCCCTAACTTCCAGCATGCCGAGCAATTGCTAGGCATCGTGAGCCGCTGCTCACTGCCGATCTTGATTGAGAAACCCATTTGTACGCAGATTGATGATGTGGCGCGTTTGGTTGAAGCCGCCAAATCCCACCCGGCACCGATTTGGGTTGCGATGGAATATCGCTACATGCCCCCTATCACCTTATTACTCGATTTGCTGGCACAAGGCGAGATTGGCCAGCGCCATCTGTTTTCAATTCGCGAGCACCGCTTTCCTTTCCTGCATAAAGTGGATGATTGGAACCGTTTCAACCACAAAACCGGCGGTACACTGGTAGAGAAATGTTGCCACTTCTTTGATTTGATGAGACTGATGGCCAACGCTAACCCTATTCGAGTCTTTGCTTCCGGCAGTCAAGCCGTCAACCATAAAGACGAATCTTATAACGGCGAAGCACCGGACATCCTCGACAATGCTTATGTCACCGTAGAATTCGACAACGGCACCCGCGCCAGCTTGGAGCTTTGCATGTTCGCTGAGGGCTCGCGCTACCAAGAAGAGATCAGTGTTGTCGGCGACAAAGGCAAGGTGGAATGTCTGGTTCCCGGCCCCGGCCGCTTCTGGCCGACAGACACCCTTGGCGAACCCCCCGTCGCCCAAGTCATTTCCAGCCCCCGCGATCCAAAGGGACCAAAACAAATGGAAGTGCCTGTAGATCCTACGCTTCTCGAAGCTGGTGACCATAACGGCTCCACTTTCTATCAACATCAGAAATTCCAACGTGCCGTGTTAGGTGAGCAAGATGTAGAAGTGTCATTGGAAGATGGCTTGAAAGCCGTGGTAATCGGGCTTGCAGCGCAAGAGGCTATAAAGCTGAATCAGGTCGTGACCTTGCAAGATAATGGCCTGAGCTTTTAGGGGCATGCTAAAAAATCCCCAAGAGGCAAAACCACTTGGGGAGCAGAACTGTCAGCTGTTGGACTGTAATTGATGAACGGAGTTTAGCTTTCTAAGGTCTGTTCCAGCGCTTTTTTCAATTCCAGTTCGGCGTTCTCAATCACCTGTTGAGCCTGCTCACGCTGCGCTCTACCCTCTTTCACTCGCGAAAGAGTATTGTTCAGGGTTTCGATTGTCAGCTTGTTCACCGTTTCGAGTGAATCCAAATCCAGAATACCGCGTTGATAGTTTTCTGCGATTTGCTCTTCCAACACTTTCAACTTTTCCGCGTTCTGAACATATTGCTTGTTGGTGTAGTCCTTGACGGCACGTGTAACTTTAAGCGCCTTCTCTTTCTCATAGTTTGAAATAGCAATAAGGAACTGGCGCTTCCAAAGTGGGAAAGTGTTATGAACGATATCTTGGATATCTTCCATCAGCATTTTATTGCCTTCCTGCGAAAGGCGGATTTGAGGTGCAGTTTGAATGGCTGCTAGGCGCGTTAGTTCCAAGTTGTGCACACGCTTTTCTAAACGAGCAACGGCTTGTGATGCATCACGGTATTTCTGTGCATCGAGCGCATCTCCGCTCTGCTCTGATTGTTGTAGCAGTTCAGGCAATACCTTTTCATTCAACTCGTTGAGCTTGTAGCGTCCAGCAGCAATGTATTGCTCTAGCCCTTTCAGGAGATCAAGGTTATGGTCGTACAAGGTATCAAGTTGGGTGATATCGTGCGCCAACTTAACTTCCTGCGCTTCAAGACGATCAGAGAGTTGCTCTAATTGGCTTTTCACTGAATCAAAGCTAGCGGAAAACTTCTTAAACGAATCAAACATTTCACCAATGAGCGGAAGCTTTGATAGGAAACTGCCTTTCCCAAGGCTATCGAACTCGGCACTGTCCATGGAAGACACCATGGCATGAAGGATGTCACCCGCCTCTCCGCTATCACGAACACGAACCTGATCCAGAACTTCATCGGAAAACGCTGTGATTTTCTCTAAAGCATCTTTACCAAATGTGATGGTGGCAACCGTATCAAACGGGTCGAAGCGGTCGGCAATTTCAATTACCTCTGGTGTTACTTCGATTACAACTGGCTGATTTTGGGAATTGGTCAATTCAGTCATTGGATCTCCCTATCTTTTATGACGGCGTGTGGCTGGGGAATTTCTGCCACAGCTGTTCAAACTGTCGAATGAACGCGGCGACAAATCTGCGATCATCCGTAAGTGTTATATCTTCCTGATTGTATTTTGAGGCACTTCGCGTCCAGTTGAAACTGCCGTTGATCAAACGGCACCCATCAAATATCGCAAACTTATGGTGCATATGGTACTGAGTCGTATCAATTTTGACGGCAACGCCCTGCTCTGCGAGATACTCCACATCGCTGCCTTTGTCGTTCATTTTGTCGTTGTCAGTGACTATGCGTACGTCCACCCCACGCTTGTGCGCCTCAAGGATATGTTTCGTTAAGTCGTTGTCCGCAATGGTGAATACGCAGATATCAATGGTCTTTCTCGCTAACTTCAACTGTTCGATGATGCCTGACGCACAGGTTCGTCCCGGTGAAAACCAGCTTGTCGCGGTTTGTGCTGAATTCGCATTAATTACATTATCCAGCACCTTGATAACGCGTTCTAACCAACGTACCAATGCTGCCGCATCTCCCTGATTAGCAAGTTCTTTCTGAACCAGCTTGAAGCTCAGATTGCGTAAGTAAGATCTGTCTTCATCACTGAGCACAGACTCTGCTAACTCAGCTTGTAAGGTTCTGCGCTCGCTGTCGTCGAGGCGATAATCTTCCAGCGAGGCTTCAAGCCACGCCGACCATTTTTGTCGGTTCACTTATTCCCCTCCTTGGGAGTCGCTACCAAAGCGCGCAACGTGTTGGTTCAACATGGCGAGTTGCTGTACAACCTGGCCTGCACGATCTTCTGAATCGCCCATCATTTGCTGACGCTGATAACCGTCGGTGATTTCTTGCCAACGTGCTTTCTGTTCAGGCGTCATATCACCGCGCAGTTCAGCCAACTTAAGCAAGTTTTCTTCCGTTCCTGCTGCGAGCGTCTGCGCTTCACCTTGATAGTGATCCTGCAACATGGTGTACAACTCATCGTCCGTCATTACCGACGAAATCTTCTCCGCCAGTTTGTTCATGTTCCGGTAAGATCCTTGCAGCTTGAATGGCGGCTCAACGCGGTACTGATCAGCCGTAGCAGCAGACTTGATGTACTGTTGGTTAACCTTCAGCACGGTTTGCTGAGCGGCCATTAACTTCTGAAGAGTTGAGATAATTTCGTTCGATTCCGTCGCAGAATACGCGTGGCTCATCTCACTGAGTGCAATACTTTCACCGTCTGCCATTCGCACGAAGCGATATAAGTCGTTCAGGTCACGGGTTGCCAGCGGTGCAAGCACAGAGTTCGACGTGAGTGAGTTTTCAATGAAACTCAACTCAAAGGCTTGCTTCTGATCAGACAGCATGTCGCCAAGGTTATAAATGTCTGCACGGTTAGCTAGCATATCGGGTATACGGAACGATTCACCGCTTTCTGTGTAAGGGTTGCCCGCCATCACCACGGCAAATTTCTTACCGCGCATATCATAGGTCTTGGTTTTGCCTTTCCACGTTCCTTCAATTCGGCGTGTACCATCACACAACGAGATAAACTTCTGGAGGAATTCAGGATGAGTGTGCTGAATATCATCGAGGTAGAGAAGCACGTTATTGCCCATTTCAAAGGCAAGGTTTATCTTCTCTATTTCGCGGGCAGCATTCTGATCGGGGGCATCTGCTGGGTCTAATGATGTTGCCTGATGGCCGATAGATGGACCATTGATTTTCATGAATACGAGCCCAAGTTTGTGCGCCACGTATTCGATCAAAGTCGTTTTACCGTAACCTGGTGGGGAAATAAGTAACAGCATCCCCATCAAGTCAGTGCGTTTCTTGTCGCCCAGTGTGCCCATCTGTTTGGCAAAGTTATCGCCAATAAGGGGCAGGTAACTCTCACTTATCAATTTGTTTCGAACAAATGACGTCAGAGGGCGAGGTTTGAACTCGCTCAAACGGAAATCTTCTTTAGCCGAGTTCAACAGTAAGGTACGTTGGCTGAGATAGGCTTCAAACTGCGGCACGACTTTGCATCGGTGGTGCTCGTTACGCTGGATAAAGTCGTCCAGCACGATACGCAGCTGCCCTTTCTCGATACGGTCATGTTCACCCAGTATTCCTTCCACATCAGCAACCAATGAGAAATCGACACTGCAGATATTGAACTCTGAATAGGCTTTCAGAACGGCAATGGTTGCAGCTTCAACCACAAAAGCTTGCCCGTAGCCCTTTTTATGAGTGTATGCGGTAAGCCACTGGAGGTGGTCAGAGTATGCTGACTCAATATCAGCACCTCCGGCTTGCCAACCCAGACTGCGGCGGAATTGAAGATAATCCTCATACAGACTCAATGCGTCCTGACTGACATCAACACTTAAATCAGACTCGCCGAGCAGGTTAACCAAGAAATCTGCGGCTTCATCACTTTGTTCAGTTGCGAGCTCAGTCGCCAGCTGTTTTTGGAGTTGCTGGTAAGCACCGCCTGAATTCAGGTGCTCTCTCAGCAGTTGCGCATTATTGGCTTGCTGGCGAAAAGCACTCAAAGTATTAGCATCTTGCGCCAGCACCCATCGAATCGCAGCAGAGCGCGCGCTTTGGCTAAAACGTAATAATCCCGCTTGCTGATAGATAGGTAGAACCCTATCCAGAATACACGTGGCATCGTTGTCATGGATGCCTTTCACATACCCCTCTTTGTAGCGAGGTGCGGCGAATTTCTGAACGCGTTCGTTCAGGGCGTTGCTTTTCTGAGCGGCATACAGATCTTCGAGATTCAATCCATCTTGATTATTCTCTGCGCCATGCAAAATGAGGTACGCCAGATATTCCGCGCGGTAGACGTCATCACTTTCCGATGTCACATCCAAACGGGAAAAGGATTGCAGCTCAAGAAACTTTTCATCTTCAACCGCTTGATAGAAATCCGTCCCAGAAATATGGGTCGAAAGCTCCCCATGATGCTCTACGAGGCTGAGATCCAATGCCTGTTGGTTCACGCTGAACCTGTGTTTACCCAGTCGTAGAACCTTGCCACCTTGCTCAAAGATATCCTGATTATCGCGAAGAGAACGAAGGGATTGGTCTTGCAGTGATTTGAGCTTGGAATCGACGCTATCCGCTTTAACACTGTCGCCCAAGTCTCGAATAGTTTGGGAGAGCTGGTGAAGCTTGAGTACCATAGCATCGGTTGCGAAGTAGCTGTTCAGTCCTGCCACATCATCAAAACGCTCTACCCGCTTTTCAATACTCGCCATAGTGACATTCGCCGCCTGCAGCAAATTCTGTACGCGGCGCTGTTGTGCAGAAATCAGCTGCTGTTTGTGGTTATCGAGCGTTGACTGGATTTCATCACGTTTGGCATATATTTCGGCAAGGAACTGGTCAAAATCCGCGAAACGGGACTCGAGTTTATCTAACTGTCCCACCAGCTTGGCGAGTTGGTTGTCGCACTCATCAGGAGTTGTTGCCTGCTCCATCGCGCTGCTGACGGATTGGCTCAGCAGCTTAAACTGGGCGCTGAATTCCGCCTGCGCTTCTTCACTTTGCAACCCTTGAGATTTAGAACGTAGTTTGGCCGATACCGTATTCAGCATCGACGATACTTCTGTCGTCAGGTCCAGAATGCGCGTGGCTTGGGTGGGATCGTCCGTTTCAATGTCGGTAACTTCTTCCGTCACCAGTTGCAGTTCGTTGCGAAGCGTGTCGACCTGCCCTTGCAGCTTCTGGATTTCAGCCGTTTTATCTACCGTTTCCAGTTGCTCCTCGATACTCTGAATTTGCTTCTTAAACGGAACGTACGCCTTTTCTTCCTGAAGAAGGTTGAGCAGTTGCAGGTTTAGGCTTTCACGCTGCTCCTGTAATTGTGTTTGCAACTCATCGACTCGAGCTTCATCAATGTAGTGTTGCTGGCGAAGAGCCATCACTGCACCAACCTGGCCTTTCACTTCCGCCAAGAGGCTGAGCAAGGTATTCGCCTGCTCCTTTGGAGCCAGTTTAATTTTACCAATAAGGTCAGAGACAATAGTCTGCTGCGCTTCAATGCTTTGCGCGGCGTGCTGCTGAAGTTGCTGCACCTTGGCAAATTCATCAATGATTTTGTCTGCGGTGCCCATCAACTCATTGATGGCAGAGCCAATACCCAACGCATATTCATGGCCCAACCAGGTGTAATGATCCAGCGTTGACTGACATTGCTTCAACAGCATTTCATAAGCTGCTTGTGTGACTTCTTCTGTCTGGGCTAACTGACAAATCGAAAGCACAGAAGAAAGCGCCCGAACCAGTTCTGCATTCCCCAGATTGAACAGCGGACTGCTTACATCTGACTGCGCATTCACACTTGCGTAGTGCTCTGGTGTTGAGAACGGCGTATCCCAGATCCGTAAGGGGTGGATCGTTGACGCTTCTGCGTTTTCAGAAAGCTGAAACACAAGAAAGCGACCATCTGGGTACAGGCTATAACCATGACTTTCCATGGGTGCTTCAAATTTCTTTTCTATCAGGTTGTAGGTATACGCGACGTAATAGCCATCAACCGGATTGAAAAAGAAATACAGAATATCTTCACCATTGGGTGACATGATTTTCTGGAAGAATTTCAAATGACCTGAAGGAAAATCAAACTGTTTGCGCTCGCCGTTAGCCAGAACATAACCGTTGGCATAAAGCACGCCGTGATCTTCCGGCAACGCTTTAGCACTGACGCCCAATGCATCAGCACGGGTGACCGACTGGTTAAGCGGATTGTAGAGAAAATAGCGACTGTGTTTTTCACGGTTAGGCTTAACGCGAAGGGCGATTAAATCGCCGATAAAGGCATAATCGATTTGCGCATCTGCCACACTTTGGTGCGCATCTTCAACTTCTTCGCGGTAAATTCCCTTGCCTTCGGATGTATTGTCCTCAACCTTAATGGTCAGGTCACCACCCACACACTCCACAAACAGCTTGTCGCGAATAGACACATGCGGGTGTTCTCCCAGCACGTGGTCATCACGGTTTGTTGCAACCCAATCAAAGTCGTGTTGAACCGTGCTTTCCAGCGATTCATGCCCATAGGAATCCATGTACTCTACAGCATCTGCTTTGAGCTGGAAGCGGAACACTTTACGATCTTCAGGACGACTACCAATCTGGAAAGCAATATATAGGACACTTTCCTGACGGGAGATTTGGGAAAGACGCGCATCACGGTAGTACGTAAACAGTTCAGTAAATTCATGAACAAAACGCTGATCACCGAGAAAGCTGCTTTCAATGGGTAGAGGCTCTACACGGAACGTACCGTCATTTTCGTGCAGCTGATAAAGGCCAAACACATCGTCCAGTGATGGCGATGCCTTCATACCAACCTGTACGTGGTAACCAAACAATAGCTGTTGGTTAACTTGCGCCATGTCGATGGGAATACATTTCGCATCGGTCTGCACATTGGCTTTGCCGACGAGCTTGAGTTCCTGACCACCAAATACGGTCTGGCGAGTTTGATTGAATGACTGAGAAAGAGATTTTAGCTGGTTGCCCTGTTGGGACAGGCGGGATTTGAGAACTTCATATGCACCACCTTCACTCACAGCTTTTTGAGTCGACTCTGACATGCTAATACCTATTCATCCCGCCTCTAATGAGGCGGGATTCTGTGAGAGTAATTGAGGGTGTTACGAATTTTTGTCTGACGATGGCTCCAGTGTGCCTTGCAGTTTCTTCAGAAGCTCAGTCGCACCACCTTGCGAGTTCAGCAAGCTCGCCAAGGCGACGTTGCTTAAATCACTGCTCTTCAGGTCCGTGTTTTCCAAAATCGCTTTCAGATCTTCCGGTAAGCTGCGCTCACCATCAACGTACTCAGAAACCAATGGGTTCAGCACCTTAGACTGCTCAAATTTTGCATCAACGGCTGAAGCATCCATGATGGTACGGCGGATCTGCTCCATGCCTTCACCACCAAACAGACGGATATCTGCTTTCGCCAGTGCTTCTGCCAATGCCTGCGCATTTGCACTAACCACGGTTTTCTGCGCTTCGATACGTGCGATTTCAAGCTCTTTGTCTTGCTGGAGTTGCATAACCCACTTGTCGTGTTCGCGCGTGTGGTCATCATACTGTTGAGCAGCTTCAAAACGTGCAGTTTGAGATTCTGCTTCCGCCAAGCCTTTCGCACGCAGCGCTTGCGCTTCTGCCTCACCTGCACTTTGCAGAGCAAAGGCTTCCGCTTCACCAGTTTCTTTAATCGCTTGCGCACGCTCACGGTCAACTTCCACTTCTGCCAAGCCCGTTGCGCTGATCAGTTCTTTCTCAGCCTGAGCCATGCGTTCTTTCGCTGCGGCTTCGCGCTCTTTCGCTACATAATCAGCTTCAGCACGTTTTGTCGTTACGATTTGGTCAGCTTCTGCTTCTCGCGTCTTCACTGCCAATGCATTTTCTGCATCACGCGTCTTCACTTTCAGCTCTGCTTCATTTTCAATCAGTAAGCGCTCTGCGCGCTCTTTCGCCGCTTCTTTCTCTGTACGAGCCGCCACCAGCGATTCAAGCTGCTTAGCTTCTGCGGCTGCTTCCGCTTCAACCAGACGTACACGTTTTTCACGGGCTACGCGTTCGTTGACACGCAAGTTTTCCGTTTCTTCTTCTTCACGAGCAATCTTGCGTTCAATTTCCACGCGTTGTGAACGTGTTTCAGAGACAGATTTCAGCGCTTCTTCCACTGTGGTCTCTTTCTGCATTTCGCGCTCAGCCACTTCAGATGCCGTACGCACTTTCTCTGTTTCGACTGAACGGTTGAGTTCTTCTTGTTGGATAGCGACCTGACGCTGGTTGGCGATACGCGTCATTTCCACTTCCATTTCCACACTTTCACGCTTCTTGGCCACTTCCTCTTGTGTTTCCAGCTTCGCAAGCTGCGTGACGCGTTCATATTCTTCGCGTTTTTCTGATGCAAGCGCCTCTTCCTGCGCCTTGATAATATCTACTTCGCGTTGGGTGCGTGCTATAGACTCCTGCTCTTGCTTGTCGAGTTGCAGACGGTTTGCTTCCGCTTCGACGTTTTTCTTCTTCATCGTTGTACGCTCATCCTGACGGATAGCGTTGGTTTCAGTATTTTTTTGCGCAGTAATAGCTGAAATTTTACGGATACCTTCAACGTCGAGGATGTTGTCAGGGCTGTGGGCATCCAACGCGGTCTGATCAACTTTGTCGATAACCACGTCGTATATTTTGAAGCCATCCATTTCACTACCGATTACATCAACAACTGCATCACGGAAAGCGCGGCGGTTGGTCAGCAGTTCTTCAAATTCGAACTGCTTTACTGCCGTTTTTAAGGCTTCTGAAAATTTTGGCTGGAAGTGTTCTTTGAGGCGATCAAGATTCGAAGCTTCATGTGCGGTAAAGAGTTTTGCCACGCGGATGATGTCATCTTCTTCGTGGTTTACACCGATGTAGAAATCCACCTTCAGGTCTGCGCGGATATTGTCGCGACAGTGCAGACCTTCATACTCTTCACCTTCCTGATCTTTGCGGCCACTGCGGATCACAGAGATTTTTTTACGGGTGATATCCATGTATTCAAATTGGTTAACGATCGGCCAGACAAAAGTACCTGTCAGAGATGCGCGTGTGCGATGAAGGCCATTAACAATCAACGCATCACCCTCGCCACGCACCTTCTTATAACGGGATGTGATGAAAATCATCACAATGAGGAAAACAGCTATGCCACTGGCGATAAAAATAATGCTTGGGGAAATTTCCATTTCCTACTCCTGATAATTATTCCATTAAGCTTTTTTTGCTACGACGTAGCGGTCTGAAGCATCATCTTTGTAAACAATGATCACTTCATCTCCATATTGAATCGAACTATCATCCTGCAGCATTGCATCAAGTAGAAATTCATTTCCTTCATGCAAAACGACGACTTCACCTTTTTTCCTATTAACGACATTGCTATGAACACGGCCCTTTAAGCCAATAAATTCCACCTTCGCAAACGTTTTTTTACGGTCGAATAATGGAGCCAAGGGCTTCAATAACCAGGCTGATATCGCCAGAGAAATGTACGTAACAACAGGAATAGAGATGATATTTGCAACCAAGAGCATCGAGCCGGAAATAAAACCTTTAACGATATCTGATGCATAAAACGAGATAACGGTTGCCACGAAAAACGAGACGCACAAAGCAACCATTAGAGGAACTTTTGAAAGGACTTGCGGAAGGAGAAGGCCTGAACCGGGCAGATTATCAAGATCGAAGAGATCTATATCCGCGGTAAATCCCTCCACTACATTGAAGACTAAATCGACCAGCATAATGAGAAAGAACACCACAAACGGAACAAAGAACACGCTTGTAGGGAACGTCATCAACACACCCAGAAATTCACCAACTGTCATTTATAATCCTCTAAACAAAGTGTTATAAGGTTTTTATTTTTTATTTGACGTCTAAATGCTTAAACAAGCCTGCCCAGACTAACCTGAATTGAACATGTTTGAAGCAGCATCGTGTTCTTATATGATTCGGTTCAAATAAACGCTTCAAAATTCCATCCAGCATACAATTGTCACTAGATTAAGAATCCGCTGATGTGAATTAACTTACTAATATACTTAAGTTAGATGTATTAAAAGGTTAGATATCAAAGAAAAAACAACACCTCACAACCTTGTTTCCAGAATCACACCTACCGCAGTGCTCAAAGACAAGTGTAAATTTACGCAAATGATAATCGTTATCATTGAATTATTGTTAAAGGCGACGTATTTTAGGGTGAAGTAAAGTAGTCAGAGAAGAATAATGAAGAAACCGAACCCTGTTCAGCTTACTGTCAAAGCAAGCATAGCCATTACTCCAAACATGCAGCGTATTGTGATGCATGGCGAGGGACTAGCCCGCTTTCCTGCCAACTGCGAAGGCGGATATATCAAGTTAATGTTTGCGCCGGATGGCAGCACAGATCTGAGTTCACTTCCAGCGGGTGAAAGGCCTGTTATGCGCACCTACACTATCCGCGAGTTGGATTTCAGCACACACACGATCACAGTAGACTTTGTCCGCCATAAGGTTGATGACTGTGGCTGCGGCCATGCCGCTCGTTGGGCAATAAACGCCAAAGTTGGCGATACCATGACGATTGCTGGACCTGGCACCATTCAGGAAATCAACAAAGAAGCCGATTGGTTCTTTATGGTTGCTGATATGACTGCCCTTCCTGCGCTGTCTGTCAAAATTGCATCACTACCTCAACATGCAAAAGGCCATGCGGTGATTGAAGTACTTTCTAAAGACGACATTCAGCCGATCCAAGCCCCTGAAGGAATGCAAGTCGACTGGCTGGTTAAAGGCGTAAAAACACTGGCAGAGCAAGTCCAGGAAAAAGAATGGCTGGATGGCGACACCGCCATCTGGTGTGCTTGCGAATTCGATTCTATGCGCTCACTACGCCAATATTTCCGCAATGATCGAGGCGTAGAGCGAGACAATATTTATATCAGCAGCTATTGGAAAAACGGCGTGACTGAAGAAGGCCACAAAGTGATCAAGCAAAAAGATGCTGAAGCAGTTGCTTAATTCGAGGCTTTAGAGTTTTCAATATTGAGCAGGGAGCATAGTCAGCTCCCTGCTAGCTATCATTACAGGCTAGCCATTACCGCGCTGTAGTATGATTGAGGAGTCACTTCCTCTACTGCCATTTGACTTCCCACATTGCTGCGAATAGAGGTAATCACCACTTGTTGACTTTCACCTTCAACTTCCAGCATTTCAAGCATCGCATTAATGTAATCACCTGAACCTTTCGAGGTGTCTTCCATCATTTGGTCAAAATTGTCCTGAATGAACATCGCCGCCTTAACACGACTGCCTTCACAGGTATCTTGTGAAGAAATATTTGAAGAAACTGCGGTGGTACCTAAATCCCAGATAACGTTCGAAATACCGGCAGCTGCAGGAATGTCGTTAAAGATCATTGCGCCGATACCACATTGCGTCCAAGGGTTAATACCTTTTTTTTCCTCAGCAACAACATTACCCGATACCAAAGCGGCAGCTACAGCGAATAAAGCGATTTTTTTCATAGTCTTCACCAATAAATAGATAAATGAGCGGCGTACTCAAATCCTTGGTTGTAGCGAACAGAAGTCCTCACATCAAAAGCTTGATGCTCAAAAAACCGTTGCTCCCAAGTCAAATGATTCTCGTATCGCCATTTTTCGTCCAAGTTGAAATAACCGCCTAATTTTATTGAGGTAACCCAATATGGGGTGACGGTTAATATTCCCCCAACTTCTGGTCCGCTAAGAAAGTTAATATCTTTTAACGAGTTAACTTGAAGCTCTCCCGCCAACGCTAAATGGCTCACTAAGCCGTCAAAGGGCCGCCAGCTTGTTCCAGCAAAGCCCTCAAATGTCGTATCTGAGCAATCAATGCAATTCAGCGATGTCGGCTTGTAACCTGCACTGATCCCCCAAGCCCATTGACTGTCACCAGGAAGTCCTGTCTGAGAGAGATTTAGGTTGATAATATCTATTAAGGTAAACTCTCTTAAACGAACCTTGCTCTCTTCTTTGGTATAGAGAAAAGTGAGATCAAAGGTATTAAGTGCGGAGTTTGGAATGCGTGCTGCATTCACGCTCAAAAGGTCGTAGTAGTTGGCGCGAAATCGAAGAGCCATTGCTTCACCAAAAGCTTCGTTGTAAAGCGTCGAAGCTTGGAACATTGTAGTATTCTGTGCCTTATGAGGTGGGATTTTTTCCACTGCTTTCCAGCGTGTCTCTGATGCTGGCAGACTAAATCGCAAAGCCAACAGGGCTTTCAATTTTGAGGTTTGTGGCTCACTCAGCCCATTATTTTTGACATCTATAAACGCGTAATAGTCGTAAAGCGTATCTATAATACGCGTCACTTCGTCGTTCGAATGCTTGTTGAAATGCTTGGCCAAGTCTGTTGATGGCTCGCTGATCACTCTAGCGACCGTATCCCGCTCCTCGCGACTAAGTTGGGTGAAACGCTCATACAACTGCTCTTGTCGCGAACCGTGATAGGTGACTTTTTCTACTACCTCACTAGTATCTGGCTTGTTCAGCATCATCACAATGTCATAGGGCATAACCCAGCTTTTACCTTTCGCTACCAGAGGCTTCTCAATGACCATTTCAAGTACTTTCGCTAGCTGATAAGCACAGTTTTCAGCAAAGAAATAGTAGGTCATGCTGGAGTGCTCTAGTTCCCATAAATGGGCTAGTAAAAAGTTAACTTTTTCTTGAGGCAGATCGAGACGGTACTCCCACAAATCTCTCAGTTCCGATTCGTTGTAGGTAAGGTTCTGATGATGGTATTTTTGATTAGTAAAATGGCCTGAGTACCCGCCTGTTATCCCCTTGTAGATGTACACAAATTTATTGTCTCCATCCGGAACCCTAGCACCGTAGTTAAACGTGTTATCAAGAAATTCGTGGTTGTTCTTGCTATTGAACTTCAACAACAAGTGGCCATACATAGATGCGGGGTTGCCCAGATAGCCGCTGGCATAGACTAGGCTGACACTTTCCGCCTTAAAAGCGCGCCGATATGCTTGATAGTTTGTGCAATCTACCTCAGGAAACCGAGCGTTTGGTAATTGTTGCTCCAGCCATATCTTTCTAGCAGGAAACCGACACTGAGATTGAGGTTGAGACTTAAACGCTTCTAAAGTAGCGATAAGTTCCGAAGCCGCATCAATTTTGCCATTCTGGGACAAAAAGAAGTCAGGGCTGTTTATCAAGCTCTCTGAACCAAACCAAGAAGGCTCATGGTGAAGAAGACTTAACCAAGTGAGGTCGTTATGGAGATTTGTGGAGAGAGCTTCTTGATGAGTACTTCCGGCATTAGTTGTAAAAGACACCAAAAGTTGTAATAAAAAAAAGCTCAAGTATTTTAAAAACTGCCTAATGATCTTGATTCTTATTTGCGCGGTGGTTGTAAGTTGATTAGAACATAAGATGTCTATCTTTTCGATACATTATTGGAAGCACTTCAAATATCGAACAAACTTCATGCACACTAACAAGTCAGACTCGCCAAATATAGATAATTGTTTGCAACAAATATAAAAACCACGCATAGACGTGGTTTTCTCATTTACACAACAACCTGATTTACCCTGCTTTCAACCGATATTCCTCAGCCAGTATTTCCGCTGCCTTTTCAGCGATGGGATCCAACAACCCACTTCCCAATGCAGCAAAAAGGCTTTGCTTCATGTCACGCGACCAGAAACGGCGAATGTGGGAAGCGACTTCGTCGACCGTCTCTTGCTCGGTTCTGCCATGCTCGAGGTTGTCAGCAATCTGGGTCGCCATCGCGTAAAGGCGCTCGTTACGATGAAGTTCACCGTCCATGTTTACTCCTAATTGTTACTATCTTGCGTAGCCGCAGATAAATGAGCCTGTTGCTGTTCATCGAACTCACGAAAACGTTGCTGCCAATCTGCCTGTTCCACTGCCACTTTCACCTGTACCGCCGTCACTTTGTATTCAGGGCAGTTAGTCGCCCAATCCGAATTTTCCGTGGTGATGACATTGGTACCGGAAACCGGATGGTGGAAGGTGGTATAAACCACACCTGGCTGCATGCGGTTGCTGATTTTCGCAGGCAGGGTAATCTCGCCTGCACGGCTGGCAATACGAACGGGAGAGCCGTCTGTGACACCACGATCTTCTGCGTCAAGAGGGTGAATTTCCAGTATGTCTTCCTGATGCCACTGACTGTTGTCAGTACGTCGAGTCTGTGCGCCGACGTTGTATTGGGAAAGGATACGCCCAGTCGTCAGCAACAATGGGAAGCGTTTATTCACCTTCTCTTCTGTTGCAACATATTCGGTGACAACAAAGCTGCCTTTGCCTTTCACAAATCCGCCTATGTGCATGGTTGGGGTTCCCAGTGGCGCTTCATCGTTACAAGGCCATTGGATGGAGCCCAGTTCATCCAGCTTTTCATAACTGACACCATGGAAGGTCGGGGTCAGCTTGGCAATTTCATCCATGATTTCGGATGGATGATTGTAGTGCATCTCGTAGCCAAGGGCGTTGGCAAGATCCATGGTCGCTTCCCAGTCAGCTTTACCCGAAAGCGGCGCCATCACTTTGCGTACCGGCGAGATACGGCGCTCTGCGTTGGTAAAAGTACCGTCTTTTTCAAGGAAGCTGGCACCCGGTAGGAACACATGCGCAAACTTCGCCGTTTCGTTGAGGAAAATATCCTGGACGATAAGGCATTCCAGCGATGTCAGCGCCGCTTCAACATGTTGGGTATTGGGATCAGATTGGGCAATATCTTCACCCTGCACATACATGCCTTTAAATCGACCTGCAATAGCGGCATCGAACATGTTGGGAATGCGAAGCCCGGGTTCATCATCAATGGGTACGCCCCACTCGCCTTCAAATAGTGCACGCACTTCTGGATCAGACACGTGACGATAGCCTGGCAGTTCATGTGGGAACGAGCCCATATCACAGCTACCCTGCACGTTGTTCTGGCCGCGCAACGGGTTCACACCGACACCTTCACGACCGACGTTACCTGTTGCCATAGCAAGGTTGGCAATCGCCATCACGGCCGAACTGCCTTGGCTGTGCTCGGTGACACCAAGCCCATAATAGATTGCGCCGTTTCGTTCTTTGGCAAACATTCTCGCCGCTTCTCGGATCAGCATAGCGGGAACGCCTGTAGCGCTTTCCATCGCTTCCGGTGAATGATGTTCATCAGCAATAAAGTCGCGCCATTTTTTGTATGCTGCCATGTCGCAACGCTCTTCAATGTAAGAAGTGTCTTCCAACCCTTCATTGATGATGACGTGCGCCAACGCATTCAACACGGCGACATTGGTGCCCGGACGCAATTGAAGATGGTATTGCGCGCGAACATGCGCTGCGTTGACCAGATCGATTTCGCGTGGGTCGATAACAATCAGTTTAGCGCCGCTACGAAGACGACGTTTAAGCTGGGATGCGAACACCGGATGGCCATCGGTTGGGTTGGCCCCAATAACAATAATCGCATCGGCTTTTTGGACAGATTCGAAGGTCTGTGTCCCTGCGGATTCACCCAGTGTGGTTTTCAGGCCATAACCCGTCGGAGAGTGACAGACACGCGCACAGGTATCCACGTTGTTAGTGCCAAAGCCTGCGCGAACCAGTTTTTGCACCAGATAGGTTTCTTCGTTAGTGCAGCGGGAAGAGGTGATCCCACCCAGCGCATTCGCGCCGTGTTTATCGCGGATCGCTTTGATCTTGTCTGCGGCAAAACCAATCGCCTCTTCCCAACTTACCTTGCGCCAAGGTTCATCAATAGAATCGCGGATCATCGGGTCGGTTACACGATCTTTGTGGGTTGCATAGCCAAAGGCAAAACGCCCTTTCACACAGGAATGACCCTGATTTGCTTTGCCGTCTTTGTGCGGCACCATTCGGATCAATTCATCACCGCGCATCTCAGCGCGGAAAGAACAGCCAACGCCGCAATAGGCACACGTCGTCACGCGATAATGGCTCGGGGTGCCCAGCTCTATCACGCTGTTTTCTGTCAACGCAGCCGTCGGACAGGCTTGTACGCAGGCACCACAGGACACGCATTCGGAATCCATAAACGATTCTGAACCAGCGACGATACGGGATTCAAAACCCCGACTTTCCACTGTCAGCGCATGTTGACCCTGAATCTCTCCACAGGCACGCACACATCGGGAACAGACGATGCATTTGCTGGAATCAAAGGTGAAGTAAGGATTGGAAGTGTCCTTTTCCATATTGAGGTGGTTGCTACCTTCAAATCCGTAGCGCACGTCACGAAGACCAACCGCACCTGCCATATCCTGCAATTCACAATCGCCATTCACCGCACAGGTCAAACAATCGAGGGGATGGTCTGAAATGTATAATTCCATAACGTTACGGCGTAACTTACGCAAGGCTTCATTTTGCGTGGTAACCACCATGCCTTCAACAACAGGTGTGGTGCAGGCGGCGGGTTTACCACGCATTCCTTCAATTTCCACCACACACATACGACATGAACCAAACGCTTCTAGCGAGTCGGTCGCACACAATTTTGGAATTTGAATATTCAGAATGGAAGACGCATGCATAACCGACGTGCCTTCAGGCACGGTAATTGGCCAGCCATCAATGGTCAGTGATATTTGCGTAATGTCTTCGCATTTTACAGCAGGCGTACCGAAATCTTTGCTGCCTTGCTCAATGGGAATATAGAACTCAACCATTGTCTTCTCCTCGACGGCTTACTTGCCGCCACTGTTCGCCTGGGCACTCGCATCTTTCGCGAGCCCGAAATCTTCTGGAAAGTGCTTCAATGCGCTTTTCACCGGAAATGGTGTCATCCCACCCATGGCGCAGAGCGAACCCTGCTCCATGGTCTCGCACAGATCGTCCAGTAACTCTTTACGTTCCAGCTTGTCATCGCCGTTCGCATCCAGCAGTTGGTCAATCACTTCCGCGCCGCGGACTGCACCAATACGACAAGGCGTGCATTTCCCGCAGGATTCCAGCTCGCAGAACTCCATCGCAAAACGCGCCATCTGGCTCATGTCGATTTGATTGTCGAACGCGACGATGCCACCGTGCCCCAGCATGGCGCCGCGGGCTGCGAGATGTTCGTAATCCAGATCCGTATCCCAGTCATGTTCAGCAATGTAAGCGCCAAGGGGTCCGCCAATTTGCACGGCTTTAAGAGGCTTTCCTGTCTTACTGCCACCACCGAAGTCAAACAAGAGTTCCCGAATCGTCACGCCAAAAGCCAACTCAAACAGACCGGGACGTTTCACATTCCCCGCCAGTTGTATTGGCATGGTGCCGAGGGAGCGACCCTGGCCAAAGTCTTTGTAGTAATCAGCCCCTTTTGCCAGAATGATGGGCACTGATGCCAATGAGATAACGTTATTAATGACGGTTGGCTTGCCAAAGAGACCTTCAATGGCAGGAAGTGGTGGCTTGTTTCTTACCAATCCGCGTTTACCTTCCAAACTCTCCATCAGCGATGTTTCCTCACCACAGATGTAGGCCCCTGCCCCCATGCGGAGCTCCAAATCGAAGTGTTTTCCGCTACCGCAGATATCTGCACCGAGATAACCTGCAGCATAGGCATTTTCGATAGCCTGAGTGAAGATCTTGCAAGCATTAGGGTACTCAGAACGGGTGTAGACATAGCCTTGTGAAGCACCGACAGCGATGGCGCAAATGATCATCCCTTCAATCAGGGTGAATGGGTCGCCTTCCATCAGCATGCGGTCGGCAAAAGTCCCGGAGTCACCTTCGTCTGCATTACAAATCACATACTTTTGACCTGCCGGTTGGTCTGAGACGGTTTGCCATTTAATGCCGGTTGGAAACGCCGCACCACCGCGACCGCGAAGGCCAGAGGTTTTTACTTCGTCGAGAATCTGTTGGGTGCTCATACCCAGCGCTTTTTCCAGCCCGACGAACCCACCTTTGCTGCGATAATCTTCAACATCTAAGGGGTCAACAAACCCAACACGTTCGAACGTCAGCCGTTGCTGCCTTTTCAGCCAGGGGATTTCTGAGGTCAGCCCTAAACAAAGTGGATGATCAAGGGCAGCGCTGCCCGCTTCATCTGGCGCAAAGAAACGGAGTGCTAACAGCGTATCCACGTCATCTTCGAAAACCGGACCAAAGGCTACACGACCTTGCGCCGACTCCACTTCAATCATGGGTTCGAGCCAGAACATGCCATGGGAACCGTTGCGGACAATGGTCAAAGACTCACCCATGGCGACGGCGCTGTGTGCCAAACGTTGAGCGATTTTCTCAGCGCCACGGGAAACAGAAGAAGAATCGAGGGGAACATAAATGCGATAACTCATGGCACTTTCACCTCGATCACTTGGGTGAGCAACGAATCAATAAGGTTGTCGAATGCCTCATCGTTCATTTCACCGTGGATATCATCACCGACTCTCACACACGGCGAGTACATGCAGTTGCCCAGACAGTAGACGGGTTCGAGAGTGAAGTTGTTATCTTTGGTAGTTTCATGGAAGCCGATGCCCAGCCTCGAGACGACGTGTTTTTCAAGCGCATGCGAGCCCATCGACTGACAAGATTCAGCACGGCAAATCTGAATGATGTGTCCGCCCGGCGGGTGATTGCGAAACTCATGGTAAAAACTGACCACGCCGTGCACATCAGCATTGGACAGATTCAGCCCATGCGCGATTATCGGCACAGACGCCGGAGGCACAAAACCCAAATGATGTTGAATATGGTGTAACACAGGTAACAGCGCGCCCGGTTTGGCTTTAAGCGAATTGATCGCCTCTGCCACCACCACGCGCTCCTGCTCCGTTAAAGCGCTACGCTGAGCTTGGTTTTCCATTGGCTATCCTTGCTGTTCATCTTCATAAAACACAGTGTTAACAGTGTTCTTTTCAAGTGTAGAGCCAATCATCCAACCTCCTGTTCCCGAATTGAGACCCAATCAGGTCGTAATGCGACGCTCCTGATAGAAAAGCATGGTTAAAACTGACTGGTTTTTATACAAATTTTTTCTATGGCGTCACACAATAATTAATTGTTACCCCACAGTAATTGACACTTTACTCACCCCATTTAAAACTAACATTTGTTTAACAACCAAACAGGTGTTAGCTACCATGACGTCGCGCGAAGATGAAATCCTCCAATTGATCAAAGATGATCCCTTCATCCAGCAACAGAGCATTGCCGACAAGCTGAATATCAGTCGCTCTGCGGTGGCCGTGCACATTATGAACATGACACGAAAAGGCGTGATTCGCGGAAAAGGCTACATTGTTGACCGTCCACAGTATGTGGTCGTGATTGGCGGCACCAATATGGACATTTTGGGTCAGCCGGAAGTGACGATGGTCGAACGAGACTCCAACCCCGGAAAAATCACGGGTTCAGCCGGCGGCGTAGGTCGGAACATTGCAGAAAACCTGGCCAGATTAGGTGTCGACACCAAATTGATTTCAGTGGTTGGGGATGATGCCTACGGTAACGTAGTACTGGAAGCTACACGCAAGGCGGGGGTCGATGTTAAAGCAGTCAGCCAGCTTACCGGACAGACCACTTCCACCTATCTTTCTCTACTGGATGCCCACGGAGACATGCTGGCTGCGGTATCAGATATGTCGATTCTTGATCACCTGAATATAGGGCTACTCGCCCAACATACCGATCTTATTCAGCATGCAGCGGCGATTATCATCGACACCAACGTTAACGAAGATGTTCTTGCTTACCTTTTTAGTAAGTTTCACGATCAGGTCATCTATTTAGATACAGTGTCCACCGCCAAAGCCATCAAAGCCAAGCCGTATCTCAAACATATCCACACACTCAAACCGAACCTTCTGGAAGCGCAGACCATTTCTGGTTTACCACTGAATTCCGATGAAGATGTCGACGACATTGCAGACTGGTTCATTCAACAAGACATCACCCGTTTATTTCTAAGCCTAGGGGCAGATGGCATCCTTTATCGTTCCGCTGAAGATACAGCTTTGATTCGCTCACCTAAGGTCAATGTCATCAACGCCAATGGTGCGGGAGATGCCTTTCTCGCCGGATTGGTTTACGGACAAATGAATAACCTGACTGACGCAGATTCGTGCCGCTTTGCACTTGGTTGCGCCATGTTAACGATGGAGCACATGCAAACCATCAACCCAACCATTACCGAATTGATGGTGCAACAGCGCCTTGAAGGCGTATTTGCTTAGAGTAACTAGGCGGCGCACACCTCGGCTCGCCTAAAACGCTTATGGCCCAGAACAAAGTTTAACCACCAAAGGTCAACAGACCCTATAGGAAGCCTTATGTTAAATCCGTATCTCGATATTCACCCTGACGTGCAGAAAGCCCTGTCCGAAGGCAAGCCAGTTGTCGCGTTAGAATCCACTATCATTTCCCACGGTATGCCTTATCCGGAAAATGTGGAAACTGCCCTGCGCGTTGAAAAGGCGGTACGTGATAACGGGGCAATTCCTGCCACTATCGCGATCCTCAAAGGCCGTTTAAAAGTGGGTCTCAGCGAAGAAGAAATCACGTATTTAGGGCAGCAAGGTCAGTCCGCGATTAAAACCAGTCGTCGCGATATTCCTTTCATTGTCGCGAACAAAGCAGATGGTGCAACCACTGTCGCGTCGACGATGATTCTGGCCGATATGGCAGGCATCCGTGTGTTTGCCACGGGTGGCATTGGCGGCGTTCATAGAGGTGCCGAAACCAGCTTTGATATCTCTGCTGACTTGGAAGAATTGGCTGAAACCAAGGTCGCCGTAGTGTGCGCTGGGGTCAAGTCCATCCTCGATTTAGGACTGACACTTGAGTACCTCGAAACCAAGGGTGTTCCTGTGATTGGCTATGGTACTGAAACACTGCCAGCGTTTTATACGCGCGAAAGCCAGTTTGGTGTCGACTACCGAATCGACAGTCCCGAACTCATCGCCGCCACTCTGAAAGCCAAGTGGGAAATGAAACTTAAAGGCGGCGCAGTGATAGCCAACCCTGTACCAGAAGAATACGCCCTGAAGAATGAAGAAATCGATAACGTGATAGACGCCGCGATTGCGGAAATGGATGCTAAAGGCATAAAAGGTAAAGATTCCACGCCATTTTTACTCGCCAAAGTCGCAGAAAAGACAGCTGGAAACAGCTTAAAAGCTAACATTGCCTTGGTATTGAACAACGCCGCCCTCGCCGCGGAAATCGCAGTTGCATACTGTGATTAAGTCGTTTTTCCCAAGCCCACCTCAAAATTGATTACACCTCTAAACACCTTGAGTGCCGGAAAATGGGCCTCAAGGTGTCCATTTTCATACGATAAATCCGCTTCAAATGTCGCAAATAAGAGTTTTTGGTTCATGACGTCCGTGTTTCAAATAAATTAATTTTACTTTCCATTAACATTGTCCTACCCATAGGGGAGAAGCTGCGTTCTGGACTGCGCCAATCTCTAAGAGCTGTAACTAAATTAAACAAGGACGGTTTAAAACAAACCGAGAATGGAGAGGTTCCTATGGGCACAGTATCCTCATTACGCAAACCCGTTAACATTGGTTTCTACCTTTGCGATAGGTTCACTATGTTGGCAATGGCTTCAGCGATTGAAGTATTGCGAATGGCAAACCAGTTGTCAGGAGAAACGCTGTACCAATGGCATACGCTGAGTGAAGACGGCCAAGCAGTATCAGCAAGTGATTCACTACAGATAGGTGTTGATGGGGGAATCCCATCCCAACAACCTCTGGACATCGTGATTGTCTGTGGTGGTCTGGACATCGAAAAATCAGCTAATCCGCGCCTACTCAGCTGGCTTGGTTCGCTAGATCGTAAGCATGTCACCATTGGTGCAATATGCACTGGTAGCTTCATTCTGGCGAAAGCTGGGATCATGCAAAACAAAGCTTGTTCGATCCACTGGGAGTATCTGGCCGGTTTCCAAGAAGCCTTCCCTGCAGTGCGAGTTAGTAACAAGCTATTCTCTATTGATGAGCAACGCATGACCAGCGCGGGGGGTACCGCCCCCATGGACATGATGCTTAATATGGTCACCAAAGAGCATGGAAATAAATTAAGTGCCGCGATTTCTGAAATGTTCATGTGTGAACGTGTCAGAAACAGCGAAGACGTACAGAAGATCCCGTTAAGGAATCTGATTGGTACCGCACAACCAAAGTTGCTCGAAACTGTCTCACTGATGGAAGCTAATCTGGAAGAGCCTTTCTGTATCGATGAGCTTGCCAGCTTAGTGCAACTCTCACGCCGTCAGCTCGAACGGCTGTTTCAACGGCATATTCAGTGTTCTCCTTCTCGGTACTATTTGCACCTCCGGCTAAGTCGCGCGAAGCAGCTTCTGATCCAGACAAACTTATCCATTATTGAAATCTCGATTGCCTGCGGGTTTGTTTCAACCCCTCACTTCTCTAAATGCTATCGCGATTACTATGGTATCCCACCACGGGAAGAGCGTGTAGGCATGCGCCAAGACCAAGAGCCAACACTCGGCAGTGTCAATTTAGAAAGCGCTCAAATAGCCAGCTAAACATCGAACTTATTGCAAATCAGCCCCGGAATTTCCGGGGCTTTTTTTATTATGCGGATTCAGTCCTCTCATCCTCTGGAATAAAGTGTTCAATTTTTGCTCAGCGCTGAAATCTACGCTTTTCACCCTCTATATCCTGCCGATAATCTGGACGAATTGAATGATATGATAAGAATCAAGACACATAACGAAACTCGTTTCGTTCAAAACTAATTTGGGTAAAAAATAAAGCGGTTAACGTTTAACCACACCTCCCGCAACCCGCGTGATTTTTGAACATATCGCCACATTCCAATATGACGTTTGTATTAATTCAACGTTACCCAAAGGGTTATCCACCGTTTCTGTGGGTAACTTTCTTCGCAACACGTAATAGATTGAGATTAAGCGATTAAATCCTGACCGCCTAAATTTTGCGACGCAGGACAAAAATTGCCCCCAGACATTCCTTTGGTATCTCAATAACATATAACCTGCCTAAATAGCCATACACAAAAGGAGTCATGTGATGGGTACAATTGTTGTGACAGGAGCCTCCCGCGGAATAGGATTGGAACTGGTAAAAACATATCTCGCGAAAGGCGATAAAGTGATCGCTACCTATCGCTCGCCAGAACCACCAAGTTCACTGACTCTTTTGCAAGAGTCGAATCAACTAATTCTTCGGCCTCTGGAAGTTACCGACTCACAAAGCATCCAAGCCTTTGCAGCATCACTTGAAGATACTCAAATTGATGTCTTGGTGAACAATGCAGGTGTTATTGGGCCTGACCATCAGAGTTACAGTGATATGGACGTTCAAGGCTGGGAACAGACCTTTGAGATAAACACCATCGCCCCTTTAATCATCACCAATGCTTTGCTCAGTCATTTAGCGAAAAGCCGTTCACCTAAAGTCCTCACTATTTCTAGCCAGATGGGAGCTTTGAGCCGTGAGTCCACCGGAATGTTTGCGTACCGAAGCTCTAAAGCTGCCGTTAACAAAGTCATGCAGGTACTAGCACTCGAACTAAAAGCAGAGGGCATTATTGTGTGTCCGGTACATCCAGGATGGGTGAAAACCGATATGGGTGGTGATGAAGCCGACATCACGGTGCAAGAGAGCGCAGAAGGTATTGTAAAACTCTCCCAGTCACTGACAATGAACGACAGTGGCAAATTTTTTACCTGGGAAGGCCATGAACACGCTTGGTAATCAGATTGAATATCGTTGGCTGGATAAAGATTCAGAGCATTATCAACAGGCTTTGAGCCTTCGTTACGCCTTGTTTTTCGAAGAGGCTGGCCTACCTTGGGAAGTATTATTCGATTCTGACGAAGAAAGTAGCCTGCATCTCGGGGCCATCTATCACGGAGAGCTTCTGGCTTATGGTCGGCTGACCAAACGAGATGATTCCATAATGCAGATTTCGCAAATGGTGGTTTCGCCTGACCACCAGCGCAAAGGGTTGGGAGAGGCCATTCTTAGCCGACTGATTGTTCACGCTAAAAAGCACCTAACAAAAAATATTATTTTAAATGCACGTCTGCATGCAACACCGCTTTATGGAAAATTGGGATTTAAAAAAGCAGGAGAGGTGTATGTTTCAACCAAAACTGGCATTGAACATATTCAAATGGAATTAACACACTTAAGGGCTGAATGAATCAGCCCTTTCGTTTAACGCAACATCATGAAATATTAATTAAGCAACAACTTCTTCTTTGTGTTCTATCGTAGAAGAGCTGTTATTAATAGCAATGGACTTAGGCTTCATTGCTTCTGGAATAACTTTCAACAGATTAATTTTCAGCAGACCATTTTCCAGATCTGCACCGGTAACCTCAACGTAGTCAGCCAGGTTGAATTTACGTTCGAAAGTGCGGTTAGCAATACCTTGATACAGGTAATTTTTGCCTTCAGCTTTCTCTTTTTCACCGCGGATAGTCAGCACGCCACGCTCTACATTAATGTTTAGCTCTTCTTGCGTAAAACCAGCAACAGCAAGGGTAATCGCGTACTTGTTGTCTTCCAGTGATTCAATGTTATACGGTGGGTAACCCGCTGCAGCGCTTTCTGCGCGGAACGCGTTATCCAGTAAAGTGGCAAAACGGTCAAAGCCAATACTATTACGGTATAGTGGGGTCAGATCGATAGTTTTCATCATATATCCTCCAAAGAAGCGATATTAAATTCAATTAGTATATTTACCTGAGAGGCCGCACGAATATCGCCACAACCTCTACACCAATATATTTGGAGACGAGCAAAAAAACTTTCAAGGGTAACAACCAAAAAAATTTCGAATTTATTTTAAAACCTTGATTATTGAGCGATAGGATTTTTAATTGTGGATTATTTGTTACCGAAGATAAATAAACACTAACTTAATTATATTGGGGCTATCTGAAGAAGAATCAAGTCAGTGAACAAAAATTTCAGTAACTGATATTTTTATTGTCGATAAGCAAGCCTTCTTCCAGTGGTGCTGCGCGTGATCTTTCGTTGCAAACACGGTGCATGCAAGTGTTTAGGCAAAGAGCCTGCACAACTTTCTTAGAGTTGGCGTTTAAACAGCTGAATTCCGCTGCACATAACTGGCCATTCATGAATAGACGCTCCAACGTCTCTAAACTGAACTCAAGTTGTACTTTTTCTGTTTGTTGAACCGCGATGGCTCCCTTGCCCTTCACGTGCTTGCTATCCATTGCCTTCACCCGTCTTACATTCATATCACCATACATTGAATTTAGATGATAATAGTTATCATTACAACCCAAAGTAAATTATGGACATGAGAAAGTCTCAGACGCTAACGCTGCTATGTGGGCACAATTTGCACTGTAAATTTCTTATTCGGTGGGCTCTTTTAGGTACCTTCCTGGTGTGTTGCCTGTCATTTTTCTAAAGAAGCTGATAAACGCGCTATCACTGGAGAATTTCAGCGCGGACGCCACTTCTGACACGCTCTCTCCTTCAGACAATCGTTCGATCGACGCCTGCAGTCTCCATTGCTGACGCCATGACTGATAAGGCATACCGGTTTCACGAGTAAAAATGCGGCTGATGGTTTTGGCGCTTGCACCAATACCTTTTGCCATCTCGACCAAGGGTTCTGGAAGGTCTCTGCCCGCCATAACGTCTTCTAGCCAAATCTTTAATCGACGATCAGACGGTAACTTGAGCGCGAAGTGTTCTTCCTGTGCGCTTCCGAACTCCTGACAAAACAGAGAAAAGATCGCACGCTGATCTTTTTCCGGCATCTCCCACTCCCAGTAAGCCATGCGCTCAATAAGCTCCCTCAGTAAACCGTTAACCGCGATGATCTTTATCTCTTTTGGAAGGTGCTGGGATACCTGAGCATCAAAATACAAAGAACGGTAAGACACAACGTTGCGCATCACAGCGCAGTGAATGGTGCCAGCAGGGATCCAGGCAGCACGGCTTGGAGGCAGCACACACCACAACCCGTTCAGGTTGATGCTCATGCACCCTGAAGAAGCAAACAGAAGCTGATGCTTATTGTGTTTGTGCATTCCCGAGTCATGACGCCCAATCTGTGCTGCAACGCCAATGATAGGCGCTTCCAACACATCCGCGTTAAATCGGGTTTCTTCGGTTATAACTGCCATCTGTCCTTATTTTGATGTTTTTTGTTTTAATGACGCTAATAGTCCAAGTATATCCACCTGTAGACTCCACGCCATCAAAAACGATTATTGGAGACTATATGAAAACGCAAACCCTATCTTTGTGGCTTCTTGGGGCGCTGCTGATGTTTCCCCAAATTGCAGAAACAATTT
Source organism: Grimontia kaedaensis (assembly GCF_023746615.1). Classification (NCBI taxonomy): domain Bacteria; kingdom Pseudomonadati; phylum Pseudomonadota; class Gammaproteobacteria; order Vibrionales; family Vibrionaceae; genus Grimontia; species Grimontia kaedaensis. The sequence goes on along the minus strand of NZ_CP082276.1, from coordinate 322,578 downwards.
ACAGCCCGGCATTGCCCAATCTGGCTGAAGCCTTTGGCGTTTCTTTTGATACGGCATCACTCACGTTATCGGTTTACTTTTCTGCATTTGCGGTTGGCGTAGTGGTGTGGGGAAGGCTTGCCGATACATTGGGACGACGCACAGCGATGCTCATTGGTTTGGCGACTTATGCACTGGGAAGCGTTTTAGCCATGTTTGCGGCCGACTTTCATGTCGTGCTTATAGCCCGAGTGATTTCCGCCTTTGGGGCAGCGACAGGCTCTGTCGTCGGTCAAACCATGTTAAGGGACAGCTATGAAGGCGATGAATTGGGCAGGGTCTTCTCTATCATGGGAATGGCGACGGCAGTTAGCCCTGTGATTGGACTGATTCTGGGAAGTGTCGTGACCACTTACTCAGGTTACTTGGGCGTATTCACAACATTATTGGGTGTAGCAGTGGTGTTACTGGTTGGGTCTACGTTTGCCCTGACAGAAACCAAACCCGTGCATACCCAACGTGTTTCGCTTGCTACAGTGTGCCGTGCAATGCTGCGAGATGGCTCAATATGGAAGAATGCTATTTTAGTGGCCGCCTTTAATCTTATGCTGTTTGGCTACTACGCGATTGCGCCTTTTACTTTCAAACAACTGGGTTTCAGTTCCATTGAGTTCGGCTATACCGGGGTTGCACTGGCGCTGGGATCATTTGCAGGCAGCATGATCAATAAGTCTTTACTCAAACACGGCTTCGATGCGAATACATTAGTCTCAGGCTCCAGTGCATTGGCTGTGCTCTGTAGCGCCGGCGTTGGTGCACTACAAGAAAGCTACCTGCTTGTTCTGCCAATGGTGGGAATCGTTGTCGCTTACGGCATTGCAATACCCAATATTCTAGGCCAAGCATTGGTTAACTACCGCCAGTATGCTGGCTCTGCCGGTGCGCTGTTTGGATTGATGTATTACCTCATGCTTGGAATTTCGTTGGGCGTTGCAGGACTATTCCAGAACCTCGGGGGAACCTTGTTCACCGCTTCCTTGGTTACACTAGTATTCGTCTTGCCAACCACGAAAAAACGCCTGGCATCAGCGACCAACACATAAACAGAAGCCCACGGTTACCGTGGGCTTCATCAGTATTAGCGTTCTATCGACATTATCTTATCGCAGTGCAAAAACTGACATCAGCATGATGGGTTTGCATATCAAAGCTGTGGTAAAGCTCAAAGCATGGACGATCATCTGATTCGATGCCCATCTCAATCACTTTACTCATCAGGTCATCCCATGCTTTGGGGTACTGACTAAAGTCCGTGATGTTCTGGCGCATCACCGCATATTCGCCGCCGGGGAAATCTTGAAGCTCTATACCTGCTGGCACTTCAGTCTCATCCGGCACCATTAGGCAGATATCAGTGCGGCACTTTTCGTTCGGGGTAATTTCAGGGTTATCGTGGTAAATGAAAATACAGGTGTTCCCTGCCAAGCCATTCATACCCGCCCATTGATAAAGGCGACCACTCGCTTCTTCATATCCCTGACCATAAGGGCCGGTCACGCGGACATAGGCCAGTTTACTGCGCTCGAAGTGTTGCTTTTCCATTGTCTTGCTCCATGTTGATGTGTCAGAGCCAGTATATGAATCAGTCACTTCCGCTTCGTTTCCAATCTTGCGCAGCGTGTGTCCAATCTTGCTGTTTCGTGCAAGCTCGGAAAATGCCTTGTAGTCTTCACAGTCACGAAAGGCTGTTGGTGTAACGCCAAAATGTTGCTGGAAGGCCTTCGCGAGACTCTGAGAGGACGAAAAACCAAACTCTAGGGCAATGTTGAGCACCGGCTGTTTGTTCTTAAACAACTCATCAGCCGCCGCTTCAAGACGTAGACGCCTGATGAAATCTGCCAGCGTTTCTCCCTGTACCGCCTTAAATGTCCGATGAAAATGGTAAGGTGAGAGATTTGCCAAAGCCGCGACTTCGGGCAGGTTGAGTGGCTCGTTAAAGTGTTTTTCTAGATGACGAATGACAGGCAGCAACCGCTTTTGGTAATCGACGCGCATGAATAGGCTTCCTTATTTTCTTGCAAACAGCCTAACTGATTTCTTCGGACTGAGGCCACAAGGAGGCGCGAAAACACTGGCATACCTTTACGCTGATCGCGATAAAGCGTTGAAAACTTGCCGTTGGCGAGACGGCGGTCACCAAACCTGCCAATCCTCCTTTAGCCCAGCCTCCCTTGGGTTATAGTGAGCGCACTGAGTTGTATATAGTGATTAGTAATGAGTTTCGAGCAACAACTGGACCGTGCACATGAGGTCCTGACTGAGAAAGGCTTTTTGCCATCTTCCGCCAATCCTTTGATTTACCGTCTTGCGCGTAAATTGGGATTGAAAGTTCCACCACCGCAGTTCTGTTCCTTCAGCATCAACACGCTGCTCGGTACCCTTTGGTTTGGTACCTTGTGGGGATTAATCATGTGGTTTATGCAGTGGGAATCTCTCGGTGTGTCCCTCAGCTATGCGTTTAACGCATCTCTGGTTACCGGCCTGTTTTTCGGTGTGATGATGTCTGCGTGGTACAAGCTTTCCGCGAAAAGAAAACAGCTTCCTAGCTGGGGCGAAATCTAGATCAGCCTGGTTTGCCGACCACCCTGATTAGGGGGATGGGTGGTCAGCAAGCCAGCTATTACTTTTTACCTTCCAGTACTTTCTTCAAGTTTCCTAAGCCAGCCTGATACAAGCTAGTGACACCTTTAACTGCCGCTTCATCGGTCAGATAGTCAGGCGGATTACTTTCTGGAAAGCCACGGTAAAACTCACCGCTCCAACTCACTTCACTCACATTGTCTCCTTTCGAAACCACCGAAATGGTTGAGGTGTAATGCGTGACGGGCAACAAGTCGACATTCTCCTTGGTAATTCTGTAATTCAGCGCCATGGTTTTGTTATCAATGCCCATCAACTCTTCTGTCAGCGACGCATCATCCACATAGAGTTTCCTTACCGCCCCGGCCTCGTTCGGCACACCCGACACCAGTTCATTTTTAGTGATTCCCGGAATCCAAGAATCCAAACCATCAAAGCTGATGGCTTTGTCCCACACTTCTTTCGCTGGTGCATTGATAGTGACCGTTTCCGTCACCGAAAGCTTTTCCAAACCATCCAATGCCATTGCAGGCATCGAGATCATCAATGCTGCCCCTATAAAGGTTTTCAACGTTTTTTTCATTCCTTGCATCCTCTGTTAGCGACACGCCATGTAAGCAACACCACCCTGCATAGGTGCCAGATGGAAATGAAATTAGTTGAGAGAGTTGGGATACAGATGAAAGAAAGATGGGAAAAAGAAAACACCCGCACAAAGCGGGTGTTTTGACTCTATCAAGTAAAGCTTACTCTTCAATGCCCCGCATCTTTGCACTGCGTCGGCGGAGGAATTCCAAGGTTGTCAGCAAAGCGATAGATAACACCACCAGCAGGGTTGCAGCGGCCAATATGGTTGGGCTGATCTCTTCCCGTATTCCCGACCACATCTGAATCGGCAGCGTCGTCTGTTCTGGCCCTGCAATAAAGAGCACCACGACCACTTCATCAAATGATGTGATAAAAGCGAACAGCGCGCCAGAGATAACCCCAGGCGTAACCAACGGCAGGACCACTTTGAAGAAAGTCTGAACCGGATTCGCCCCCAAGCTTGCCGACGCGCGGGTCAAGGAATGGTCAAAACCACTCAGCGTCGCGGTTACGGTAATCACCACGAACGGAATACCTAACGCAGTATGCGCCAAGATCACGCCCACATAGGTTTGGGTAAGCTGGAAACGGGAGAAGAAAAAGAACATCGCCGCAGCGGAGATAATCAAAGGCACAATCATTGGCGAGATAAGAATGGCCATGATCGCGTCTTTGTAAGGCATGTAACGGCTGGAAAGCCCAAGCGCCGCAATGGTTCCCAGTACCGTCGCCAACAAAGTGGAAGCAATCGCCACAATCACACTGTTTTTGACCGCCGTTTGCCACGCCTCAGAGGTGAAGAAATCGTCGTACCAGCGAAGCGAATATCCGGCAGGGTCAAAACTTAGCATTTCAGGTGTAAACGTAAAGTACGGTTCGGCGTTGAAACTCAAAGGAATGATGACCAACAAGGGGCCAATCAAGAACAGGAAAATCGCCGCACAGATGAGGCGAAACACCACATACCAAACTTTTTCGCCTGTGGTTGCGCATTCAGGTAAAGCCATCTTGTCCTCCTTACCCTAACTTCACGTTGTCGACGCCGATAAGGCGGTTGTAAACCCAATATAGCAAGATCACCACAATCAGCAGGATGGAAGCGATAGCCGCCGCCAAACCCCAGTTGAGCGAAGTCTGCATGTGGTAAGCAATGAAGTTGGTGATAAAGGTCCCTGTTTGACCACCCACCAAGGCTGGTGTGATGTAGTAACCAATCGAGAGGATAAACACCAAGATAGAACCAGCGCCGATACCCGGCAGCGTTTGCGGGAAGTAAACACGGCGAAACGCCATGGTTTGCGTCGCCCCCATCGAGCGCGCAGCCCGCATATAACTCGGAGAGATGGTTTTCATAACGGAGTAGAGCGGCAGGATCATAAAGGGCAGCAGAATGTGTGTCATCGCCACCAGCGTACCCGTCTGGTTGTAAATCATCTGTATTCGGTTTTCGTCATCCAGAATGCCAGCCCCCACCATGAGATCATTCAGTACACCTTGTTGCTGCAAAATCGCAATCCAGGTGGCAGTGCGCACCAAAAGTGACGTCCAGAACGGCAGCAGAACCAAAATCATCAAAAGGTTCGCCTGTTTCATTGGCAGGTTCGCCAACAAGTAAGCAACTGGGTAGCCCAAGAGCAGACAAAGGAAAGTAATGCTCATACTCATGTAGAGCGTTCGCCAGAATAGGGCATTGTAAATTTGTAGATGTTCAGGCTGGGCGACGATACTGCCGTCATCGCCGTATTTAAGATCAACCGCATTCAGGTAGTAAGAAAGCGTATAAGGCGACGACTCACGTTCAATCAGCTGCCAGACCGTAATGTCCATCCAGCGCTTGTCGATTTTTGCCATCGCTTCTTTGTAAGGGCCTTCGTTGAGGCGTTTGGATTTTCGCGCTGATTTCATGATCAGCGAACGCATACCGGATTTTGCATAGTTCAGGCGTGACGCCACTTTACCGATATTGCGCGCTTCAGCGCCGATTTTCAGATCTTGCACCAAAGCGGCATAAGTTTCTTCACCGGGCAGCTCTTCGCCATTCCAGTCTTGCAGCGCGGCTTTGGTGTTCGGAAGATAGGTAGAGACTTCAGGGTTTTCGACACTGCGTTGAAGCATGTCAACGATGGGGAATACAAAAGCCACCAGCAAAAAGATCAGTAGCGGCGATACCAACAAAAATGCCCTGATTTTGTTGCGACGGATAGAGCGCTGCTGACTGACTCTCAGCGATACTCCATCAGCTGTGGTTATTTCATTGACTGGACTTCCCTGCACCAGACTCTCCCAACTTCAAATAAAAACAAAAACGGCGGGCTTCCTTTCAGAAACCCGCCAATTACTTCAGATTACTTCGCTAACCAAGCGTTGAAACGCTGAGCCAGCTCATCACCGTTATCTGCCCAGAACTCATCGTCTTTTGGAATCGCGGTTTTGAAGTTTGGTCCATAGGTCGGCATGTGTGGTTTCATGTCGATACCCGTCTCAGCATGGGTTGTGACCATGGCTGCAGAAGAGTTACGCGCAGGACCATAAGAGATGTATTTCGCCTGATCGGCAAGACGTTGTGAGTCCGTTGCGAAGCGCAGGTAGTCTTTCACCTTGTCCAGCTTGCCTTTTGGTACAACCCAGCCATCCAGCTCGAACACCTGACCATCCCAGATAATCTCGAACGGTTGCTTCTCGTTCACGGCTGCATTGAAGATACGGCCATTGTAGGCAGAAGCGAACGCCACTTCTTTGTCAGCAAGAAGTTGTGGTGGTTGTGCACCTTCTTCCCACCAAATCACATTGTCTTTGATGGTATCAAGCTTCTTAAATGCGCGCTGTACGCCCTCTTCGGTGCTCAGCACGTCATACACGTCTTCTGCTGCCACGCCATCTGCAATCAAAGCCCACTCAAGGTTGTTGATCGGTTTTTTCTGCAGCGAACGCTTACCCGGGAAGTTTTTCAGATCGAACACATCGTCGATTTTGGTAGGCGCCTTATCAAACATCTCTTTGTTGTAGGCTACGATGTTTGAATAAACAATAGACGGAACAAAACACTCACTCAGTGAGCCTGCCAGGAAGTCCTTGGTTGCTGGCGTGCCATCTGGTGCTGCCGCCAACAAGGTATCGTGATCCAGCGGCTCAGCCAGACCTTCGTCACACGCAACAATTGCGTCTGAAGGCAGGATGTCTACCAAGTCCCAAGTCACGTTGCCAGATTCAACCTGTGCGCGCAGACCTGAAAGGCCATTCTGAGATTTATCGATATTGATAACCTTGGTACCGGTTTTTTCAGTCCAAGGTTCGTGGTAAGCCTTAGTTTGGCTGGCGGTGTAGGCACCACCCCAAGAAACAACATTCAAGGTTTCATCGGCTACAGCGTGAGTCGCCATGCTTGCAACGCCTGCCAGAATGGCAACGTTTAACGCGAGTTTTTTCATTTTCCCTTCTCCTCAAGTCTTTCGCTTGTTTACGTCTGAGCATGAGCAGGAATCAAAATCTGCGCGTCACCACGACAGAAAAACTGCGTTCCTTACTAACCCAAATCAGTTGTCGAGCCCTGCACAAAGCACTTGTGCTAGATGTTTCCTTACGAGGCGTCCAACGCCCTGCAATCTTCTTCCGACCAGCCAATGCGAATGGTATCGCCACGCTGAAGGTTCGGGTGCCCTTCCGCATTGGGGGTTTTAATAATGAATTCATCGCTCTCGCATACTGAGACGCGGGTACGCAGGTGATCGCCGAGGTAAATCACTTCTTCTACCTTGGCGTCAAAAATATTGGAAAGCACGCCCTGCTCTGGATTAATCACAATGCGTTCTGGGCGGAGGGAAAGGGTGGATTGTTCGCCAGTACTGCCCACAGCCACGGGTTTAGCGGTGATGATATCGCCGTTGGGGATTTTGACCTGACAAGCCTGCTCATTCATTGAAATCACATCGCCGCGCAGACGGTTATTCTCACCAATAAACTGCGCGACAAAAGCGTTAACCGGGCGCTCATAAAGCTCTTCTGGTGTTGCCAGCTGTTGCACTACACCATCGTTAAAAACTGCAATGCGGTCTGACATGGTCAGCGCTTCTGACTGATCGTGAGTAACGTAAATCATGGTCACGCCGAGATCTTCCTGAATATGTTTGATCTCGTACTGCATTTCTTCACGAAGGTTTTTATCCAGTGCGCCAAGTGGTTCATCCATTAGCACCAGCTCAGGTTCAAACACCAGTGCGCGGGCAACCGCCACACGTTGCTGCTGACCACCGGAAAGATGTGCCGGACGGCGATGACCAAAATCAGACAAGCGCACCATATCCAAAGCACGCTTTACCTTTTTTTCGATTTCAGATTTAGACAGATTTCTGACCTGCAGAGGAAATGCGAGGTTTTCCTCTACCGTCATATGAGGGAAAAGTGCATAGTTTTGGAACACCAATCCAATACCACGTTTGTGTGGCGGCAGCTTTTTGATCGGATTGCCGTTCAGGTAGATTTCACCATGAGTAGGCTGCTCGAAGCCCGCCATCATCATTAGAACCGTTGATTTACCTGAACCTGAAGGCCCCAGCAGTGTGATGAACTCACCTTGCTCGATATCCATCTCAAATCCTTTGACCACCAAGGTTCTTCCGTCATAGCTTTTTTGTACATTATCAAAGCGCACAAAAGGCATCCCGGAATTCCCATCGCTCCCACTCTGCTGCATAAATTACGCATTCCTTTACATCACTAATCATTTAGAGCCTATAACACGGTTTTAACAATGATCAAAAAGCGACCACGCGAGTGAGAGACGGATCATGAGCACTCACTTAAAGTGTGAAACATTGCACTGACTTGATGTTGATTCAAATGCCAAAAAAATCACGATTACCATTAGTTATTACTTATATTTTCCAACGCTTTTGATATCTTGGAACCCACAATTAAACGACGATACACCCGAGAATGGAGTCGCTCTCTATGCAATCCCGCTACATACCTTTTGCGCTTCTGGCGCTTTCCGCCTTTGCTTCTGCTGATGAGTGTGGTGATGTCACCATCGCTGATATGAATTGGAACTCTGCTACCCTGATGGCACATGTGGATCAGTTCATTCTGGAAAACGGATATGGTTGTAACGCCGAACTGGTTCCTGGGGATACCATGCCAACCGGTGTATCGATGACCGAAAAAGGCGAGCCTGATATCGCCCCGGAGTTTTGGAGTAACTCCCACAAAGAAATGCTGCAAAAAGGCGTTGATGCGAAGAAACTACGCTTTGCTGGCCCCGCGTTTGCTGAAGGTGGTGAAGAAGGCTTCTGGATACCAAAATACATGGTCGACAAAAATCCAGAACTCGCGACAATTGAAGGCATAAAAGCCAACGCCAAGCTTTTCCCTCACCCTGAAGATGATTCCAAATCAGGCTTTATGACCTGCCCTGCTGGTTGGACATGCCAGATCACTGCAGGTCATCTTTTTGATGCCCTTGACCTTGAAGAAGCCGGCTTTGAAATGATTGACCCAGGTTCAGGCGCAGCGCTGGCAGGTTCAATTGCCCGCGCAAATGATCGCGAGAACTCATGGTTTGGTTATTACTGGTCACCAACACCTGTTCTGGGTCGCTATGACATGGTGAAAGTCGATTTCGGTGTACCGGCAGATTCCGCGCACTACGAAAGCTGTATTACACAAGCTGACTGTACCGACCCGAAAGTGACGGCGTACCCACCATCTGCCGTGAACACCATCACCACAGAAAGCTTTGCGACGGAATCCCCAGCCGCATATCACTACATCAGCAACCGCGCTTACTCGAATACTGATATGAGCGCCATGATGGCGTGGATGGAAGAAAATCAGGCAGACGGTGAAATCGCTGCGTTTGAATTCCTCGAATCCTACCCACAAGTTTGGACCCAATGGGTACCGGCAGACGTGGCTGAGAAAGTAAAAGCGGCAATGTAACAGCACATTCATTATCTCAAAGGGAGGCGTTCGCCTCCCTCTTTATTCGCCTTACTCATTTCCTAAGAACTTCGTTCTGTCCCAACTTATAAACACGGCACTATCACAGGTTGCATAATACTTTCCGCATTCGTCGCTGTTTAAAGTGAGTCTGCATGAAGCGGTACGCTGTTCACCAAAAGGTTTCCGGCATTTCAAACATGCCAATGCACGCCGTTCTTCCTCTCTTTTCGCCAGTATTGGCGACGCTGCCTTTTTTCGTTGAAACAATGCCAAACCGCAACATGTCGCCGGGGAGATCCACGCATGAGTAAATGGTTTATTGGAATGGTGGTTATCGCGGTTCTAGCCTTTGGCACCGTGATTGGCTTTAACCTCTTTGTGAATAAAAAGATTGAGACCACACTGGCTAACCTGCCTGAGCCGGTTTATCCGGTCACGGTTGAAAAGCTCACGCCAACGGTTTGGCCACAAGGTATCAAAGCCATTGGCTTTATCGAGCCCAACCAAGGTGTCTCTGTCTCCAATGAAGTGGCGGGTATTGTCAACGCCATCAACTTCGAAAACGGTGCCAATGTGGAAAGCGGCACTGTGTTGGTCAGCCTTGATTCCTCCGTTCAGAAAGCACAGCTAAAAGCACAGCAAGTGCAACTGCCTTCCGTTCGGGACGATTATAACCGCCTGCGCAAGCTCTATCAGGAACGTTCAGTCTCCGAGCAAAGCGTTGAAGCAGCGCAGTCCAAATACGAAGCCATGCAGGCAAACATTGAAAGCCTGCAGGCGACCATTAATCAGCGGGAAATCAAAGCGCCATTTAGCGGCGTTCTCGGCATTCGCAATATCAATCTGGGTCAGTATGTTTCTGCTGGCACAGACATTGTCCGGCTCGACGATCTCTCTGTCATGCGGGTTCGTTTTAGCGTGCCGCAGGCAGAGATTGGCCAGCTTTCCGTTGGACAAGCCATTTCCCTGACCGTCGAAGCGTTTCCAGGTCGTGAATACAAAGGGAAGATCAACGCCATTCAGCCAGTGGTCAGTGACCAAACCGGTCTGGTGATGGTGCAGGCAGAGCTGCCCAACGAAGACAAAACCCTGCGCGGTGGAATGTTCGCCGCAGTGAATGTTGCACTGTCAGATTTGGACAACCAGGTGGTTGTGCCGCAAACCTCCATTGTCTTCGCCCTCTACGGGAATTCTGTATTTGTCGCAGAGAAGAAAGACGATGAAACCCGCGTCCGGCAGGTCACGGTTGACGTGCTGCAACGGGATGGCAACTTCGCCTTGGTCAAAGGGAATTTGAAGTTTGATGAACAAGTGGTCACGACCGGCATTTTGAACCTTGGCAACAATACCAAGGTGAATATCGTCGACAACCCGATTTCGACACCAGACAGCATGCCGCAACTGTGAGGAACAGATCATGAGCTTCACAGACATATTCATCCATCGCCCCGTCATGGCAGCATCGTTAAGTGTTCTGCTGCTCTTACTTGGCCTCAACGCCATGAAAGACTTGCAGGTTCGGCAATACCCGGACATGACCAATACGGTGATCACCGTTACCACGCCCTATCCCGGTGCCGATGCTGAACTGGTGGAAGGCTTCATCACCCAGCCGCTTGAACAAGCCTTGTCGCAGGTAGATAACCTCGACTTTATGACCTCTGCCAGCCAACTCGGAGCATCGAGCATTACCCTGAACATGATGCTAAATACCAATCCAGAAGCGGCGCTGGCAAACGTGCTTTCGCAGATAAATTCCGTTACCAACCAGTTACCCAAAGAGGCCTATAACCCTTCTGTTACCTCTTCGACAGGCTCCACGACATCCATCATGTATATCTCGTTTTTCAGTGGAGACCTGAATTCCAGCCAGATCGCCGATTATCTCGAGCGGGTGGTCAATCCGCAGCTTTCGACCGTCAACGGCGTTTCCAATATCACCATGATGGGCGGCTCGCCGTTTGCCCTACGCATCTGGCCTGATCCGGAGAAGTTGGGGCAATACGATCTTTCGACCTCTGAGCTAGTTGGAATACTGCAACAGAACAACTACCAGTCCGCGGTTGGTCAGTTCAAAAGCTACTTCACCGTGCTCAACAGCACCATTGATAGCCAGGTCGACACGGTTGCAGGCCTGAAGAATCTGGTCATCAAAAGCTACAAAGGTCAGGTGGTGCAGCTTCGTGATGTGGCGGAAGTGAACCTCAGCAAAAGTAGCGATAGTTCGCGCGCACTGGCTAATGGACGGGAAGCGGTGATCATCGGCATCAATGCCACACCCACCGCGAATCCATTGGATGTGGCCGCAGGCATTCGCGTGTTGTTCGAATCCATTCAGAAAAACCTGCCCTCCACCATTGAAGCAAGCGTGCTTTACGATTCCACCTTGGCGATCACTGACTCCATCAATGAAGTGGTCAAAACCATTGCTGAAGCAGCCGTCATCGTTATCGTGGTGATACTCCTGTTCCTTGGTTCTTTCCGCGCTGTGGTGATCCCGATCGTCACTATTCCGCTGTCACTGATTGGCGTCATGGTCGTGATGCAAGCTTTTGGCTTCACCCTAAATCTGATGACGCTGCTCGCCATGGTATTGGCGATTGGCTTGGTGGTAGATGACGCTATCGTGGTGGTGGAAAACGTCGACCGCCACATCAAAATGGGCACCAAGCCTTTTAAAGCCGCCATTGAAGCTACGCGGGAAATTGCGGTTCCGGTTATCTCGATGACGATCACTCTCGCAGCGGTTTACGCGCCCATCGCATTGATGGGTGGCGTGACAGGCTCGCTGTTTAAAGAATTCGCGTTAACGCTGGCAGGCTCAGTGTTTATCTCAGGGTTTGTCGCACTCACGCTGTCGCCAATGATGTGCTCGAAAATGCTCAAGCCACACACTCATCCGAGTAAGTTTGAAGAAACCGTTGAACGGGTACTCGGTGGCCTCACCAATCAATATCACCACGCGCTTCTGGCCGTGCTTAACCACAAACGCGTCGTCGTCATCTTTGCCATTGTGGTGTTTGCTTCACTGCCGGTGATATTCAAATTCATTCCTTCACAGCTCGCGCCGGATGAAGATCAGGGTGTGGTGGTGGTGATTGGCAGCACGCCTTCCACCTCCAACAATGACTACATTCAGGCCAACATGGAGCTGATTTCCAACATCATCGCCAAACAGCCACAAGCCGAAGCTTCACTGGCGATGATTGGCGTGCCGACAAGTAGTCAGGGCATCGCGATTGGCCCATTAATTCCCTGGACAGAGCGGACGCTCAGCCAGAAAGAAGTCTCAGCCAATATCAACGCAGAGGCGAAGAAACTCCCCGGCATTAACGCCACGGCTTACCAAATGCCCTCGTTACCCGGCGCGTCTGGCGGCTTGCCAATCCAGTTTGTGATCACCAGCCCCGCAGATTTCGAAACGCTTTATGCGGTCGGCAACAAGATTCTGGAAAAAGCCAAAGCCAGCCCGTTGTTTGTGTATACCGACGTCAACCTGAAATACGATTCCGGCTTGGTACAGCTCAAGATTGACCGTGAAGCGGCAGGCGCATATGGCGTGACCATGCAGGCGATTGGCGCAACACTCGGCACCATGATGAGCGGCGGCTACATCAACCGCGTCAACATTGATGGCCGTTCGTATGAAGTGATTCCCGAAGTGGAGCGGGTTTACCGCGCCAACCCTCATTTGATTTCGCAGTTCTATGTGAATGCGCAAAACGGCGAAGCCATCCCGCTATCGAGCTTGGTGAGCTTTACCGTGAATGGACAAGCGAGATCCTTGCCCCACTACAATCAGATGAACTCCATTTCGGTTGAAGCTGTGCCTGCACCGAATGTTGCTATGGGCGATGCGATTGCCTTCTTCGAACAGTTGGCAACCACCGACTTACCGCAAGGCTACACCTACTCCTTTATGGGAGAAGCCCGTCAGTTCGTGGAAGAAGGCAGCTCGCTCTACCTCACCTTTGCCCTCGCCTTGGCCATTATCTTCCTGGTGCTCGCGAGTCAGTTTGAAAGTGTCCGCGACCCATTGGTGATTATGTTTACCGTGCCGCTTGCCATCAGTGGCGCGTTGATTGCCCTTGGGTGGACGCATATCTCAGGCGAAACCTCGATGAACATCTACTCTCAGGTGGGATTGATTACCTTAGTAGGGCTGATCACCAAACACGGCATCTTGATGTGTGAAGTCGCCAAAGAGGAGCAAGTGATGAAAGGCGTTTCCAAACAAGAAGCGATTGTGGAAGCCGCCACCGTTCGTCTTCGCCCAATTCTGATGACCACCTCTGCCATGATTGCGGGTTTGATTCCTTTGTTATTCGCAACAGGCGCAGGTGCCGCATCCCGCTACAACATAGGCTTAGTGATTGTGGCAGGGTTGGCAGTCGGTACCCTGTTTACGCTGTTCGTGCTTCCTGTGGTTTATACCTACATTTCAGGCGGCCACATATACCATGAAGGAGAGCTTGATGAAGATGTGGATGAGGTGAACGAGGAGCATGCTTATCCGAGTTAGTAGCTACTCAGTTAGATAGCGCAAAGCAAGGATTGAAGGTGGTGTTTTGCGTTTATGGTTCCTCCCCCCACTGAAGGGGGAAGTTAGATGGGGAGTTGGTTTTTTGGTTCTAAAGTGGTTTTGGACAAAAGCGTGTTAGAGTCGGTGCTCGAAAGCGTCAGCTTCGGATAACTTCAGGCAGGGGTAATAGAAGTAGACGGCTTTGTTGTTCGAGAGCATTGGCTGCTAGCGCAGCCAAAAGTAGGCTATTGCCTATTGACCTGAGAAGGGCTCATATGTGTTATGTGCTTGTGCCTTTTATCTCCAGATATAGAACAGAAGGAATGCCAGCCTTTTTGTATTTGTACTGGGTAAGCTTATTGATATTTGGTTTAAAACTCACTTGACCAGAGAGATAGGCATTATTGGTTAGTTTTTTTATAACCATCTCACAGAAATCCGCCCACTCATAATTGTATTCATCTCGCTCTATTTCTCTTAAGAAGTAGCTCATCCCTCCAGCTAACCAAAATAAAGTCAGAGCTGTACCCAAGTCACAATGCTCATTATTAGCAATAGTGGTGGGCAACCTCATTCCATCATTCCAGTTGTATGAGTAGGCACATTCCTGAAGAAAGAATGGGTTTACTGATGCTTTGGCGATAGATATAATCTCATCAGTATTTTCCTCATACTGAATTCTATCTAATTGTTTTTTCTCGTTCTCGCTAATCATGATTGCATATAACGTTCGAATAACGGGCGTTTACTAGCCCAAACTGCTTGAAACACCTAAATCACAGCGTTTCCATGAAATAATACGCCACGAGTAAACGTCCCTCGTTCATTCGCTTGTTATGTGTCTGTTGGTACGTCATCCCATGATTCGCCAAAGCCTGACACCCAACTCATGCCGTAACGACGCTCGTAAACAATACCAGTGTCAAGTTCGTTTATATCTGGATCGTCTTCATCTGGTCGGTCGTTGTTAAAACCAAAATCTCGATCTCTAACACGCCAATGTTGGTGGTATAAAAATGACTCCATATTGTCTATGGCTTCCCTATCTCTTAATTCTGAACAGTTGAGAAATTCGTTTGTACTGCTAACAGCTTTAATAACTAACTCATTTTCCCAAATATAAAACTGCTCATCAAAAGCGGGCATTTCATCCAAGCCTTTCAAGCACCAGAGTAAAGAAACAAGTGCTTCCGCCCTCCAAGAGAATTTGACCAAATCTTGGTGATCTGGGCTTGGTGTGTTAATGAATTCAGACTCTAAGGTAGATAAATATTGTTCAATATTATTATTTTCGATCCATTTAGTATTTTCTTCTGGAAAGTGCACCTTTCCTATTGAGGCAATTAATCCAAGAACACGCTCTGCAACCTCTCTGGAGGTTCTAATTTTGATATCCTCTTCAATCTCTTCCATTGAATTATCTAATTCCTATGATTTCGTGGGTGACACATAACTGTGTATTGGATGCTAAAGTGGTGTACTTAAACACCCAATTGTGTCCGCCAATAACAAGCCACTATATCTTAAAAGTAGCTTTCCCTTTGTTTTTATAGCTTTTTCTCTCAATACCAAAAATAGCCTTGTGAAAACACCCCAAAACGGCTCGCTACGGTATTATGCGACATCTTTGCATTTACTGTGTGTATCAACAGTGGAAAAGCACGTTTCAGATTATAAATAGTAGGGTGAATAGGAGACTTTTAAAAACCTCATCAAAAATGATGCTGGCTCACTTTGGGGCAAAAACGTGCTAGAGCAGATCGGCCTAGCACGAGTATGGACAGAAACGTGTTAGGTCTAATGCTCTAAAGTGTCTACTTCGGATAACCTCAGGTTGGGGGGAGCGAAGTGGATGACTTTGTTGTTCGAAGGCAGTGACTGCTCACGCAGTCATAAAGACAGCTATTGCCCATTGACCGGAGAAGGGCCCATATGTGTTATGAGTCATGGCAATAACCCAAACTATTGATAGCTTTTCTAAACAAAGGCTCATGTTCAACATTTATATCAACTAACGCATTATCAATCTGATTTAAATCGGAAAGTTTTGCGAGTAACTTTTCTCTATGTGATTTACGCTTAGCTGGTGTTAAAAGTATCTTGGCTCTCATTTTAATGAAGCCATCTGACTTTCCCATCATTTCGATGATAAATGCTTGAGACTTTGTATAATCCGCATCGGTATAGATAACTTGAAAACAGTCTCGGATAACTTTGTAGTATTTGTGCTGTTCAGCCGGGCATGGAAAGCAACTAGGTTTGTTTACGAGATCACCATCGGCAGCCCTAATAAGAGAACCTATCAATTTCAGAAGCTGTGCTTTCCTCATTTCCTGCATATTCTCGCTTGACACATAACGCCTCAAACACCAGCTTGATGAGGATGGCGGCTTTTTTGGAACAAAAAAGGTGACAGCTTTTCCAAGTCCGAGTGCTTTGACTTGTTATGCATCACAAACCCTGCCAGTCCATAAAAGCCACAATGGCACCATCTTGTTTGGGCTGCTTTGTTGCAGCTTGATTCCATTTTCTAATTAGTTCCAAGTCGTAAGCAGCTTTGGCGATTGCTATTGCATAGTTTGAACAGTATTCAGAAAAAACTGGATCACTAATTTCTAGAAGATTTAAAGCCTCTTCATCTCGGTGAAGATCGAGGAGAACCGCTGCATAGTTGTTTATGAATAGTGGTGAATTTTCACCATTTTCATATGCTGCTTTGCATATCGATACAGCTTTTTCTAATGAATCCGTAAAGTCATCATAGTTACTCCATGCTTTTCGATGAAGCTCTCTTGTCTCTTCAATAATACTCATAATTCGGATCTATTTAGTGCATAACGCTCAAAGCTTTGGCCGCGCTAGCGGTCCAGCTGACTTTGCTTGTTAGCTGGGATGATATATCTACAACATTCTTTTAGCTCTTTCTCAGCTATTGATTTTTCCATATATAGTGCCTCAGAACCCGCACGATACTTAAGACCTAAATTTTCGAAACTGCCAGTGATTTTTAAAAAGTGTTCTTTTCCTGCTTCAATGGGAATTTCAAAACTTAAATCAGGCCACCCAGTATCCCATGCCCAGTCAACGGTCACGCTATGGTTGCCTGGTGATAGATAAATCCATGTATATGCTTTTTCTGGTGGATCGATGATCTTATTGCTGTCAACAAATATACTTGGTGTTCTTAAAGTTGGATACGCGCCCACACGATAAATGTACAAGGTACCACTGTTATCATTAGCGATAGGTGCAGATCTATAAGGCGGCGCATCTTTTGGTATAGAGGTACAACCAGACAAGATACCTAACATTGTGATTGTTAATACTTTTCTCATAATTTTCCTTTGGTGCAGCTAACGCCCCAAGCAGCGGTAAGTAACATTGGCGGGCTTTTTTCCCGCGTAGCGGGTGAGAGAAAAGTGCGCCAATATTATGAATCCGATTGACTTGGTTTGTTATGTTTTTTTCTTTTTAATTTTAACCTCAACAGCATTTTTTGGTAATGAATATACCGCGCCTACTGTTCTGATGTTAACTCTCGCATCCTTTGAAGGAACTAACTCTCCTAGCATTTCCATTTTTAATCTTGGACTTACAAAGTCTGAAACAAATGTAATTGGATTTTGTGTCGTTAAAGCTCCTTTTCTATCTTCCATATAAAGAGCTATGAGCTCCTCAAAACCTTTTGATAGAGACTCTTCAAACAATTTAAACTCAACATCGTCCACACCGTCTGAAATAGATTTTTTCGAAACTTTCACGGGTGTTTGGTACATATACTTCCCAATCCAGTTGCCCTTTTCACCGGGTGCAGTTTCAACAATCATAGCCGACCCAAGTAGTAACTGCTCATCATCAGTTTTTGAAACATATATATAAGGACTTACAGAAATTGAATTAGATGTGTTAGTTGAAAGTTCTAATCCACTTTTCTCAGAAGCTTTCTTAAAAATATCTTTTGGATCGATAGTTATTTTACCTTTAAGAGCTTCTACATCCTCTTCTGTATTTGATTTTATTGCTGCAATATTAGCCGCAACGCCAATTGGCCCGAGAAGTAAACCAACTCCGACACCACCTCCTCCAAAGTTTTGTTGATAATATATATCCTTGTTTTCATTTAGATGCATTAAAGTGTGATTCGTTTGGTTTAATAACTCAGAGTAACCAACTTCATGCGTTACCTTATTAGTTGTAATGGGTGGAGAAGATTGATATTTCACAGACGCACAACCAGATAAAACTGACGTTATCAAACAGGCTATTAGAACTTTTCTATTAGATTTCATTACTACTTTCCCTTTTTACTTCTTCCAATACTACATTTGGATACTGACTAAAACATAACGTTGCAATAACGGGCGCTTACCAAACCGCCCAAAACCGCCTTAATACTTTGTATTTACATCACTTTAAAAAGCTGCCGCATTGACAAAGCGTCCACGTTCATAGCCTTGTTAACGCTCTATCTTGCAGCGCGATCCAGCTCTCGTGTATCCGTGTAAATCGCCATGAAGTTTTCCGCTAGTTGCGATGGTACTCCAACCAGAATAGTAGCGCTGCTATCCCAGCAACCTATTTCAAAAAGTGCCCGATCTAGTTGAGGTTCTGGGTTGGAACCATTCCAGTAATCAGGATTTCCATCTATATAAGGCTTTTCAGTAACGTCAAACTTTGTACCTATTGGAAATGCTGTGAAAACAGCCCAAATAAACTGAATTTTATTTCCCTGAATTAGGGAGTCCAAAGACTCACCACTGTACCATCCCTCATCAACAAGATATCCATTTGTCTCTATGTCGCTGATATACCAGTCATAGTCTGTACAGCTTATACTTAATGCAGAAAATACATCGGTCATGTATGTGAAATATTTCACTTGTGCAGTATTTTCGAGAATTAAATTCATATGCATATAGAGTTAACAACTTATTAGCAGGCATAAAGCCCGATTAGTCCGCGTACACTTAAGTCACTTTACCATATAGCTTCGTAGAATCAGTGGATTAACTTATTGGCTTTTGGTCCAAAAATGAGAAATCGGGCGTCCCGAATTTAAAGCGTGCACATTTTTACTATATACATATCCCTGTATTTTTATACACAGGGAGTGCATTAGAAAAATTTGGCCATTGTACGTCGATTCGAGTGCTGGATTGTTCGAAAAGCTAACTCACTTTGGGGCAGAAACGTGTTAGAGATTGCGTTTCGGACTGCACAGTTCGGATAACTTCAGATAGGGGAAAGCGAAGTAGACGACTTTGTTGTTCGAGAGCATTGGCTGCTAAAGCAGCCAGAAGAATGCTATTGCCTATTGACCGGAGAAGGGCTCATATGTGTTATAGCTTAACATCTATTAATCTGCTCTAGCATCAAGCCATTCTACAAAGGAAAGATGCACTTCTGGTGCATTTAAACGCTTGGACCACGAAGTAGCTTTGGTAAAAGGGATATCTGAATCTGAAACCCACACACTTAGATAATATTCTGATGAAAATAAACCTTTTTTGTTTAATTTTTCCATTGTTCGTACAGCAAGCTGATAAATACGATTTCTATATTCAGCATGCCAGTTATCATCATTGTCATAATCTTCACATTCTTCATATAAAGCGTTTATAGAGGAATGTAGATCATCTAATTTGGGTGTATTTTCTTCTTTATCCCAATTATCAGGATTGTATAAGAAGTCAAACTCAGTTCCATAATCTTTAAAATTATCCATACCCGATTTAGTTGCCACACGAGGCGAAAATACAACTCCTGAATCATCAGAGCAAATGGAAAAACCTAGAATATTTTCTTTGCCAGCCTTTTCAAGGCAAAGTGAGAATGATTCTTCAGTTGCAGTGACCATACTCTCTAGTAATTCTTCTTCATCGTGCACGATATTGAATTCCTTTCAAGCTATAACGGTCGGCTCACCGAGCAGATTTTTGATGGCGGCTTTTTGCCACTCAAAAAAGTGACAGCGAAAAATTGTCCGGTGCAGTCGGTTATAGCTGGACTTTGCCCATGCCTATCCATTGCACTTTAAATGCTTGTTCTTTTTTCACGTGATCGATTACCAAAGCGCCAATTGCAATTACAAATTGGTCTCCTAGGTTGAAACCATTAAAATCCTTAAATCGTGGCACCAACGTAGCATTATTAAGTGTGTACTTCGTTACGCCAGGCTCCCAATACGCTGTAAATTGATGCTCATTATCGATTATGAGTTGAATTGCGTTTGGTTCATTTGATTCTTGCCCAGGGATAGCCGAAAATTTATAGCCTGAAGCATCTAGCTCAATTTCAATAACTGGTTTTATTGCGTAGTACTCGCCCACTTGACCTTCGGCCAACCCTATTTGGATATGCTGTTCATCAACTGCAATTACTTGCATTCCCGCCGCACTAGCAGTGGCTGAGGCAATACCAAATAACGATGCTAGAAATTTCTTCATGGCTTTCCTTTTGGCTATAACGCTGCCATAAACGGCGCGCGTGTTTTGTGAGTCCAGCTCCCGAAGGGGGCGATGTTTGATGGCCTTGATATTTAGGGGATAATACCGGAACTAAACATAGCATGAGCCTCAGAACACTCTTTATCGCCTAAAGCTGCACATTTTTCCCACAATAGCAATGCATCTTCTTTGTTTTTCTCGACACCATGCCCCATCACGGTGGCCCAGCCAAGGTTTCTCATAGCTCTCGTGTTACCGTCTAACATTGCTTCTCTGTATAGTTCGATAGCAGCGCTATAGTCTTTTTCTACTCCCCGTCCGTTTTCGTACATGTAGCCTAAATTTACTTTGGCTTGAGAATGTCCAAGACCTGCTGCTTTTTTATAATACTCAACAGCTTTATAATCATCCTGAACTGTACCTAAACCTTTCGCATGCATTACGCCTAGGATATTTATCTCTTCTGGGTCTCCATTGTTGGCTAACTGGACTTGGTTTTCGAACTTCACCTTCCAAGTTAGTTCATCAGATGTTGATTTACATCCAATTAAAAATGACCCTAACCAAAATACCATGAAAATTTTCTTCATTTATACATCCTTGTAAATATAACAGTGTATTGGACGCTCAAGTGGCATATTTAAACACCGCATTGTGTCCAACAATAACAAGCCACTGTATTTTTAAAGTAGCTTTCCCTATGTTTTAAAAGCCCTTTCTCGCGGTGCTAAAAATGGCCTTGTGAAAACGCCCCAAAATGGGGCTACGTAGGTATTATGCGACACCTTTGCGTTTACTGTGTGTATCAACAGTGGAAAAGCACGTTTCGGATTACAAAAAGTAGGGTGAATAGGAGACTTTTAAACACCTCATCAAAAATGATGCTGGCTCACTTTGGGGCAAAACCTTCTCTGAGCCAAACCCCACCCTCACTTTCCCCTTCAATAGGGGAATGAACCAAGAGCGAACTAAGCCTTACTAAACGTTCTCGCACTCCACGTCGCTTCTACTGGTTGCTTGCCGCAACAGAGCGCCATGATGATGCCAAAACATGCACCTTGGGTGATCATTGCCGTGCCGCCGTAGCTGATAAATGGCAGCGGGCTTCCCATTACGGGTAGCAGCCCACTCACCATACCCAAGTTGATAAAGGCGTAGAGGAAGAAGCTCATTGCCAATGCACCGCTGACTAGGCGGGAAAACGGTGAGGCTGTGTTGACTGCCAGCCATAAAGCACGGCCTGAGATAAACAGATACAGCGCAATCATGACCGCACTTCCCAAAAAGCCCCATTCTTCTGCGAAGGTCGAGAAGATAAAGTCAGTGTGGCTTTCTGGGATGAATCCCAACTGCCCTTGTGTCGCGTGCATAAAGCCTTTACCGCGCACTCCGCCGGAGCCAATGGCAATCAGAGATTGGATGATCTGGTATCCCGCGCCGAGTGGGTCAGATTCTGGGTTCAAAAACTGGGTGACGCGAAGTTTCTGGTAGTCCGCCATAAAGAAGAACCACATCACTGGTACTGTCGCGGCAACTGCTGCTAACACTGAGCCAATGATCTTCCAGCTCATACCTGCTAGATACAGCACGAACAGTGCGTACATCACGGTAAAGATCGCGCCGTCCAAGTCTGGCTGAATCACAATCAGCCCTGCGGGTAATGCTGTGACTAACGCGCAAAGTCCAATCTTTTGCAGACCTGGCCTGCCGGGGTCTCGCACTATCAGCCAGGCGACAATCATAGGTACCGCCACTTTCACAATTTCAGAAGGCTGAAAGCGGATAGGGCCAAGCGCGAGCCAGCGTTTGGCGCCGTTCACCGTGTCTCCCGCCACAATCACACCAAGCAAAAGCACAATCGCCAAACCAAAAAGGTGCGGTGTGAGTGCCCGGTAGGTTTTGGCGGGGATCAGTGAGAAAAACAGTAAGGCCAACAGCGCAATCATGGCCCGGGCGACGTGTCTCTCAAGGGTGGGAACACTGTAGCCGCTCGCGCTCCATACACTCATTGAGCCAAGGGTGATAAGCGAGACAATCGCGATCAGCAACGGAATATCCAGTCGTGGGCGCAGTACATTCATGGGTTAAAACGTCTTCGTTAAGATCAGAAAAGCCACGTCGGTTTTGCAAGCGACGTGGCGATGAAATAGGTCAGGGTTAAGCTTACGCTGAAGGTGGTTTATTGCCTCTCAGCAATTTGCGGACTCGCCAGGTAATCGCAGTCAGAATCGCGGCACAAAGCGTGATAACAGGAGCTGCCATCAGCCCCATGGTTACCGCTCGTCCAAGCGCGTCTGGCAGTGAAGGCAGCAGGAACCCGATGCCCGCCAGCAGGAAGACCCAAAGGGTCGCACTCAACCACGCGAAGTAATGGAAACGTGGTGCTTCTTTCACGCGGATGCCCATCATCATCGGCACAATCGAGCGAACACCCGGAATAAAGCGCGCAGCAAAAAGAGCCACCAAACCATGCTGACGCAGTAAAGCATCGACGGTTTTCATGTTCTTTTCCGGCACTTTCTTCAGCCAGGATTGCACCATTGGCAACTTGTTCAGCCAGCGACCTTGCATAAAGGCCATCCAACTTCCCATTGAAGCCGCCACAATCAGCAGTGGGAATGCGATAGCTGGCGTTAGCACACCGACGGCAGCCAAAGTACCGACCAGCACAACCACGCTGTCGCAAGGTAAGGGAGCCGCTGGTAAAAAGCCGCTTTCAAGGCAAATCAATACAGCCACGATGATGTAGATTAGGGTCGCGCTGCCGGGAGCCAGCAGCGCATCGAAATTCTGGTTCCACAAGGCCACCAGCACTTCCTGAATTGCTTCAAACATATTCTCTCCAAGAATCAAAATTAACAGGGTTAGGTGATGCTGGAGAAACCTTCCCTTGAGTGGATAAAGCGGAACTGGAGGTGGCAAGGTGCGAAGAAGCCTGTGATGTTCTGTCGGCTCTGGCGAGTACAGAAGTAGCCTGACGACAAAAGGCCCAAGAGAAGCAGAGAAATGCCTGAAGCCGGAAACGCTGAAAGTGATGAAGGTTCGTCATCGATAAACTCGACGTCATCGGGAATAATGCGTGATGCCATGGTGCGAAGCAGCGAATACTCTTCTTTCGCCAGCGGCACGCCTTCCCTATCCTGCAATGCTGCGTGATGCCCCTGCGCCAAATCGACCCCAATAACCCCCACAGCGCCGCTTAACAGCAGCACCATCATCAGGGCAACATAGAGGGGAAGTCGCGTGGTTGGCGTTTTCACAGCGTATTCTCAAAGGTCAATTCAGGCAGAATTTACTGCTAAAACCACAAAAAGAACAACACTTTTTATCGCTTATGACGACCTTGCATAAGGCGGCGATTTTCCAACCAAAAACCGCCTGAAAAGCGCGCTATTTTTCTTCGTTTTTCGACCAGTTTTGGCGCACGGATTCACTGAGGAAAGTCCATGCCACAATACGCGTTACTTTCTGGCCTTGTGCCATTTCGATAGTGCGGACATCTTCGACTTTTAACGCCTTCAGTTGCTTGTAGATACCCGGCAGGTTTTCTTTCTTCGAAACCATGGTGGTGAACCATAGACATTGGGTTTTGAAGTCGGCACTTTGCTCTATCATTCGCTTGATAAAAGCAGCTTCGCCACCCGGACACCAAAGCTCTGCGTTCTGTCCACCAAAGTTCAGCACTGGTTTGCCCTTGCCTTTCATTGGCTGCGCTTTGAAGGGTTCTGAGCCTTTCTTGCGGGCATTGGCGGCAAGGTTCTTCACTTTGCGCTCAGAGCCTTTTGTTGCCTCAGCCATCGAAGCATGGAAAGGCGGGTTGCACATGGTGAAATCAAAACGCTCTTTAGCGTTAATCATGCCTGCGAAAATGTGGCCTGGGTTCTTTTGAAGACGGCATTGAATGCCCCCTTTTAGGCTTGGGTTCATCTCCACCATCAGCTTCGCGCTTTTTACGGATACTGGGTCAATATCCGCACCCACGAACTGCCAGCCATAAACGCGATGGCCAACCATCGGGTACACGCAGTTTGCGCCCATGCCAATATCCAGCCCCTTCACGGCTTTGCCTTTGGGAATTCCTCCGCTGTTAAATTCAGCCAGCAGATCTGCCAAGTAATGCAGGTAATCCGCGCGGCCGGGGATTGGTGGGCAAAGATAGCCTTCTGGAATATCCCAGAAACTGATTTGGTAGAAGTGTTGCAACAGAGCCTTGTTAAGGGTTTTGACTGCTTGCGGGTTGGAAAAATCGACGGACAAATCACCGAACGGGTTCTTCTTCACAAAGGCTTTAAGCTCTGGCGTGCCTTTCATCAGCACCGGAAAATCGTATCGCGCACGATGGGGATTTCTTGGGTGCAGACCTTTCTTTGGTTGTGACGTGGTTTTGTTCGGTTTTGTCATGGTGACGCCCAGTCGACTTTGTCCGGAAATTGCAGGGCAGCGATTCTAGCACGACAGTCAGAAATTCCGAGCTGATTTCCGCTAGTTGTAAGGTCTTTCGATACTGTGTTCAGTCGGCTGCGGTGTCACTGTCATCACCTTCACGCCACTTGGTGTATCAAAGCGGTGCCAGACATTTTCCGGCACCACGACCAACTCCCCTGCAGATAAGGAAATGGGTGTTTCTTCTTCGCCATTGAGCAGGAAAATGGTGGTTTGCCCTTCCAGTACATGCACCAGTTCGTCGCCCGGATGACGTTCCCACTCACTCTTTCCTTCATAGTGGGCAATGAAAACGCCACCATCGCGATACTCCGAAAGCGTGGCAAAGGCATTTTCCCCCTCGCCACTCAGCGAGTGTTCCGGCGTACGATCTTCCAGAAACGTGACTTTCTCAAATGCATCCTTGAGGTTGACTCTGCTTCCTTTCATACCCTTTCCCTTCTTTGGGTAAATTAATTGAGCTTCTTAAACCACTGATCCAGCTTCTCGCCCGCTTTTTCGCCGTGTTCTGCTTTCACATGCATCACGACCGCAGCTGCGGCTGCCGCCAGTACACCGAGGTCATCAGAGAAGCCAACGGCAGGTGTCAGGTCAGGAATAGCGTCAATAGGCGCGATAAAGTAGCCAAGCGCAGCGAAAATAGTGGTTTTCGCCCATTTGGGTGTATCGTCATCTGTCGCGGAATAGTAGAGCTTGAGGGCATTTTCCAATACGTCGTAACCTGCTTTTTGCGCAAAGTTGCGGGCTTTGGTCCAAAAGCCATCGTCAGAAAACTCATCCAGATATTTGTTGTCACTCACGGCGCAATCCTTCTCATTTAGAATGACTCACTTCAATCTACATCCTTCACCCTTTTTGCGCCTCAATCGAAAGTGAGAACTTCATCAAGATGAGAACTTTTTCACAGTCGGCAAAATTGAGAAATTTGCTGATGGATTAGACTGTTATAGTGGCACGCTAGTTTGAACTCTAAGAAGGTTAAGGAAAACGGCTGATGAACAAGTGGTACATGGTTCGCCGATGGATCACCTCTCAATTTCAGCGTTTAAGCGGGAAGCACGTTATTACTGCAGTTTTGGCCTACGCGGTCATAAGCTGGGTGCTGCTCCGCTTGGCGGGAGAACAGGCACTCACTTCTCCCTTCGTTGATTATATCTATTATCTGTTAGTGACCGCGTCTACCGTGGGTTACGGCGACATGTCTCCCACTACAACGGCGGGTAAATGGATTGTCGCACTGTTTGTGATCCCTTGTGGACTAAGTATTTTTGCCATCGGTGTAGGCCGCTTGGCGGGTATCACCATTGAGTATTGGCGCAAAGGACTTTTAGGAAGAAGGAGCATTGACGTGGCCGGACACATTTTGATTTTGGGTTGGAACGAAAGCCGAACCCTTCACCTCATCGACATGCTTCTGCACGAAGAAAAAGACAAGCGCCCTATTGTGTTATGTGTGCGTGCTGACATCGAAAACCCGTTACCAAAGGAAATCGATTTTGTCCGCACCGCTAGCTTTACTGATGAAACCGCCATGAGTCGCGCTGGCGTCTCCGATGCTGACTGCATCATTATCGATAACCCGGAAGACGACATCACTTTCGCTGCTGCCCTATTCTGCGCCAGCAAAAATCCAGATGTCCATATTCTCGCTTACTTCCAGGAAGAAGTGCTGGCCAGCCTGTTGAAAACACATTGCCCGAACGCAGAGTGCATTCCTTCTGTGTCAGTGGAAATGATGGCGAAATCCGCTGTGGATCCGGGCTCTTCAGAGCTTCACCATGAGCTGTTGAATACGCGAAAAGGCATGACGCAATATGCGGTCACTTACCCGGGCGATGCACAATACACCACGGTTGAAGCACTCTTTCTAAGGATGAAGAAGGAGCATGATGCGACGCTGATTGGTTTCCGACGCGATAGCAATGTCAGGCTGAACCCGCCGCTTGATCAGGAAATCAAGCCGAACGATTTGCTGTTCTACATTGCCGATGAAAGGGTGTCCGACTTTAAGTGGGATTGATTTAACCCCACAGATAGCAACGACAAAAAAGGAGCCATTCGGCTCCTTTCCTTTTCTGTTTAGGCGCTTAAGCCAGGTTCAAACGCTGACGCAGGTTACGACGAAGCAGGTAACCTATTTCACGTCCTTGCTTGCCCATATACGCGCCAAGCAATCCGCCAAATCGCGCGCCGCCACGAGAACCTTGGTAGATAGAATCAAACAAGGTGTTTTCTACTTCCACCACGTAATTCATACGATCATCACTGTCAAACCACGCCAGTGATTGCTTGTTAAGCGGCGTGTCGACCAAGGTGATTTTTTTCTCTGCTGGCAGTTTCGCCACGATTTGATTCAGCAATTTAATGATATTGAATGGACGACGGCCTTCACCGTTTGAGCGCTCAAAATCAGCCGCATAACAAACGGGGGCAATCTCAAGGCCAGACTCATCCAACATACAATGACGAATCAAAGACGCCGTGCTTTCCGGCCAGATCTCAACTTCGTTAGAGGGGGAGTCGCTAATGAAATCCCACTCATAGCTATGGCTCGCCAAGTCTACTTTATTCAGGCCAACCACGAGTCGATCTTCAAACTTGCTACCTAAAGCAGGTACTATCACATCACAAATCAATCGATAGCCTTGGTTTAGGTTTTGCTCCGCAGCATCCAGCACCACAACCACCATATCGATAAGCGGATTACCCTCAGTATCGCTTTCGCTCAAGGTCGAGCCAATCTGCATATCGAGCATTTTGTCGTGCTGCTCATCACCGTTGTGACCAGGATAATCCCACACAACCAGATTGCCACTTTGGAAGCGGGTAATACCGGAAGAAGCATTGAACTCTTCAGTCAGGTTATCGCCAAACACCGCTTTGATGGTGGCGGTTTTACCCACACCTTTGGGGCCGGCAACCATAATGTTTAATGGCTGATCTTCCAGCTCATGCAGACGCAGTTGCAAGGTGGACTTTTTGAATTCGTCCACCAGTGAAGAGTGGCTGATGTCCCAGGCCAGTTGTTGAGAAAATGACTTGCTGTTTTGCATGGGTATGTCCTCGGTAGATACTTCCTATACCCAAGCGCTTTTCACGCCAGCGACTCCCTGTCAGCTTGGGTATTACCATTCACTTAACCAATTTATCATCTGCAACTATACGCAATGCACAAGTGGCGATTTGTCTCGCTCTTGATAGCATTTAACAATTTGTTTACTTAAGGAATGATGTGCGGTTTGAAGCTGATGAAACTAGGGAAGTTAAGGGCTCTCTGAGTAGTGAGCCCTTTTGCAAATTTATACGGAAATACCCATTTGACTACGGATTTCGTCTGAAATGATGTTTCCCAGCGCACGACCATGGCGTCCTAAAAATGCCCCTAGCTGACCACCGAAACGATCACCATCATGCGCGCCAAGATGAATGGCATCAAAACAGGCGTTTTCAATCAGCTGAAGGTAGATCAAATTGTCGTCATGTTCTTGCCAGTGATCATCACCTCGGCTGAGAACATGATTGAACAAGGTAAGCGCTTTGTCTTCCGGCAAGGTTTCCATGGTGCGGGCCAGCAGTTTGAGCAAGTTGAAAGGACGGCCACTTGGGGACTCTCCCGCTTCGGCACTGAAGGCCAAAGGACGGGTCTGAACACCTGCGTTGTCAATCAGTCGATACCGAAGCGTGGCTGCCGTGCAATCTAACCAGATCTCTGCATCCATCGGCATCACATCTTTTACGTACTCTCCTCGAATGGCATGAGCAACTTTGTCGCACTTGCTGAAAAGTACCATCAATCGACCATCAGCGTTTCTTCCCATCATGGGAATGATTGTGCGGCAGATATCGAGATAGCAATCGTCAATGTTGCTGGAAGAGGCATCAAGCACCACCATCACCAGATCAATTAGTGGCTTGTTATGGTCATCGGTTTCAGACAATAGCGCAGACAATTCCTGGATTAGAGGCTTAGATTTTGGGCTGTAATCCGGAAGATTAGCTTCCCAAAGCGTCATTCGGTTGAGTTCTGTACGCTGAATCTCGTTGGCCGAGCGAGTCCAATCCCTCTCTCCAAACATCGCTGACAGCATGGCAGACTTGCCTGTTTTGGGCGAGCCCAGCACAAGAACGTTTAACGATTCATTGGAAAGCACATCAAGACGGCGCTTCAGTCTCGCTTTGTACCCATGTTCCATTTCGACGCTGTTTTCGACCTGACTAAGCACACGGTCGAAGAAGGTATAGTTGGGGGTAGATGCATTGGTGTATTCATCTTGTAAGGCGCTCAGCTTTTTAAAAAGTTGAGTATCGACATGGTTGTTTCCCTGCATGATGGTGGTTCTCCTCTTCAATCAGATTCACAACGGAACCAACCATCACTATATGCATGAAATATCGTAACCAAGTGTCTCGCTGTTGATAGAAAGTAAGGATTTATAACTAATAATATGCTTGAAAAGTCCGAGCATCCAACGTTTAGAAATCGTCGCGGGCATAAAAAATTCTGACTCTTCAATAGAGTAATTTCCCAAACGCTAGGACACATCGCAATCCTGTACCGCCTTATTTGGTTAAATTGGCCACTTGATTAAATGTTGAGGGAATAACATGAAGAAAGTTGTTAGTTTGGCTCTGTTTGCTGCCATTGCACTATCAGGTTGTGCGACTGTGCCTACAGTTTCGGATGCTGATACCAACGCGGCAAAACAATTCAATCCACCAGCCTCCTCAGATAACGCAGGAATCTACGTGTACCGTATTGATTCTCCAGTAGGTGCAGCACTGAAAAAAGATATTTTCATTGAAGGGGACTGTATTGGCGAAACCGCACCGGGCGTCTTCTTTTACCATGAAGTATTGGGTGGTGGTCAGGTTAAGGTATCTACTGAGTCTGAATTCTCACCTAATGACCTACTAGTTGATACCGAAAAAGGCCAACTCTATTTTGTAGAACAGTACATTAAGATGGGCGTTTTTGTCGGCGGCGCAGGTGTAGAGCTTGTTGATGAAGCAACGGGTAAAGAAGAAGTTTCGAAGTTGAAGATGGCAATAAAGGGAACATGTTCGGCAAAGAAATAGGATTGAAAAAAAGCCCGCGATTGCGGGCTTTTTCTTTAGTACTCTCCAGCGCTCGACTTCTGCATCGATTCAGAAACGGTTATTCGCCTAAACAATATATCCATCATGGCCTGAATATGTTTATTGTTATCACCACTCATAGAGAATGTAGCGTGGTATGGAGTTTCGCCACTTTGCACTTTTTGCCTTCATCCATACACCATGTAAGCATGTTATCTAGAAACACAATGCGGGTCGCTGGGTGTTCTAAGATGGTAACTTCCGTGCTTTGATTGGTGTCTATGTGTATTTGGGACCAGAGCAGCTAGCAAGTATATTTACCAGAAACAAGCCAAGGGTAGTTTTCTTCTTTGTCGAACATCCTTGTTTTTCAATTTCTTTTGTAGAAATGAATATAGTTATGTTCCAAAACTTTACGCGTCGATTTAATAAGAAAAGCTCACCGAAGTGAGCCATTCCAAAAGACAATTTTAGGTTTGAGTTCGGTTGAGCACTGCCGCTTTATCGCCCCAACCAATGCCTTCAATCCCGCTTCCACTTTCCAGCGCAGACAGCCCAGATTCAGGCAAACATACCCTTTGCCAGAATCGCGACACTGAAGTGTTGAATCAGATAGCTTTGTAACTTTTGCATCTCAAGATTTAGTGGCGACAAATCAATCCATGCCAAATACGTGGCGTCAGGCACCGCATAGTTCAGTCCAAGGAATACGCTGAGTGTGTCGCGGACAAGCTCGTGGCTTTCATACACATAAACATCCAGAGCATTAAACCATTCTTCACCGTGATTGTAAGCAGCCACCATGCCTATCACGCCGAGAATTGAAGGCGATGATAGCCCATCCAATTCTTTCAGTTTGAATAGGTAATCATTGCGCGCTTTTTCTTCAGCAATGAAAGCGTAAGCGCCGTTCAATGCCGGATTGTTGAAATACTTGGAAGCTGAGGTTACTGGCGCCCAACGCTGCGTCATGCCAATGCCCGTCCAAGGGGTATGCGCTTTGAAGGCCACATCCATATTGATTTCGTCGGAGATCAGCGCCACATTTCAGATGCCAAAGAGATTGGCCGACAAGCCGCAAAACGCTTGATTGAGCAGT
This sequence comes from Grimontia kaedaensis, assembly GCF_023746615.1. Taxonomy (NCBI): domain Bacteria; kingdom Pseudomonadati; phylum Pseudomonadota; class Gammaproteobacteria; order Vibrionales; family Vibrionaceae; genus Grimontia; species Grimontia kaedaensis. The sequence goes on along the minus strand of NZ_CP082276.1, from coordinate 291,848 downwards.
TGGAGAAAAGTGATTCCGCCCCGCGCAAAATCATTGTCACACCTTCATTGATCCATCAGCCTACCTAGAGAAATCCGGCGCTAATGCTGGTACATTAGCGCCAACGTTTTCTGATAAAGCACTAACACTTTGGAACTATTCAACATCACCTGTCTCGGTAAGCCTCTGCGTCTTGAAGGATCGCTGGCGGGCTGGCAAGCACTTTACTGGGACAACCAACTCGTTTCTCAACTCGCCGCAAGCGCTGATAACGACGGCGAAAAAATCCACACTTTCCAACTGACGGCCAACGACCAAATCATTACCGTCGATGTCTCCTCAAGCCTCAGTTGGCAGCCGTTCAACATCGACTACAAAGTCGCGGTAGACGGAGAAGTGGTGGAGTCTGGATCGCGCAACGAAAAAGACATCGAGCGCCAGCAGCCAGAAGTTAAACCTCAATCCAAACAGAAATTCAGCCTGATCGGTCTGGCATCACTGGGCTTGAAACTCTTCAAAAGTGCCAAGGTCATCAAAGTGGTACTCGCGGGTGCGAGTGTCGCAGCGTATTCCTGGTTGTTCTCCTGGCAATTCGCCTTGGCGTTGATTGCTTGCCTAGTTGTGCATGAATACGGCCACATCCGCGCCATGAAATACTTTGGCATGAAAACCAAAGGCATTTACCTCATCCCGTTTATGGGCGGATTGGCGCTTTCGGATGAGAAGATAAATACGCGCTGGCAGGATGTGGTGATTTCCATCATGGGACCAACCTTCGGCCTGTTTATGTCTTTGGCGGCGCTCGTGGCTTACTGGGTAACAGGGAATGTGTTCTTTGCCGGTCTCGCAACCTTTAATGCGCTATTAAACTTGTTCAATCTGCTACCGATTTTACCCCTTGATGGCGGACACATCCTCAAAAGCATCAGCTTTTCGATGAACAGCGTTGTAGGCTTGGTAGCCTGTATTGCTGGTGCAGCGGTGGGTGTATATGCCAGTTATGCATTCGGGTTGGCCCTGCTTGGCTTCCTATTATTGATTGGTAGCGCAGAAATTATTTTCGAATGGAAATACCGTCATCACTCGCATCTGTTGCCGCTGAGCCGCTATGGTCAAATATTCAGTACCGTGTGGTATTTCTCAACAGTTGCGGCTTTGGTTGGCGTGATTATCTACTTCGCCACCAAGGGTGATGAGATGTTGGCACTGCCGTTGTTGATTCTGCAGAGCTAACTGAAAAGACTTCTCTTAGAACGCCAGCCATTGCTGGCGTTTTTTCTTTCCAGCTTCAGCACAAATTCATGATGTGATTTATATCGTACTAATATGAAAACTAATGTACGATGCGCCACCTTTTTCATTTCGGTGTGTTTTACGTGATTACTCCATCATCAAATGCGCTGTATACAGATCTCTCGGGTTATTACGATCTGATGTGCGCAGACATTAACTATCAGTCTCAAAGTGACTGTGTGCGCAGACTTCACCAACTGTTTGGTAACCAAGGGAAACGTCATCTGGATCTGGCGTGTGGTACAGGTCCGCACATTCGCTATTTTATTGATACCGGCTTCTCAAGCGATGGCCTTGATCTGAACCAGCCTATGCTGGATCAAGCGAAACTGCGCTGTCCGGAAGCACAATTCTCCCTGCAGAATATGTGTGAGTTTGTGGTAGATGCGCCGTATGACCTCATCACCTGTTTTCTTTATTCGATCCACTACAGTGGCAATGTCAAAAATCTCAGCGCTTGTATTCGCAGTGCTCACGCAGCACTTAAGCCTGGTGGTGTGTTCTGTTTTAATGCCGTTGAGAAGAACCTGATCAATAACAACTCTTTCGTACGCCATATTGTTCAGCACGAAGGCAGTGAGTTTGCTTTCAAATCCGGCTGGTTCTATTCCGGTGAAGGCGACAGACAAGCACTGAAGCTGAGTATCGAAAAGACCACGGACAAGGTGACCGAGGAATGGCATGACGACCACCCAATGGTCGCCGTAAGCTTCAATGAGCTTAAAGAATTACTTGAACCATACTTTGAAGTCACTGTGTTTGAACACGACTACGAAAAGCTGGAGATGTGGAACACCACCTCAGGAAATGCCATTTTCGTGTGTGTAAAGCGATAAGATGAGAGAAGGCCGGATTGAATCCGGCCTTTTTGATTAGATTGGATTGCCGTTGATGGTGGCGGAAACCAGCGTATCAGAACCAGTAAATCGATTACCGTCGCTGGTTGTAATCACATAATCTTCACGGATCATCAAGCCGTTTCCAATACCAATATACTGGGTGTATTCAGTGGTTGAAGCGGTTCCGTCAGGGGACGTACTTTCAAAGGTCAAAACCATCACACACGTATCAAATGTCCCAGCAGGTACCGTGATTCTATCCGTTCTGAGGTATTCGAAGGAATACTCGGCTGAACTGCTTTCAGCACCATCAACCCGCTCTGTTACTGTGGGGTAGTTTTTTGTCTCTCCCAACGCAATGTCATAGTCGAGAAGTAAGCCACTGGGATGATAGGTAATTTCCTCGCCATCTAAAAGTTGACCTAATGTCGTGACACTTTTCGCTAACGTATCAGCCAAAATATAGAGTGTGCTCGTCGAACTACCTGACGTAATGCTTTGTTCAAAAACATCAGAATAACCACGATATGAAGTAACTCGAGTTACCTCACTCGTCTCTGAATAATTTGGTAATTGAACTCCTCCATCGCGTTGCTCTAACTCAATTGAAACAATGGTCCCTACTTGATAAAAAGTTTCATTAAAACAAGCGGAAGAATTGGTCGGGCTAGGTATTTCGTCTTCATCATTTGGTACCTGCGGTGCAGTAGGATCATCAGTTGTCTGTGAGCTTTCAGTACCGCCATCTATTTCCTGTCCACCATTGTTTCCAGAATCATGTTCCCCGCCGCTACTACCTCCGCATCCTGCTAAAAATAGTGCGACGCTCAGGAACAATAGATACGATTTCATACTTCATTCTCCAACTGCAATCCATGGGCACAATGCCCCCGCAAGCGAGCTACACATCGATTCTATCGACCGTATTTCGGAGAAATTGCATTGAAAACGAGACAAAATATAAATAGAAAAACAACAAGCCCAGATATGGTCTTTAAAGCTGAGCTACTGCACACTTTTAGATATCAACAAATTAGGAAAGCGCTTTCTCTATGGTGTCAATTTTTATTGAGCACCTTTGTAATGAGCCACTATCTCTGCATTACTGATTGAACATTCAGTCTTGGCACCGAGGAAAAACACGCCATTGGCAGCATCTACATTGTATTTTTCAGGGATCAAACGGTCGAACAGCATCACCCAAAACAGCGAAAGCTTGATTGCTTTTCCCGCCCAGTGCGAGCGGAAAAGTCCACTGAAGAATCCTTCAAGTGCCCACAATAACTGTGTACCTGCCCCGGAACAGACTCCTGACTTAACCAAGCTGAACTGACGGAATAACAAACGGTGCCCACTCTCGGTATAACGCATGAAATCGTAGGGACCTTCATGAACCTGCTGTAAAAAGGGGGTTTCCGCATATACCAGACCATTGGGTTTCAGTACACGATGGATCTCAGAGACAACCATTCCCGGATCCATAACATGCTCTAGCACCGCCTGAATGATCACAGCATCGAAACTGTTGTCGCCCAATGGAATACAGTGAGCGTCAGCCACGAATTGAACATTCGGAGAAGCGTAAACATCAAAAGAAACTAATTCGATATTAGCGTCTTCATAGAATCGGTCCATGCCTTCACCAATAGTACCTCCCCCCACTATCAGCACACGTGGCTTTCTGCGAACCTCAAACAGTGTAGAAATCAGAGTGTCGATATTCTTCTTCGTCGCACCGGAAGGTGGGGAAACTAGGCGCTTCATCACTTTCATTGCGCCGGAATAGGTCTTTCGAGGCACAGCAGAAGTATGAGATGACAACTGCCATCCCAGTCCTTTGCAGCGTTCAGTGCACAACAAAATCGGGTACCCATTCACTACTTCATAGTGAATGTCACCCTTGCTCGACGCCACCTTGGCGTTTTGATCGTCCAATTTATCAAGCTCAGAGCCACTACGCGGACAGCGCAACAGTGCTAAAACTTCTTTTTGATCCAGAAGCATTATTAGCCCCAATTCCCTACTGCAAAAAACTAGGCGTTTAAACCTTTGTCTACGTCCAAAAATCTAAAGTTTTAGTATTTCATTGTTACGGCCTAAACCTTATAGATTTTATGGTCACCGATCTAGGGTTATTCATTGTTTAATGAAAAATTAGGACTTAAAGACTAGATAATTCCCACCCAGTAAAAAGGGGAATAGTTGTACTAGGAATGTATCTTATTGATTGCATTAAACATTATCTCTTTCAAATATAAGCAATTAAATAAAAAGCAGGTGTTTCTTTACAATATTAGTAAAGCATAATTTAGAAAGAATTATTTTTTGTCATTCTGTACGAAAACTTTCAATTTTCTAGTATCGCCTTGACGACAGTATTCAATGCGGAATAACCACTGAATGATAATAAAGACTTAGTGCATAGATATGCATTCCATTTATAATCAGCTATTTTTACATGTTTTAAATAATAAAGTGTATTAATTAATAGCTACACTTATATAAAAATAGTCAACGAAACAAAATATTGGCGGGCTTAGTCAACCACCATATAAAACAGACAGTCTGAGAGAGCGATGTGGTGTTTGGTGGTGATCATGAAAAGCTTGGAGGCATGCTTTAAGCGAAGCTCTCCGTCATGTTGATAGAAAAGTGACTTAATAGGGTGTCCTCCTTCGCCATCATTAGTGGTCATCCCATCCAGCCCTTTTTCCCCGAGCCAACCAATCATGCTGTCTGCAGCCATCCAACCAAAGTTATGGCGGTCGATATCAGGTGGAAGTGTCAGATCAGCATCGTCGACTTTTCGGTCGTGATAGCAAAGCTCTAGTCCTTTCTTCAACTGCACCCGTACAGGATGGTAGAGCAAATCTAACGGCCAGAAGCCTGAATGATTGGCAAAGATATTGTCGGCTGTCAGGTAGTGATGGAGCCCATTTTTCGCCACTTCATGAGCGGTATGATCAGCCGCCCCACCGCACTCCACAGTAACGATCGGTGACTCGTCTGTGGTTTGCTCCATCAGAGCACCCAAACGAACACTGGTACAAAGCATTCGTTCAGTAAACAGCGAGGCTATCTGCTGATGCTTTTCATCATCATTGGTGGAAACCGAAAAAGAAGGGCTAGTGCCGGAGGTGTTGTGGAGGTCGACAACCGCTTCAGGTTTTAACGTGGCGATACGTGTCATGATTTCAGCCGCGATGTCAAAGCTGTCATCCTCACCTGTTTTCCCAAAGCAGCGATTCATGTCCGGTTTATCAGCGAAATGTCGGGTCGTAAACGGCTTGTCGTAGAGCGCAGCTTTCACATTGGCCAAACAAAAATGCGTCGTTACTGCGCAGTCAGGTGGATTCTGGGCAAAATGCCAGAGTGCTTTAGCACCGGAGGGTTCATTGCCGTGAAGCAAAGTCACCACTACACGATGTCGATTGGGATCCTTGCCAGGCAGCGTCAGCCAGCTGGCACCGGATAGTGTGTCCAACCAAGCAACCAATCCACCTCTTAGGTCCTCATCATTAGGCCAGCTAACATCATGCAGCATCATGACTTTCTTACACTCCTTGTGAAATTTTTAGGGGCTGTTGACCCAAGCACCCACTGCATCATAAAACCGGCCAATGTGAAACAGGCTCTCCTGATAAATATTGGTTTTGATACAAGGCGAACATCTTGTTCAGGGAGACTTCCCGACCATATTTTCTCTCAAGTTCAACCAAGGTCGAAAGCTGCCAACTCGCCCCGTTCTGACGTTTTGCCAAGCGGTGTTCTATCACCACCATCAACATGTCGGCCTCAACTCTGGAAACCCCCAGCTGAACCAAAGAATCGGCAACGCGTGGCAACAACTTATCCAGCACATCCACTAGCGCGTATTCCTGCAATGTACCGTTTTCTGATTCCCAAAGGATGTTGGCGTTTACGCCATACTGGGCAGCCCTGTAGAAATTATACTTCGCGAATTCAAAGGGTAGCCTATCCATCAACCTGTCGAGATCAGTCTGAAGTGCGTGCGCCAGCCCAATACAAAGTGCTGCGTTGGCCACCATATCAATCGTCGTGGGTCCTGCTGGCAAACTCCTAAGCTCAATGCGGAGGTGACCGCCATCTGCATCATCATAGACAGCACGGTTCCAACTCCAAATCGTGCTCTGATGAAGTCGTAGTGCATCAAGTCGGGGGCCACACCCTTCAAGGCATCTGCTTTCTGGCAAATCAGGCAAGAGCACAGGTTGAAGGCTGACTCCTTGTCTAAATAATTCCAGTGCACTTTTACGTACATAGCCCTTACCAAAGGAAACACGCGCTGGTGTGTGCCAGTTCATACCGCAAAGATTTCGGCTATCTATGGACTGCTTAAACAATGGCACCCGAGTTTCATGCCAGAGTTTTTTCTGAAGAAAGACTGGGGAGTTCGCAGCCATCGCCAGGGTGAAAATTGTGGCGATCTGAATACCATTGTACCACTGGGCAAACTCATTCGGTTTAACCCGGTAGTGCACCTGGAAAGAGGTATTGGCTCCTTCCAGCGTTAAATCGTCGGCATCTATTTCCAAACTTTCTGCGCCGTGAATACGGATATGGAAGGGCCCACCACGGGATTCGCAAAGAATATCGGTGAGGGCGTGATAACGAGGAGAGTCCGTCATCGATGCCAGTCCAAAGTCTCCATCTTTCAGTGTGGGCAATATCCCAATAGGTGTGACATCTACGCCATCGTTGTGCGCAATGGTCTGCAATGATTGCAATCGTTCATCCATTTTCTGCTTGAGAAAGGTGAAGGGAGAACCGCTGAATTCGGTATAAGGACAATTGTATTCAACGTTAAATCGATTGATTTCAGCCGTCATTAGGGGGTCTGAGGCTTTGTCCAGAATATCGAGATTGTAGTGTGCGGGTCGGTGATGTTTGTCGGTAAGATAAAGCTCCAATTCGGCACCTAAGGTGCATTTCCCTATTCCCCAACCCGGCGTCTCCAGTAACCCTTCGAGTTGGTCCAATTCTGACTTTAGCTGCTTGGCGAATTGCTCATGATCGCTGGCGCTAAACGAGGTTTTATTAATATTCTGTCCCACTGTCTTACCCTCGCTTGACTTCAATGTTTAACATAGAACAAAAAATACTGCTGCTACAGGCAAGTAGCGACTTCCGGATCGACAATCACGCCAACATTCGCATTCCTGAGCTAGTTTAAGAGTGCGGATTATGCACAGCATTTCCGTGAAATCAGACTATCTGATACACTCGCGCCCCTTCTTTACGGCGGAACTTTTTACCCATGTCAGACAACGTATTTTCACTTCTTCATCCCACGCTTCAGCAAACGCTGAACGAACTTGGTTACAGCGAGCCCACTGATATCCAGCAGCAAGCGATTCCAAAAGTGTTGGAAGGAAAAGACGTGATGGGTGCAGCGCAGACGGGCACGGGCAAAACCGCCGCCTTTACGCTGCCGCTGATCCACCAGCTCCTGGAACGTGGTGTAAAAGGCTCTGCACGGGTGTTAATCGTCACGCCAACCCGAGAGCTTGCTCAGCAGGTGTATGACAAAGTTGCAGAATATGGTCAGCATACGTCGCTGAAATGTGTGGCGCTGTATGGTGGCGCGAACATTAATCCTCAGAAGAATCAGTTGGCGAAGAAGCCGGAAATCATTGTGGGTACGCCGGGGCGCCTTCTGGATCACCTTCACATTGGTACCTTGCAGCTTAACAGCCTGGATACACTGGTTCTAGATGAGGCAGACCGCATGCTCGACATGGGCTTTATATCAGACATCAAGCGCTTGATGAAGAAAATGCCGAAAGAACGCCAAACGCTGTTCTTCTCCGCCACCTACCCAAAACAGGTCATGGATTTGGCTTACCGCCTGCTGAACGACCCTGTACGAGTGGAAGTATCAACCGCTAACAGCACGGCTGAAACCGTGAATCAACTGGTGCATCCGGTTGACAGAAAACGTAAGCGCGAACTGCTTTCCTACTTGATTGGCAGCCATAACTTGCAACAGGTATTGGTATTCGCTAAGACTCGTCAAAGCACTGAAGCGTTGGCAAACGAACTCAAGCTCGACGGACTGGCAGCAGAAGCGATTCACGGCGAGAAAACCCAAGGCGCACGTAACCGCGCATTGGAAGGCTTTAAAAACGGTACTGTGCGCGTGTTGGTAGCAACCGATGTGGCAGCACGGGGGTTGGATATCCCTTCACTGGATACCGTGTTCAACTATGAACTGCCACACCAGCCAGAAGACTATATTCACCGAATCGGCCGTACCGGTCGTGCAGGGAAATCCGGCATGGCGATATCGCTGGTTAGTCGTGAAGAAGAAGGCATGCTTAATGCAATTGAAACCTTGATTGACCAACGCCTCCCTCAGGAATGGCTGGCGGGTTTCGAACCAGATATCAACGCAGATAAAGAGCACCATGAAAAGCGTGGGGGCCGCGGTGGAGAGAAGCGTCGCCTCAAGCGTCAGTTGTTGAAAAAAGCAGGGGCTAAAAAACGCTAAGAGCGGGCGCTAAGTAAAAGAGAAAACGGCGCATTCAGCGCCGTTTTTTGTGTTCATACCAATCGCAGTAGGTAGCTGATCAGAAATAGCGCAGGAAAAATGCTAGGGGCTGTTGACCTTTGGTGGTTAAATTTTGTTCTCGCTATAAGCGTTTTAGGCGCGGCGAGGTGTGTGCCGCCTAGTCATTCTAAGCAAATACACCTCAACAAAGCGTAAAACGCTTAGAGTACGGGACGCGCAGTCGAACCCTTCGGGCAGCGCTTGTGGGGAAATTTTGATAAGTAGTTATTCTACAGTCAAATTTTCCAACGCAGTTATCGAGCATTTTAACAAGCTAGGATGAGCAGATATTTACTACGATTGGTATCAGTCCACCAGCTCAATACCGAGGCTATCCAGCAAGTTCAGCGCTTCGTAACGAGAGAACTTGGCACCTTTAAGCTGATTTTCCAACACATTGATGGCGTAGTCTGTCGATTCACTGAAATCGACCTCTTTCAGATTGGTGCGCATAAACTGAGCGTGGGTAAAATCGCAGTATGTCATCGAAGATTGCTGGAAGTCCCCTTCCCTGAAGTCCACTTCATGCAACTTGCACTCTTCGAGTTTGAGCTCATGCAGCGTCATCCCAAAGAATGACGCATCATTCAAAATGCATTGCTTGAACCTGAGTTCGAAATCCACATGGTATGAAGGCCAGTCTGCCTTGCTCCAGTCCACGCCCACCAACTTGCACTCTTCAAACTGCACAGTAAAAAGACGCGTGCCGGAGAGGTTCACCAAACTCAGATTACAGCGTGAAAACTCGCAATTGATGAACTTGCAGTTCTTGAAAATGGCATCGGAGAAGTCGCACTCTTCAAAACGGCACTCCTCAAATTCAATGCCCGTAAACGTTTCGCCTTGAAGGTCTTTCTTCGCGAACAGCTCGTCGTAATAACTTTCGCCACTTTCAATCATTACTGTTGTTCCCTGATAAACTCACTGGATGGCATTATGCCTGACAATCCGCCTCTATTGCCTGAGTATTCTTGCTTTGGTTCAAAGCACATTCACTTTTCTAACCACCGCATCCACGACAAAATCATCCAGAAAAATACCATGGCCACCGGGAATTAAATCGACGGTCACTTTCTTGCCTTGCTCCTTCAACACGTCACCATAGATTTTAGTCAGGTAAGGCTGTGTGACATCGTCTTCCTTGCCGCAAATCAGATGAAGATCTGTCTTGTCATCAATCCTTTCCACCAACGCAATCGGTGAAGTTACCCGAAGGTTACCCCAAAAAAGCGGATTGCAGCGTTGGTCATACATGTCTTTACGCCAACGATTAATATCCGCAGGACAGGAAACCATCACCGGTGCATCAGCAAGGCTTGGATAATACGCGATGATCTTTCCCTTTATTGCCGCACCACCAGAGTTGGGGTTTAAAGCGACGTCGATAAAAGGTGATATCGCAGAATTTGTTCATCAAACCCGCACATTGATGGTTGCGTAATCACCTCAATATCAGGGCAGCAAGTGCTGCCCTTTTTGAATTCATTATACCCAGACACGCTATCTCAAGGCGTAGACATAAGCCTCAACAATCTTGCCATTTTCACAGGCTGCTTGGGTCAATACTCGCTGATATCCCTCGCCTTCAAACTCATCTAAGCGTTTCCAGTGTGAAGGCAACGCTTCAGAACTGAAGATAAACCCTTCTACGTTATCTGATGTTTCTTCAAGCGTAATGCCGGGATAACCATGTTCTGCCCCCCAGCCTTCCTGTAGCAACTTTCCTTTCACCGACGCGGGCTCCCACGTACCTGGAACCAGTGCTAATACGTGCTCATTCGGACGCCCTGGTGCCAGCGTTCCATAGACAAAGAGACGAGAAACCATCTTCAACTCCTCCAATGGTTTTTTCGCCATCCTAGCATCGGAATTGCAGGCGGATTTTATCGAATTTTAGACGGAATGAAGTTTATATCTGGCAGGTGTTACATCCTGCTCCAACGTCAAATAAATAAATAATAATCAACAATATAGTTGGACATCACTCGCCTTTTTACGCCCCATCCCCCCGCGTCTTCACTAGCAAACGTTAACATCTCCCCATTACTCTCACACCACAACCACTTAGTGTGTTAAGAACGGGCTCATGACCATGAAAAAACTAATGACCGCTGCTGCAATTGGCCTCACGGCTTTTATCATCTACTCCGAAGCAAACCGAGAACCTAGGGAACGCATTAACTATGCGCAAGCGCTACCTGAAGCTCCTGCCTTTGAAGTGTCATCAAACTTCGACGGTCAGTGGGAAGGTAAACGTATTGATATCAGCGGCGACAACATCTGCCTCGAAACCCGCATTCTCGGGAACATTGAAGACGGTAAAGTCTCCCTTCGCCTGATGTATAACAACACTCTGCTAAAAGGTTGGATTGCCGATGATGGAAAACTTGAACTCTACAGCGATAACGAGCGCTGGGGTTACGATTTCAAAGGGACGGCGCAAAACGGGCAAATTGATGGCGAATGGAAGGTATCAAACGCCCCCTGCCGAGGCTCTTGGAAAGTGGTGAAGGTTTAATCAACAGTTCCCAAGCACTGGAAAACTGTTCGAATGAGCAGATTGATGAGAAAGTAAAAAAGCGTTCGCAACTAAGGATAAAAGGAAAAAGAGCATGAACTATCTGGTTTTAATCGCTGTGATTCTTCTTGTCTGTCTGGCAGCCGCTCACTCCTACTTGGGCGAACGCTATATTCTGCAACGTCTTTTCAGAAGGGATAACTTGCCCAAGTTGTTTGGGAGTGATGATTTTACCAAGCGGACATTGCGCTTCGCTTGGCATGTCACTTCTATCGCTTGGTTAGGTTATGCTGGTGTCATTATCGCACTATCTTTCCCAACGGTGGATGTCTCCCTCATTGCCACAATCATTGCTATCACCTTCCTTATTCATTTCGTTATTGCGCTTGTCGGCTCTACAGGCAAACACCTCTCATGGATAGCATTTTTGATTGTCACTGTAGCCGTGTATTTTGGGGTTTAGCACTGGATCTTTAACCCCATGATATATTCATATAATCGCATATTAATCTCGTATTTCCGCTTTCCCTGACCACGCTAAAAGCACTATTGAGATAGTCCCAATCACCGTAAAACTTTAGGTGAAAACTCAATGGCACCTGCCAATGTATTAGCCGTTGGGGTCAACTACTCATATATCGTTAATACACACAAGCGCGGTATTACAAGCTTCTGTTTATTTCAGTAAAAGTAGGAATAACAGGTTTGACAAGAGCAAAAAAAGCCCCGCATCGCAGGGCTCTCTGATTCGATTGATTTACACCTTTGCAGGCTCAAACCAGTGGGTTGTTCTGTTTGCAAACCACACTAGAGATAGCATTACGGGGACTTCCACCAGCACGCCCACGACCGTTGCCAATGCCGCACCTGAATGCAGGCCAAACAACGAAATCGCGACCGCGACTGCTAGCTCAAAGAAGTTAGACGTACCAATCATCCCAGCAGGAGCTGCAACGTTATGTGGAAGCTCGAGCCATTTGGCTGCACCGTAAGCAATTGCGAAGATGCCGTAAGTTTGAATTAGCAGAGGTATCGCAATCAACAAAATGGTTTGGGGCTGACTGACGATAGTCTGTGCCTGAAAACCAAACAGCAACACAATAGTGCCAAGTAGTCCCACAATCGACCAAGGCTTCACGGCCGTTAGGAAGCTTTGCAGTTTTTCCTCACCCTTTGCGAGCAAGTGTTTACGCGCCCAAGCGCCTGCGACCAGCGGAAGAACAACATACAAGGCAACGGAGAGAATCAAGGTTTCCCAAGGCACCTGAATATCTGTCACACCCAGCAAGAAAGCCGTGATTGGGGCGAAAGCAAATACCATAATGAGATCATTCACTGACACCTGAACCAGAGTGTAATTGGCATCTCCTTTGGTGAGTTGGCTCCATACAAACACCATGGCGGTACAGGGAGCAACACCCAGAAGAATCATGCCCGCGATGTATTCGCTCGCACTTTGTGGATCAACCCAATCTGCAAAGATGCCTTTGAAAAACAACCAGCCCAACGCTGCCATAGTGAAAGGCTTCACTAACCAGTTGATTGCCAGCGTCAGAGCCAGACCTTTTGGCTTTTTGCCCACGTCTTTGATGGCGGAGAAATCGACCTGAACCATCATCGGAAAGATCATCACCCAAATTAGTACCGCAACCACCAGATTTACGTGTGCAAATTCCAGATTGGCCACCACTTCAAAAGCAGAAGGAACAAGATTTCCAAGCAGTACACCCGCCCCAATACACACTGCTACCCACACGGAAAGGTAGCGTTCAAACATCCCCATCATTCAATCCTAAGTCATTTTAATATATGAAATTTCATATATATTGAGAGACAAAAACACCGTCATCCTAGCTCTATATCCTTAACAGCAGGTAGAAGCGCGCTCTGGGCGATCGCCCATTTTACACAGGCGGGTCATACATTCTTGCAGGAAGACCGGATTCGAATCGGTCGTCACGGCAAGCACCTCTTTCGCCCACATCGGCAATGCACTGGAAATGCTATAGAACACCCACTGACCCTGACGGCGATCGGTCAACAGTTGGCATTTACGCAATTGAGCAAGATGACGGGATACTTTTGGTTGGCTTTCCTCAAGCGCTTCCATCAACTCACACACGCAAAGCTCCCCTTCCTGTTGCAGCAGCATTAGGGTTTTCAGACGGGTTTCATCAGCCATACACTTGTAGAAATTAACGGGAGAGATCATTCGTATTCACCAGCTCATCGTTCACACGCATACTTTATATATGTTTTTTCATATGTAAAGTGACACTTAGGTTTCAGACTCACAGATAATTGAGTTCTCGCTTTCTATGAAAGCTCAATCACCTTTCAGTACTTTTTCAACGGCTTTGGCATTGAAACCATACAAAACCTTATCACCAATCCTGATAACCGGTACGCCACGCGCTCCCAGCGACGCGTGCTCTTTTCTACCTCTTGGTGTGCCCACATCACACAGACGGTAGGCGATTTTCTTGCTATCGAAAAACTGTTTGGCTGACTGGCAGTGCGCGCAGTTCTTACTGGTGTATAACACGATGCGTTTCAAAAAAGAGCCTTTGTTCAATGATAATTTTTGAGGAGGTTACCACCGAACAAAGGCGGGGAGAACATTCAGATCAGGTTCAGACGAGTCCTTTTTCTTTCAATAGAGAGAGAATCGCTTCTGCCGCTTCCTGTGGGCTTGGGTTCAGCATCACTTTCCCACCTGAAGATGCGGGCGCTGCAGTGGCGGCTTTAAAGCGATCGCGACTGGAAGCTTTAGCGGCAACGGTTTTGGTCCGCTTCGGTCGTTTCTTGGCTGGCTGCCATTCCCAGCCTTGCTGCTCCAAATCCATTTTCACTTCGACTTCGAAAATATTCACTAAACCATCTCGCGCTTTTGTAAACGCGCTTTGCCTAGCTTCAGGTGCCGATGCACTGGCTACCAGCACGGCGGGTAATGCTACCCTTAGTTTTCTGCGCTGACCGCCCGCCAAAGCCTGAAGCACTTCAACGTGGGAATCGGTTTGTTCCATCACATCGACCACTTCAGGCACAACTGCTGCACCTACCCCATCGGCAACCAGATACGGCACCATACCGGATGATTCCCCCTGCTCTGCCCGGGCTCCACAGAAAACCAGTTGGGGCTGCTGGGATTTGACGAAATCCACCAGTGCAACGCTGGTGTCTGCCCCTTCTGGTTGCTTCAACACATTGACTTTGGAGACGCCCATACCGAGATATTCACGCACCGCGGACGATTGCGGGTCTCCAGCAAATACAACCATTGCGGATTCCGACTGGGTCAAAGCCATTTCCAGCGCCTTGGCATCACGCTCTGCCCGTCTTGGACGTCCAGAGAGCGGGTGTTGGCCGGCTGAAACCAGTACCAGGATGTTTTGGTTATCCGACATCATCAAGCTCTCCTTTACCGCCAGAGGTAGCGTCAACTAATGCCTGCAGCACCTCGCTGCTGTCAGCGATAATGCTGAGATCAGCGCGTTTAATCATGTCGCAGTTGGCATCGGTGTTGAGTGCAATGACGGTTTCGCAGGTCGTCATCCCCTGCAAATGCTGAATCGCCCCCGAAATACCCACGGCGACATAGACTTTAGCGTTCACATAAGTGCCTGTTGCGCCGACCTGCGTCGTTCTTGGCATGTGTCCGTTATCGACAGCGACGCGGCTGGCCCCCTCTGTTGCACCCAAAGCTTGCGCACATTGATGGAACAAGGCCCAGTTTCGAATTCCGTTACCACCGGAGAGAATAAAGCGGGTTTCCGCCAAAGGAATGTCAGCCGGATCAACGGCGACACCACCAAGATCAGTGACTTTCGGGATCACACCCGCCACTTCTGCGACATCCAGAGAAGACGCTTCCGTGATAAAACCCGCGATGGGGTCGGCCACTTGTTCTTCCACCAGCAATATTCTGGAAAGCTTCCGGTTAACGCTTTTCGAAGCGTCACCACCACCACAGTTCAGCTCGCCATCTGCAAATTGTTTGCCGCGGGTGATTGGCCGGACACCCAACGAGACCGCTAATCTTCTTGCTAAATCTCCACCGACTAAGGTGCCATCCGCGAATATCCAATGTTTGGGGGTTAGCTCTGAATCAATGGTTTGTAATACCGCGAGCCAACTGTCAGGGGAGTAACTGGCTGCATCGAGCGTCAGCGCCCTGTCTGCGCCTGCCGAAGCAAGGTCACCCTCACGACTGTGAAGGTTAATCATTACGACGGCTGTGCCATCGTCCGCCAACGAATGCGCAAGTCCTAACATGTCTTTGTCCAGCACCGTCAGCTTGGCACTGTCAGAATCCGAAAACACCGCAATATAGTTGGAGGGATTAACAATGGCCCTGAGTGGAAGGCTTTGTTCTTGCTGTTTTTTCACCACGCCAGCCGCTGCGACCGCAGCACCAGAGCGGTCGATCCGTTTAATGCCTTCCGCCGATAAGTACCCCTGCTTGTGGGGATTTTTGCGGTTGGTACCACCTGACATCAGCAAATCATGGTCAACAGCCATCTCATCATACTGAGGGTGCAGGCGATTTCTCAGGATATGTTCTTTACGGGGATCGCGTCGTTTGATGTCGTCCATTTACTCCCCCACCGCTTTTGCTTGGCCAGCGTCGGCGTTTTCTGCCACGGCATCGAGCAGCATGACCGCAATGTCTTTCACTTCCGGCCTTGGCATCACCACGCCTTCGAGCATGACTGCACACTGCGGGCAGGCAACCGCTACCATTTCTGCACCTGTCTCCCTGGCATCATCCATCCGCATATCTGCAATACGGTGTTCGCCCGGAATATCGGTGACTGGCGCACCACCTCCACCGCCGCAACAACGCGAGCGATAACCTGAACGCTCCATCTCACTGACCGTCAGTCCCATACTGCTCAAGAGGTAACGCGGTGCGTCATAACCACCGTTGTAACGCCCTAGATAACAAGGATCGTGATACGTCACCGTGTGGGCTTTGGCCTGATTCAGCTTGATATCACCTTGCTCTACCAGCTTCGCCAGATACTCGGTGTGGTGAAAAACATCATAGCTGCCGCCAAAGTCCGGGTACTCGTTTTTCAACACATGGAAGGCATGAGGATCCGGCGTGACAATGGATCGGAACTGGTATTTGTTCAAGGTTTTGACATTGGCAATCGCCAAGCGCTGGAAAGTGGCTTCATCGCCCAGACGGCGCGCCAGATCGCCGCTATCCAATTCTTCATTACCCAAAATGGCGAAATCGATATTGGCGTTTCGAAGCAGTGCTACAACCGCACGGAGCGTGCGTTGATAAGCCAGGTCAAAGGCACCATCACCTGCCCACAAGAGCACATCCGTGGTACCAACCTCTGACAGATGATTGAGTTTAAGATCCACGGACCAGTTTGCACGGCTGTTTGGCGACAGACCATTCGGGTTATCGGTTGCAATCAGGTTTTCCAACACCTCTGCGCCCTTTCCGACTGTTTCACCTTTTGCGAGCGTCAGGTGACGGCGCATGTCGACGATGGCATCGACGTGTTCGATCATCATTGGGCATTCTTCGACGCAAGCGCGACAGGTCGTGCACGACCATACCGTTTCTGCATCCAGCAAACCTTCAAACAATGGTTTATCCGGCGCACCACAACGTGCTTCATCAGGCCTGCCTGGATACTGGCTGCCTGCGTAATTTCCCGTGCTCCCGCCAGCCATTCCGACCACCATATCCTGGATCAGTTTCTTCGGATTCAGCGGCTGACCAGCGGCAAACGCGGGACAGACTTTCTCACAGCGACCACATTGCACACAGGCATCAAATCCCAATAGTTGGTTCCAATAAAAATCGGATGGCTTTTCGACGCCTAGGGTTTGCTCGTCGAGATTGATTGGTTTCAATCCCGTTGAACGGCTACCGCCAAAACGTTCCTGACGACGGTGAAAACCAAGATGCAGGGCACCCGCGAAGGCATGTTTCATTGGGCCACCCCAGGTCATGCCAAACAGCAGCTCAGCCAAGCCTAACAGAATGCCAACAATAAGCAGTGCCGCGACGATGATGGGCACATTGCCGATGCCCAATAACAACAGCAACGACATCATCAAGCCAGAGAAGGAGAAAACCAGCAGACTGTTAGGTAGCCTCTGCCAAGGCCCTTTGGAAAGATTAGCAGGCGGGTTTTCGCGACGTTTTTTCACTTTCACTGAACCAAACGCCATCGCAGCAAACGTCGCACTCATAAGTGCAAATGTCAGGGTATTGTCTAACCCCAGAACGAAAACCAGCACCATTAAAATGCCGGAAGCGACAAAGCCCCCAGCAGTCGCGACGTGCGTGTTCGCAAACACTTTGTCACGTGCGACGACATCATGAAGATCGACCAAGTAGCGCCGGGGGATGGCAGCAAGGGCTTTACCTATAGGAAAGCTGGCTGGCTTCCCTTGCTGCCAGAGACGAATCCGTTTGACTGCGCCCGCAATCGCCAGCGCAATCATGATGACTAACAAGGGACCGATAAGCGACGTCCACATCACAGCTACCCCGCAGTCGGTCAGAGGTCTTTAAACAGACGCAGTGAATCGTAGATGGCAGCGTGAATATTGCGCTGCGCGCTGCAATCCCCGATGCGATAAAGCAGGTAACCGTCCGCCTGTTCAGCAAATGCGGGTTGTGGTTCGAAGGCGAAAAGAGTGTCGATATCTACCTGACCACGGTTGCGGGAGCCCTCTTTGAGCGCATAGTAGAGCGCCTCGTCCGGTCTGACACCGTTTTCAATCACTACCTGATCGACCACGCGCTCTTCGCGGACACCTGTGTATTCGTTTTCGAAGCGGGCAATCAGTTTATCACCCTCTTTGTAGACTTCTTCCAGCACCAGATCAGGCGTCATCACCACATCGCGCTCGTAAAGGCTGCGATAGTATGTGGGGAAACTGGTGCCACCGACAGCGACACCCGGCTTAATATCGTCTGTCACGATTTCCACCAATGAGCCTTTAGCCGCGAGATAATCCGCCACAGACATGCCAGCGAATTCACAAATGGTGTCATACACCACCACGTTTTTTCCCGGCTCAACCGCACCGCTCAGAATGTCCCAACTGCTCACCACCAGACCGTCATCACCGCCCCATTTGGCTTCCTGATTGATAAACGGTTTACCACCAACAGCCAGCACCACCACATCTGGCGATTCCGCCATAATAGTCGCCTCATCTGCCGCCGTATCGAATACAAGGTTCACCCCCAAACGGCGCAGTTCCAGATCGAACCAGCGGGTAATACCGGCGATTTGTTCACGTTGGGGTGCGGCGGCTGCCAGCGTGATTTGCCCGCCAAGTTCGCTGTTTTTCTCAAACAGGGTGACCTGATGGCCACGCTCGGCGCAGACACGCGCGGCTTCCATACCACCGGGACCACCGCCAACAACAACCACTTTACGAATTGGGCCGTCGGTTTTGCTGATGGTGTGTGGCACTTTGGCTTCGCGAGATGTCGCTGCGTTTTGGATACAGAGGACATCAATACCCTGATATTGGCGGTCAATGCAGTAGTTGGCACCGACACACTGACGGATTTGATCTGTCTGGCCCAGCTTCACTTTGGTGATGAGGTGAGGGTCTGCGATGTGGGCGCGGGTCATACCGACAAAGTCAATCAATCCGCTTTCCAGCGCACGCGCAGCCTGCACCGGATCTTTGATGTTCTGCGCGTGCATCACAGGCACATTCACCACACTGCGAATACCTGCGGCGAGGTGAATAAACGGCTCTGGCGGGTAAGTCATATTCGGGATGACGTTTGCCAAGGTATTGTGGGTATCGCAGCCCGAGCCGACAACGCTAAAGAAATCGATCATTCCCAGCCCATCGTAATAGGCCGCGATTTCCTTCATGTTTTCGTGGTCAAGGCCGTCAGGATGGAATTCGTCCCCCGTCATGCGGATGCCAACCGCAAAATCCGGCCCTACTTCCGCACGCACAGCTTTCAGTACTTCAACGCCAAAACGCATGCGGTTTTCGAAGCTGCCACCCCATTCATCGGTACGACGGTTAACGCGCGGACTCCAGAATTGGTCGACAAGGTGTTGGTGGGCAAAAGAGAGCTCAACACCGTCCAAGCCACCTTCTTTTGCACGACGGACGGCTTGCGCGAAATCATCGATAATGCGCCAGATTTCTTCCGGCTCGATGGTTTTACAGGTCGCGCGATGCACAGGTTCGCGAATACCGCTAGGGCTCATTAAGGTCGGCCAGTGACCACCATCCCAACGGGAACGACGCCCCATGTGGGTCAGTTGAATCATGATAGCCGCGCCATGTTTATGCATGGCATCAGCGAGGTTCTGGAAGTGTGGAATAACCTCATCAGTACTGACGTTCACCGAACTCCACCAATGCTGGGGACTGTCGATAGACACTGGGCTTGAACCGCCGCAGACGCAAAGGCCAATGCCACCTTTGGCTTTTTCCTCGTAATACTTGATATAGCGCTCAGTCGGCATGCCATTTTCCGTCGCATACACCTCGGCATGTGCCGTACTGATCACCCGGTTTCTGATCGTCAGCTTGTTGATCGCAAGCGGCTGGAAAATAGCGTCGAACTGAGACATTGCACTTCCTTTTTAGTTTTTAAGGTCCTAGGACCTTCTCTTACCCAATCGGCTTCACTTCAAACAGTCCAAAATCGCAGCCTTCTTCAGAGCCGCTTTGCAATTGCACTGCATGGGTTTTGAACGGAAAGCCGACGCTCTCCGTCACCTGATCCATGGCGCCAGCAAACCAGCCTGTGAACATGTAATCCACCTTGCGGTTCACCTTGCCGTAGTAGTAAACGAATGCGGAGTTTTCGAGCCGCACTCTTGCCGTTCCCTGCGAAACATCCAGATGCTCGATAAAGAACTGTCCCCAACCGCGCTGGGAAAGACGCTTCATGTAATGGTCGAACACTTCTGCACCGGAGATGCCGTGGGTTTCCCCCTCCTGCTCGCACCAGAAATAAGCAGATTTGTAGCCCGCTTTGTAGAGCAAATCCGCGTATTGAACTGCGCCAATCGCGTCTTCCACCTCAGCATGGTTGTTGATAAAAAAGTGTCGGGGAACATAGAGCATAGGCAAGCCATCGGTGCTCCAAACGCCAGTTTCGTCGTCGACCTGAATAGGGATTTCCGGTGGATGATGACCCATTAATGCTTCCTCTCTTTATGGCTTATTCGCCCCAAACGTCTTTAAGAACTTTGACCCAGTTGCCACCCATGATTTTCTGCACTTTCTCTGGCGACCAACCGCTGTCGAGTAAAGCCGCCGTCAGATTCGGGAATTCGCCCACGGTGCGGATACCTTTCGGGTTGATGATTTCGCCAAATTTGGTCAGCCTTCTTGCGTAGCCTTTGTCGTGGGTAATCCATTCAAAGAATTCCTGATCGTGGCCTTGGGTGAAGTCAGTGCCGATACCAACACAATCTTCACCGACCAGATCAACGATGTAATCGATGGCTTCGACATAATCTTCGATAGTGGAATTGATGCCGTTTTTCAGGAAAGGGGCGAACATGGTGACGCCGATAAAGCCGCCGTGGTCAGCAATGAACTTGAGCTCTTCATCGGATTTATTACGGGGATGATCTTTCAAGCCAAGCGGCAAACAGTGGGAATAACAAACCGGCTTTTTCGATTCCAGAATCACTTCTTCCGAGGTTTTTGGCCCAACATGGGAAAGGTCACACATGATGCCGACTCGGTTCATTTCCGCGACGACTTCACGGCCATAACCGGATAAACCACCATCGCGCTCATAGCAACCTGTACCGACCAGGTTCTGGGTGTTGTAAGCCATCTGCGCGATACCGACACCCAGCTTTTTGAAAATCTCGATGTAGCCGAGTTTGTCCTCAAAAGCGTGAACATTCTGAAAGCCCAGCATGATGCCGGTTTTACCTTCACGCTTAGCGGCGAGAATGTCTTCAGTAGTGTGTACCGGACGAATGAGGTCGCTGTTTTCACGCATCAATTCGTTGAATTCGACAATGTTATCGACGGTACCCTGAAAACCTTCCCATACCGAAACCGTGCAATTGGCAGCCGTCAGACCACCTTTTGCCATGTCTTCAAACAGTTCCCGGTTCCATTTGGCGATAATCAGGCCATCAATGATGATGGAATCTCGATGCAGCGCTAGAGCGTCTGACATGGGTGCGTCCTTTGTTGGTTTTTCCTTTTCTATATTTAGCCAACTTAAACAACACTCAGCTGATCCAGCGATGCGAATGCGACAGGATGTATTTGGAATGCGCCGCGAACGGCGCATAGAGGAGAGTTTTGAATTTATTTTTGCTTTCTAATCAGTGCAGTAAGCGGATACAGAGTTTGTCTGATTACGCCCTTCGGCATAGGTTTGGTGGTGCCATATTTTGCTGGCCAATGCTGTTTAGGCATGTGCATGGTGCCGAACAACCAGTCAAACAACACCAAATGTGCACTGTAATTGGTGTCAATCGCAGGCTTCTCTGAGCTGTGATGCCAGTGATGGAATTGCGGCGTTACTAAGATATATTTCAGAAAACCAAAGTGCATGCGGGTGTTACAGTGAATCAATACCGCTTGCAGCGCTGCGAAAGCCACGTAAGCATTCAATGCTGCCTCTGAAGGCCCCAGCAAATACAGCGGCACCATCACCATTGCACGCTCTGAAAACACTTGAATGAAGTGACCTCGAGAGCCTGCCAGCCAATCCAATTCTTCCACCGAATGGTGAACCGCATGAACGGGCCACAGCGCTTTTACTTCGTGGAACAGGCGATGTTCCCAGTAAAGAACAAAGTCCGCGGCAATCAGAATCAGTACAAATTGAACAATGACTGGCAGGGATTGCACAGACTCTTGCAATGAAGCACTTACTGCCCAGTCAAAGTGCGACGTATGGTAGTTGGCGTAAATCAAAATGGTGGAAATCGCCAAGTGGTTGAAGCAGAAATAGAAGAAATCCGTTTCCCATTCTTTACGCAAGATAACTTGGTTCTTGTACTTCGGCAGTAGCTTTTCCAGCGTCATAAAGATCGCAGCAGAGCCTAAAAATGCCAGGATTAACCAATCCACTCCCAAGGAGAGTTCTTTCGGCTCAACCGGGCCAACAGGTAAGGTGTAACCACCTAAAGCAAAAGCCACCAGCGTCAGCAATATGCCGATACAACCCAGACGACGATACCTCTTCAGCAGGTGAGTCATGGCACCAAAGAAAAGAGAAAAATACATGCCGTATTTCAGGACATGTTGCAGGCTTTCCGCATCGTAGGTTTTACGAAGTTCAGTCGTGGTGAGATAGGAAGGAAAGAGATAAGCCAGTACGGCAAGCAGCGACAAACCACCCAATATCACGGACAGATAACCGCTGATTTTGCCTTCGCCAAGACGAAACGCGCGGTCGGTATCTAACTCAACCTGACGCTCCTGATATTGATACGGTTTGTCCTTCTTACACATCACTTGCTCCTGCTGCCAAATCGCTTGGAATTGAATGACAAGTACTTTACGTGCTTCAAGGCAGGAGAAAAACGTTCAAGGAATAAGTAACAAAAAGCGCTACCCAAGGTAGCGCTTTTCGACACTTAAATCAGATGGCGCTCAGAACAGTCCAACAATCTCGCCATCATCATCCAGTGAGATGCTGAGCGCGGCGGGTTTACGTGGCAGTCCTGGCATGGTCATGACGTCACCACAAATCGCGACAACAAAACCTGCACCCGCCATCAGGCGAAGTTCCCGCACAGGCAGTATGTGCCCTGATGGTGCGCCAAGTTCCGAAGGCTCTGAAGTGTAGCTGTAGGGCGTTTTCGCGATACAAACAGGGAGATGCCCGTAACCCAACTGGTGGATTTCATCGAGCTGCTTTTGCGCCGCGATGTTGAACTGCACGTCTTCCGCGCCATAGAGCGAGGTGGCGACTTTGCGGATTTTGTCATCAATTGGCAGGTCATCTTCGTAGAGGAATTGCACATCTGGTGCTTCTCCGTCCAAGATGGTTTTCACTGCTTCTGCAACCGCTTTGGCACCGACTCCACCTTCTGCCCAATGCTGTGCTTCTTCGACGCGCGCGCCCAGGCTCAGGCAAACTTCTTTGATGACAGAAAGCTCTTTGGCATCATCGATCGGGAAACGGTTGATCGCTACCACAGGCGTCAGGCCAAACTTCTGCATGTTTTCGATATGGCGTTTGAGGTTGGCTGAACCAAGCTTCACCGCGTCAACGTCTACTGCATCCAGATTGTCTTTCGCGACGCCACCCTGCATTTTCAGCGCACGCACGGTACACACCAATACAGCAGCATCCGGTTTCAAACCAGAAATACGGCATTTAATGTCGATGAACTTCTCTGCGCCCAAATCCGCGCCAAAACCCGCTTCCGTCACCACAACATCGGTCAGACCCATGGCTGTGCGGGTCGCCATCACCGAGTTACAGCCATGAGCGATGTTGGCGAACGGACCGCCATGAATAAGCGCTGGGTTGTGCTCCAAGGTCTGGATCAGGTTTGGCTGAATCGCGTCTTTCAAAAGCACCGTCATTGCGCCTTCTGCGCCTAAATCACGCGCGGTCACTGGCTTGTTGTCGCGGTCGCGTCCAATGATGATATTACCCAGACGGCGCTGGAGATCTTTTCTGTCTTCTGCCAGACAAAGGATTGCCATGATTTCAGACGCCACAGTAATGTCGAAACCAGATTCGCGCGGCTGACCATGCGCAGGGCCGCCCAATCCCACCAAGGTATGGCGAAGCGCGCGGTCATTCATGTCCATCACACGACGCCATGATACTTTGCGCGCATCCAGATTGAGTTCGTTACCCCAGTGGATGTGGTTATCTATCAAAGCTGCCAGCAGGTTATGGGCAGAGGTGATCGCATGAAAATCACCGTTGAAATGGAGATTTAAATCTTCCATCGGAATGGCTTGCGCACGGCCACCGCCAGCAGCTCCACCTTTCACACCAAAACAAGGGCCCAGTGACGGTTCACGCAAACAAACGCTGGCGCTAACTCCGATATCATTCAGGGCATCAGCCAGACCAATACTGGTGGTAGTTTTGCCTTCCCCTGCAGGAGTTGGCGTAATCGCGGTGACCAGCACGAGTTTGCCCACTTTCGATGTGGTATCAATCTGTGACAAATCCAGTTTGGCTTTGTAATGTCCGAACGGGATCAAAGCATGTGCGGCTATGCCGAGTTTACGCTGGGCCACTTCAAAGATCGGCCAAGGTTTGACGGCACGGGCGATTTCAATATCAGGCGCGCCGGGCGGAGGTAAAGCTGTCATATTTTCAGTCACTAATACGGTATTATTTTGATTATTCATTAGAACGCCCCAAATTTCACTCTTTCAGGGTCTCGGCATCAAGATTAAATGCCGGGTTACTGTCCGTGAACTGGATTATCTGGCTTTATTAGCGAGCCATTCAGCTGATTGTTTCAGCCCACCAAACGGAAACAAGTGGATACCCTTCAACACAGATTCCGACCTATTCGATTGATACATTGCCAGCCCTTCCAGCAATGAATCTGGCGTCCAAGGTCTCAGCAGCCTGACGGCATTTATGTTCTTGGTCAGCGCCTTTGCTGATGTTGCAACCCCGCACTGCGCCGCGTACGAAAGCAAGTTTTTCAAACGCGTAGGCCCTGCAAGTCCGAGATACACCGGAATTCCCGCAAGTATGGTTTGGTGTTCATCGAGCCAATGCTCCAAAACCGTCTGATCAAACGAGAATTGCGTCACCACCCAAAGGGATAGTCCGTGTTCTTTGGCATAATTCCTCTTAAATTCAAGGGCATCTTTCAGCGTTGTTTGGTCGGCGTGAGGATGTCCTTCGGGATGCCCCGCAACACCAAAGCTTTCAATACCGTATTCCTGCAACAGACCAGATTGCAGAAGCTGCATGGTATCCGCATAAGGCCCCTGCACAGTTTTAATGTCGCCAGATATAAGCAGCAGCTGCTTTACGCCAAGTACTTTCAGCGCTAACAACCATTCACGAAGTTTCTCTTCGCTCGGGACAGCGCGGGCAGGAAGATGAGGAACCGGGACCGCACCCCAAATCAACAGCGTTTTACAGGTATCGAAAGCATCTTCAAAGTTCGAGGAGGGAAGAAAAGGCACGTACACTCGGATACCTTCCGGTAGCCATTCAGGACGGCTTTCCAATGCGCTCACTTGACGTGGTGTCGCCTCAAGGGAGGCATGATAAATAAGCTCTGCCGCAGCAAAAGCGGGATCGGGAAGCTGAGGCATACAATCAACTTTGCCTTGTTCAAAATTCATGGTCATGAGCGTTTCGCCAGAAAGAGGCGGTGCAATGCACCGCCAGTATATAGGTCAGGAAACAGGCGCACTGGTACGCGATTTCTCCACTTCCCGGGAATTAGGATTCACCGAAGGGCGGAAGGGTATACTGACGATCTCAGCGTCGACAATCTCTCCGCCAAATTCCGTTGGTAACGCCACCCTGTATTTGGTGCCGACATCCCGTCCATTCCAAGGCACATGGCAAAGCGCGATGTTGGTTTCCAGTTCTGGGCTGTACCAAGGCGATGTCACGTAGCCGACTGCATCGTCACCCTCTTCGCCGTAAATCAGCCAAAAATCGTTAGCGTAATCAATCACTGGCTCGCCACCAAAAACAATCCCCACCATACCAAGAGGATACGGAGATTCTCCGGATTCAATTTGTACTCTGGCTTTCTCAAGTGCCGCCTTGCCTATGTAGTCGCCCTCTTTGTCTTTCGGGACTTGATAGCCGAGGTTACATTGAAAAGGAGAGACTTCCTGATCAACATCCTGTCCCCAGGAAAGAATGCCAGCGGCAATGCGACGGTGATGAGCGACGGCGGTCACTTTCAGGTTGTGCTTTTCACCTGCTTCCAGCACGCCATACCAGACTTTTTCTGCGTTCAACGTTGCGTCCAAGCAGTAGATTTCGTAGCCCTTTTCTCCGCTGAATCCGGTCTGGGAGATAATCACGTTAGCCCCATTGAGCGTACCTTCCATCAAGCCATAAAAGGGAATATCACTGACTTCTGAGCCAAACAGATCCGTCATCAGCGCCTCTGATTTCGGCCCTTGGATTTGCACTGGACAGACATCAATTTCTGCAATGGTGACATCAAAGCCTTTACCAATGTTCACGCCACGCAGCCAAAATTCGATGTCACTGTCTGAAATCGAGAACCAGAACTCATCTTCAGCAACGCGCAAAAGCACGGGGTCATTCATGATCCCGCCTTCTTCGTTACATAAGATCACATACTTTCCGCGCATGGGCTTGATGATATTAGCTGGACGAGTGATAACGAAGTCGACGAACTTTTCAGCGTCCGGTCCTTTCACCTGAATCTGGCGCTCAACCGCAACATTCCACATCGCCACATGATTGACCAAGGCATCATACTCCGCCATCACGCCGCCTTGCTCTTTAGGAATATGGGCGCGGGGATGATACATGCGGTTATAAATCGTGGCCTGCCAGCAGTCAGATTCGTAAGAAAGATGCCAATAGGGTGATTTTCTCACCCGAGTAGAGATCAGAAGCTCGACCGGTGTGGGACCCGACTGCCTGAGATTAATCGGCACTCGTCGGTTAGATTGATCAACAGAGGTTGTATGCCTGGCCGCGGCGGCTCGCTTCTGCATGGGTGTTTTTTCATTCATTGCATCTGAACTCCTTGCATTCGGTAACCTATGTACCTAAAACTCTGACGTCCCTTATGCAGGTCCCTCATCGTCCGTTGATTGGATGCTTCGCACTTTGTTTCAAAGCACTTTCTAGAACGGATGATGGATTAGCCTCATCCCTTCTGCCCAAACTGAGCCGTTTTAGCAATCCAAGCGGTTCAACACGCGACACGGTAAAAATGAAAAGCGTCAATTCATCACAGTCAACTGACGACGAATTCCGCTAATCATCGTAAAATGGAAGCACTTGAGAAAAAGGGATAATTCCATGCCACGGATTTTATGTTTCGGTGATTCAAATACTTGGGGTTACAACCCCTCAAATGGATCGCGTTGGGGCGAAGGCGTTCGCTGGACATCGCGCCTTCAAAACGCGCTCAATAGTGACAAAGATGACAATACACAAAACAGATTTGTGATTATTGAGGAAGGGCTCAATGGACGAACCACTGTGTGGAATGACCCAATGAAACCTTACCGTGATGGAAGCGCTGCTCTGCCCATGATACTGCTCACCCACCGCCCACTGGATTGCGTGGTGATTACACTTGGTACCAATGATTTGAAATCCCAGTATCCTTCAGAGCCTGCCTGGATCGCAGAAGGTATTCGCAAGCTAATTGGTCAGGTCAAACAGTGTGACAACGCAGGTCACCCGACACCGCGTATTTTGATTGTTTCGCCTGCGCCAATGCACGACGCCAACAACTGGGCTTCAGGTTTTCGTGATGGTCGGCAGAAGTCTCTTGAGCTTGCGAACTTTTTCCGTGCAGTGGCAAAGGAAGAAGGCTGCGATTTCTTCGAAGCAACAACCGTCTGTGAGGCATCACCGATTGATGGCCTCCATCTTGATGAAGCAGGTCATGCGGCATTAGCTGATGCGCTGGCGAAAATTCTTCGCTAAATGAGCCACTAGGATTTTGGCATCGTATCAAGCCATACTGTCCAACAATTAAAAAGAAGACACGATTTATGTTTAAAGCGCTGTTGATTGCGGCCTCTCTTTTTGGCCTGACCGCCTGCCAATCCGTTCCTGAAGGTGTTGAGCCTATTACTGGATTTGATGAACAACGCTACCTCGGAAAATGGTACGAAATAGCAAGACTCGACCACTCATTCGAACGCGGTCTTTCTTTGGTTTCCGCGGAGTACACACCACGCGACGATGGCGGGATAAACGTTGTTAACCGCGGTTACAACGATGAAGACAAAGAATGGAGTGAAGCGTTAGGCCGAGCCTACTTCGTCGGCGAACGTGATGTCGCTCATTTGAAGGTCTCCTTCTTTGGCCCTTTTTACTCGTCTTACGTGGTGTTTGGATTAGGTGAAAACTACGACTACGCCTTCGTCTCTGGTTACAACAAAGACTATCTGTGGCTTCTGGCGAGAACGCCTGAAGTGCCGGAAGAGGTAATGCAGAAATTCATCGAAGCTGCCAAATCCCGTGGTTTTAATACTGAGGCGCTGATATACCCTGTGCGCAGCGAATAGGCAGCCACGTTATTCGACGTTGATCGCAAAACTTCACTACTCTTGGAAGGCAAATAACACGCACTTTCCACGCTTGAAATGACATCCTCACAATTTAATGCATGGCCGCTTTGAGTAACTTTAAGCGGCTAATTTCATTACAATTGGGTGACAAGTCTAATTTTCTGGTTGATTTTTGTACCAACCCTGCCATTTATGACACCAAGCGCTACACTTCGATTGACTGAAACAATCCGTTTCAAAACCAGATTGTTTCCTTGAGTCGCTTTCTGATTAAATAGCCCAACATTAATAACAAAAAAGTCAATAACGATGCCTATTATAACTGATACTCCGGCGACGCGTGATGCACTCGCCAGACTTAACGACGACGTTCTAAACTCGATGGACAACGAGGGCAATTGCACGGTGAAAGTGAGTGATCTTTCCACCCTGTTGGCTGCCTATAAAATTGAACTTAACAAAGCCCGCTCGCTGAAAAAGTCCCTGTCAGAAACGTCAGAGGTCTAAACTGAACGCCGCGGTCGCAGAACACTGGGATCTATGCCGATATCACTGACAAAATCTACCCATCCTGACGATTGGCGGACAATTGAAGGGTTTCTTTTCGAAGCCATTGAAAGACTCAAAAGCGCGGGAATCCCACTTTGGGAACGAGAAGAAGTCTCGGTATCTGCACTGCAAAAAGCATACGGCGATGGCAGCCTGTACCTGGTCAAAGAAGACGACCAGATTATCGGCGGTGTCTTCATCCTAGAAATGGATGCTCTTTTCTGGCCTCAAATCAATGCTAATGACTCTTTGTTTTTTCACAAACTAGTCATTGGTGATGCCTTTATCACCCGTGGTATTGGTCATCGCGTTTTACAGGCTATGGTGGAGTTAGTTAAGTCGGAGGGAAGACATTGGCTGCGCTGTGATTGCCATGGTGACAGACCAAGGCTTCGCAATTTCTACGAATCGTTCGGTTTTTATTTCATTGATCGTCGTGAAGTCGAAGGCTTCGATGCCGCGCTTTACGAATATCCCTGCCTGTAACCAGTCCTGATTTTGACATCATAAATTCTCAGTAATGAAACATTAACTATGTTTCCTATACTCACTAATAACCAAATAGTTAGTAAGGGACTTTGTGATGAAATTCTCACGCTGGATAATGGTATCCTTTCTCGCGCTACCATATTCCGTTTTTGCTGAAGTCGGCGTCACGGACACCACCATAACATTCGGCATGAGTAATGCCCTTTCCGGCCCAGCCTCGGGTTTGGGCACAGGGGTGAAAGCGGGTACCCTCGCCTACTTTGAGAAAATTAACCGGGGAGGCGGCGTTCATGGCAGGCAGATCAAAGTCATTTCCCTTGATGACGGTTACGAACCGGATCGCGCAGCCAAGAATGCGAAGAGGCTGATTTATACTGACAAAGTCTTTGCCCTCGTCAGTTTCGTTGGCACACCAACTTCAAAAGCCGTCGTTCCCGAAGTGAACCGTGCAAAAGTCCCTTATATCGGCCCTTTCACCGGCGCAGAGTTTCTTCGCACCCCTACCAATCCGAATATTTTTAATATCCGCGCCAGCTACTTCAATGAAACCGAAAAGCTGGTTAACCATTTCATCAATGATTTGGGATACAAGAAAATTGCCGTGTTTATTCAAGACGACGGCTATGGCGCAGCAGGTAAAGCGGGCGTGCAGCGCGCCCTCAGGAAACGTGGCCTCAAAATCCATGCGGAAGGCAGATACACACGAAATACATTAGATGTAGAGCAAGGGCTGAACAGCATTATGAGCAAAAATCCGGATGCCGTGATTTTGGTCGGCGCCTATAAAGCTTGTGGTGCCTTCATCAAACTGGCAAATCAGAAAGGCTTTGGCGCTAAGTTCGCCAATATCTCTTTTGTGGGCACTAAAAAGCTGATTGCAGAATTAGGTGCTGATGGCAACGGCAGTTACATCTCCCAGGTCATGCCTAACCCAGATGAAAGTGACCTTCGCATTATTGAAGACTTCAAAAAAGATCTCGCCGCCCAAGGTATTGAAAACCCTTACTACACCCAACTGGAAGGCTATTTGAATGCCATGGTGATTGTTGAAGCCTTACAGCAGGCAGGTCAGTCACTCACCCGTTCAAACTTTGTCAGTGCGATGGAGAGCATCAGCAACAAGAACTTTGGTGGCCTTTACGTGAACTTCAGTAAGTCTGATAGACAGGGCCTGGACGATGTATACCTGACGAAAATCGAGAATGGCAAAGCGATACCAGTCAGCAGCATGAAGTGAAGCCATGAATAAGTGGATGTCGTTTTTTAAAGGGTTGTCGCTTAAGTACCGGATTCTTGTTCCCTTGATCGGGAGTATCACCGCATTGCTGGTATTGGCGGCTGTGTTCTTCCACCACATGACTGCTCAAGAGTTATCCCAAATACAAAAAGGGAAAGTGCAGTCATTGGCCAACTTTCTGAATCAATCCAGCAAGACATACATCATGAATTATGACTTGTCTGCGTTGGAGGAGTTTGTTCAAGTTGGAATGAAAGATAAGGATATTGATCATATCCAATTTATGGACAGCCTTGGGGTGCCTTACACAGAAACCGCCCCCAAGGAAGCCAGTGAAGGAGCATTGAAGTATTCGGAAGAAATCCTCGCTCCTGATGGGACTTTGCTCGGTGTGCTGAATATTACCTACAACGAGAAGGCTTCAACGGCGGCACTGCAAAGGAATCTGCAAGT
Organism: Grimontia kaedaensis; assembly: GCF_023746615.1. NCBI lineage: Bacteria > Pseudomonadati > Pseudomonadota > Gammaproteobacteria > Vibrionales > Vibrionaceae > Grimontia > Grimontia kaedaensis. Next base: position 260,727 of record NZ_CP082276.1, on the reverse strand, counting down.
GGTGCTGTTTTGCTTTGTCAGCATCATCATTCTGCTTTGCTTAATCATCTATTTCGTTTCAATGCGACTTTCTAAGCCGCTCATTTCAATTACCAAAGACCTCGCCTATGTGTCTGAAGCTGCTCAGGAAAATTCCCGGCTTGTTCTACAAGGCGCGAAAGACATTGCCAACGGGGTTGAGAAACAGCGAAGCGCGCTGGATTCCAATGTATCTGCCATGTCAGAAATCCGGGAGATGGTGGAGCGCACCAATGAAAACGTCCTGACCTGTCTGGATGTGTCCAAAGGTACGTTAGTGCTCAGCTCTGACGGCAGTAAGAACATGGACAAGATGGCGCATTCGGTCGTGCTGATTGAAAACTCCAACAAGCAGTTGCAGGAGATAAACGAGATCATTAGAAAGATCTCTGACTACACCAAGGTCATTCATGACATTGTTTTCCAAACCAAGCTGCTGTCACTCAATGCTTCTATAGAAGCCGAGCGTGCAGGTGAGCACGGACGCGGGTTCGCCATTGTGGCTCAGGAAGTGGGCCAGTTGGCCTTAATGTCGGGTCAAGCATCGCAAGATATCGATAAGCTGCTGAAAGACTCAATGGTCACCGTTGGCAAGATAGTGCAAGACACAGAATTGCGGGTGAAGGAAAGTAAGGCGCTTTCGGAACAAACCCAGGTCAGTTTTTCGAATATCTCCAACAAAATTGAAGGGTTGGCGCAGGAAATTGATTCCTTTAGTCAGGCGTTCAACCAGCAAATGAAAGGCCTTATTCAGGTGAATTCTGCCATGGAGTCCATGACAGGAATCGTCAACAACAACCACCAGATTGCCAATGAAACCTCAGAAGTCTCGATGAGTTACAAAGAGCAGAGCCTGAAACTCAAACAGGTGACTGAGACCATCGAAGGTCTCATCAAAGGTAACCGGCAAAGCTAAAGTCTGCTGAAAGAAACCTCCTCCATTACAGTTCTTCTTTTTCATAGAAAGGAGAGCTATCATGAGAAAATGCGTCATATCAATTCTGTCCCCTCTGTTGCTGTCTGTCATCGCGACGCCGGCATTAGCACAGGATAAATACAAGGATTTTGGTTTTGTCGGTGCCGGACTGACTGTTGGGGAATCGGTCTTTTCAAATCAAGGCACAAAAGTCGGGGCTGAGCCATACGTGTTCTATAACAGTGAGCATGGTTTTATTGATGGCAGCCTTTTCACTTACAACCCGATCCCGTTTATTGGCCTTTCCGGTAACCTTCGCTTTGCAGAGGTTTCTAACGATTTCGACAACATCCCTTCAGGGATAAATAACCGAGATGGCAACGGTGAGCTTGGCATTACACTGGGTACTGTGGGTGCGCGCCTCACTTATCTTCATGATGTCACCGACGAGCACAACGGCTACGAAATCCAACTTCATCTCGGCCGAGCGTTTGACACGCCCATCGCTGACTTTGTCTTGTCACCCTACGTGGAACTGAATTATCGCGACGAGAAGCTTTCCCAACATCTGTATTCCATCTCAGCTCAGGAGTCTTCTGCATCTGGCTTAGCCGAATTCAACGCTGACGAAACCTGGGTGTACAAAGGCGGTGTTATCGCCCTTTACGATCTTTCTGAAAGCTGGTTGGCCATTTCTCAAGTTGCACTTGAGCACCATGACAGTGACAGCCGCCTTGCACAAAACGATTTAGGTTGGGAGTTCAGCCTTGGAGCTGTCTATAAATTTTGATAATAAAAAAGGCTGCCAAGCAGCCTCTTTTATTACTCAACGCAACTAAGCAAACAGCCAAGTATGCAGTAACCTTCCTGGTGTAAACGCCAATGCACCCGCCACCAGCAGCGCCAAAACATACAAAATCACCATGCTTTGCTGGTGTTTTTTCACATTACCCCTTCTGATCGCCATGAAGGACTCAGGAATGGTGTAAAGGGTGACAACACTGAGAATATGAATGTAGCCAAAGTGATAGAACACCTTAGGCCCCACCTGCGACGGGATAAACAAGGTAGAAATGGCCGTAGCCATCATTAACAGCATATACACCTTTCCGAGCCGTTTATGCAGGGGGCTACCTTTTCTGCGGGCAAGCAAATAGGTTCCCAGCAAAAATGACAGCACTGCCGTTACCAGATGAAAATAAATCAGCCCCAAACTTTCCATGTTCTCTAGCTCCCTTTCAGATCATCTCTCCAGAAACACGCAGATAGCGAGCTACTTTCAAGCTTTCGCCGAAGGTATCAAAAGCCAGAGTTGGCTTCAGAAACAAGAGATTGCTTAGCGAGTGACCTCTCAATCAATATTCATTTAGCAACTCAGTCATTTGGGCGACACACTTTAGCGCCTCCTTCTCTGTCATTCCCTTGAACATCTGAATACTTCGATATAGAGGGCCATAATCAAACACGACCGAGCCGCCAAGCATATGCAGCCTCAATTGTTCTGAAAAAGGGCCTTGAGGGTCAAAAAAAGACGGCTTTGACATGCTTGGGTACACACGCAAGTTATGTATGTGTCCAAGTGGGTACTTCCTCTTTTTGTAGGTCACACCAAGCAGATGATGAGAATGCTCCAGTGTAGACGAGTTAATTTCCACCAACTCATGACTGAACAGGTAACCAAAGAACAAAAAGAATACGATGAAAACGAGTAGTGATGCTAAAAACAACGTCAGTTCAAATTCGTGATTCATCAAGAAAATCACAAAGAATGCCAGTGATGGCAAAAAGAACAATTTCAATGCAAGCGGTAAGCGGTTGTTAAAATCCCATGTTCGGGTCTCTGTCGAAGATTCAGTCGTCATGCTTACCTATCCTTGGCACCATAGTAAATATCTTTTTTTAATCAATGATCTAGTTTGAATCAGACGCCTCCTCCCTAGATGCTTCATTTTCAAGAACGAATTTCAGTTCGAAGAGAATCAAAACAACTTCTTTCTGCAATACTCCATGTAGTCGCACACACTGAAATGTTATGTTATAACATTTCAATTACGAGACAATTTGGAGACTGTCCATGATAGCGGAGTTCGAAACAGTCACCCGGCCAGTGACGGTTCAGAATACCCACCCAGAATGCCTAACCGAAATATTCCGGGAAGACGTGAATCTTACCGTCTGGCAACGCGAGCTTTCACCAGATTGCAGAGAGTTTGCCGACCAGTTCGCTACTCGGGTAGGGAAGTACAATCGCTTTGTCACACTCGAAAATTCGCTGTCTATCTGGGAACTTCTGCCTAAATGGGCGTTGGAACTCAAAGGTATAGAAAGCTGGTTAGCGGATGTGGAAGATGTGATCGAAATGTATCGATGCCTTTTCGAGCCCGACGCGTTGGGTATTCGCCTGCAGGTATTGGATACAACTATGTGCCCACGTTTCCATATCGACCGGGTCCCAGCCAGATTGCTGGTTACATACTCTGGTCGTGGTACGGAATGGATTGATGAGAGTGACGTTGAGCGCTCTAGCTCACCGGGGCAATTACCAGAGCAATCTGTCGCCCCTTCTGGTATCAAAGAAATCCCCACCGGGGCCGTAGCGATATTAAAAGGTGAAGCCTGGGTCGGCAATGAAGGCCGCGGTATTGTTCATCGCTCTCCTGCCCCCGGAAGTGCCCCAAGATTACTGCTCAGTTTGGATTGGTTGTCTTAACCTCCTTCACCAACACATAAAGCTCACATCTGTGGGCTTTTCGTCGTTCATACACTGACCCACTTACTCACATGAATTTATATGCTTTTGGACGCAATCATTTTCCTTGTTGTCAAACACTGATTGCGTTTTAATCACCTCTCGACTCACTCTCATAGCGCAAGGATTGCTGCCCCATGCTGAAAAGCGCCATTCCCTTTATCTTTGTATTGCTTTGGAGCACAGGCTTTATCGGTGCCAAATTTGGCCTTCCGTATGCGGATGCCGCCACTTTCCTTTTTATTCGCATGGTGCTAAACGTCTCGGTGTTTATCGTTATTTTGGGTGTCATGAAACCCCTGATGCCCAAAGGAAAAGTGCTGTTTCACGTCCTACTGTCTGGGCTGTTAATACACGGTTTTTATCTTGGCGGGGTGTTTGCAGCGATTGGTTTTGGCATGCCTGCTGGCTTGTCATCTTTGCTGGTTGGATTCCAGCCAATCCTCACCGCTCTGATTGTGATTAATCTTTCCAGCGAGCGGCTTAATCCAGCACAGTGGGTTGGCTTGTTCGCGGGTATTTTCGGCATCGCATTGGTCGTGCAGGGCAAGATGAGCTGGAATATCGACGCTCAACCTTTCTATGCCTATCTGTTCGTTTTTCTGGCATTGCTTGGCATTACCCTCGGCACTTTGTACCAAAAGCACTTTTGTCAGGGTGTTGATTTGGTTGCTTGTGCGATGTGGCAATATGTTGCAGCTGGTGTGTTCTTTTTGCCGATGGCTTGGTTGGTGGAAGGCTTTGAAGTGACTTGGTCGTTAACGTTCACCCTCACCATGATTTGGTCTGTACTGGCGTTATCAGTCATTGCGGTATTGCTATACCTCTACATGGTTGGCCAAGGCGCAGCATCTAAAGTCACCTCTGTGATTTATCTGGTTCCGCCCGTTACCGCTATTCAGGGATGGCTCTTTTTCGATGAAGCGTTTTCAACGGCCACTATTATCGGCTTTGCGGTATGTGCTCTGGCAGTGTTCCTTGTTATGAAAGCGCCCAAGTTGCGAGTTGGCCATTAATAATGGTTAAGTCAGCAACCTCACTTCGGTTTCTTTCTGATGGTCGTATTGAACCTTCATCCCGTAAATGAAATCCAGTGTTCGATCTAGAAACCAGCAAGAACAATCAGGACTACAAGGATTAGAAACGTGATTTTCTTATGTTCCTTTGTGAAGTCGAACAGAACGAATAGCGTCTTGTGACCTTTGGCGAACAGACGCTAGAAGCTACGAACAAACTCTGAGTTCAGAGAGGATAGCTACGGCTGAATTCCCCATGTTCAGTGGCTTCTTCAGCGGCGACGTGTAAACCACAGTAGATTGGGTTGGTCGTTTCTATTTATGCCTATGTTTGAGCAAATCCAATACATCGTTTTCCACATCAAAAATGGCTTGGTTTTTTTCGGCATCCAATCGTGTCTCCTGAAGAAGGATGGGATCCCAGCCACTTCTGTCCGTCTCTCTGAAGTTACCTCCATAGATGTGGATACCTGCAGCAAAAAGACATGTAGGGTTGGTCACCGAATGAATTGCGTGGCTATCCATACTCAGCACTTCTCCTACACCAATGGAAGCAGCACCAACAGGACGAATGTCAGCATCTCCATATTCACTGTTGTCAGCTTTTTGCCAAAAAATATGATCTTCTCTTCCCTCATAGACACCCACAACTGCCCATAGGTTGTGATTATGTGCGGGCATGGTCATTTTAGGTGCCCAAATAAAATGAAGAATGGTGAGGTTATCTGACTCATACAGAAACTCGAAATCTGCTCGGTTACCGGGCATGAGTGCTGATTTGACCGAACCGGGATCTTGGAGACTTTCTCTCAATAATCGCTTAGTGGCTTGTTGCGGGTTTTCATGTTCCAGAGCTTCTTCACAACGCTCAATCAGCTTCTTCAGATCAAAAGACATTGCTGCTCCTCTTACATCCATGCCTTGCCCCTTTCATTCTAAACAACTTCGCTCCAACTGCCACCGGTCATCGCTGGATCCCATTGGCTAATCCAAACTTTTTTGGAGACAGTCATTTTCCTTGTCGTTGACCATACCATTGCTGGCACCTTTATCTGACATTGCTGGTGTAGCGCATCAGGTCGCAGTTCTGGCTTTCCAGCTGGGTGAGGGATTTATCAACATCATTGCACCGACATCTGCTTCAGTGATGACTGCACTGTGTGTTTTGAATTAATTGGGGTAACTGGGCGAAGTTTGTCTGGGGATTTATGCTTTTACTTTTTGTCATCGCAAGTATCACAGTTGTGAGTGCACATCTCACTGGCTTCGCGTAAGCTTAAAGTATAGTACCCAAACAGCCTGAAGATGCTCGCATTCAGAGGTCATCAATGCGTTCAATTCGAGGCAAATTTCACGAGGAATAGTCGTTCTATTTCCGTGGAATTTAACGAAGAAGTGGGCGCATTGAGGCCCTCCCTTCGGGCGAGTTGACTGACGCCGTGCTCGTTGTTGTTCCTTTTTGATGGAGGTGACTACACCTACAAAGGAACGCCGCGAGCAAAACGCCAGTCAATCTCGCTGAATCCTGCATCTTCAGGTTGTTTGGGTACATCGACATGAATAAAGGCGGGATGACAATCTCGCCTTTTTTGAGTTTTAACGAACCATAAAATTCTTAAAAGTAAGAAATTACGTAATGACTAAGTGTATTGAAGGAAACAAAATCGACGGATTGTCAGTGATTTCATCACTTGATGTGAGCCAACTGGATGCAGGTGCACACAAGTTTTGGTTCCGCGCCGCAACCGATGCTTTGGCACAGTGGCAACATCTTCCTGTCTGGGTGTTTAAAGGCACTGAACCGGGCAAGAACATCATGATCACCGCGGGTGTTCATGGCGATGAATACAATGGTGTTTTGTCAGCACAAGCGATTGCCCGTGCTCTGCGTGGTAAATCACTGAAAGGTTGCGTGACCATCGTACCTACCGTCAACCTAAGCGGTATGCTGCACCACAGCCGCGATTTCTTTTCCTCTGACCCTGACGTTTCCTGTGGCAACCTGAACCGCCATTTCCCGGGCAATCCGCAAGGTAACGAACCTCAACGCTATCTTGATCCGATCTGGCGTAACCTTCTCCAGCCAAATGCCGATCTTGCGATTGACCTGCATACGCAAACATCTGGCACCCGCTATCCGCTTTATGTGTTCGCGGATTATCGTTTGGATGACGCTGTTAACATGGCGCGCTTGATGAACCCAGATGCCATTCTGAACGATCCAGGCGACCCGGGTATCCTGGAAACCGTTTGGAATCAGAATGGCATTCCGAGCATCACGGTTGAAGCTGGTGTCGGCCGTTATACCGATATAGAAATGGTGAATCGTACGGTTCGCGGTGTACTCAACATCTTCACTCTATACGGTTTGATTGATGGCGAATTTGCAGCAGTGGAACCAGCGATTGAAAGCGCTCGCGTGACCAGTATTCGTGCTGTTCAGGGCGGCTTTATTCTTCCACAGGTTGAATTATTGCAAGCTGTGGAGAAAGGTCAGGTGTTAGCGATCCAATACGACAGCTTTGGTGAAGAGGAATACCGCTACCATGCGCCGGAAGGTGGTGTGGTGTTAAGCCACAATGTTGAATCCATGCGTGCAGCAGGTTCATTGGTTATTCGCTTAATACATCCTGGCGCAACACTCTGATTCCTTTCCACTTCCCGATTTGACATGCAAAATCATAAAAAGCGCGCCGTGTCGGCGCGTTTTTTATTTTCACTGCACTACTTCATTATTTTTAAAGCACTTTGTTTCTCTTCTTTCTCTGGCGCACATTTTGCTCGGATCTCTGCTTTACTCAATGCATGGAATATCTTTCTCAGAAAAATGCAATTATTCGAATGGCTTAACGAGCAAAGACAACTTCTGCTTACCCGCATAAGAACGCATTTCGTTCATGCGACGGCAGCGTTTGTCGCACTGTCTTGCATGGTGTGGCTGGTTATTCCTCATCCAGTGATCCCGGTTGCTATTGGTCTGGTCCCTCTGGCGATTCTTATCACTCTTTCTCAGCCTGTATTACTTGGTCTGCTGTTTATTGCCTTTTCCTTTTTCCGCTTACACGAAGCTTTTGCACCACTCTATAACCTTAAGTTCCCGCTTCTTTTGTCGCTCGGTACCCTGACGACACTTGCCTGGCATATCGGCCTCAGCGGCAAAATTAAAATGTGGACATCCAAGGAACTGAATGCCTTTTACATCTTCTTTGCGTTGGTCTTTATTGGTATTCCTCTCTCTAGCAACGTGGGCGAAGCCATCGCCTATTTTAAAAACATCTACGTAAAAATCGGCATTATGACGCCAGCCTTGGCGTGGCTTTTAACCGGCATACATCACTATCGCAATGCCATGATAATGATCACTGTGTCAGGTACCGCCGTCGCGATTGTGACCTTGTTCAACAAAGTGAATGGCATCGGCATGGTGGAAGGAACACGCGTCACCGTTGGGCGAGAGTTAGGCTCTGTGCTTGGCGACCCTAACGATTTAGCGTTGGTACTTCTGTTCCCCTTTTCTTTTACTATCAGCATCCTAATGACACCCGGATTATCAAAGAAGACTCGCTTTCTCGCTTTTCTCTCAGCGGTTGCCATTTTCTCCGCCATTATTGCGACACAAAGCCGTGGAGGACTATTAGGCATAATGTCTGCCGTTGGTGTGTTAGCTTGGCGTCGGGTGAAATCGAAAACCCTGCTGTTTATTGGTGGTGGTATTACTGCGGCAGTCTTGTTTGTGGCAGCAGGGATAAGCGGCCGTAAATCGGGTGGTGCTGCAGAGGAAGGCCTGGATGCTTCCGCCGCTGGTCGTCTTTACGCTTGGGAAGCAGCTTTTTATATGGCAGTCGACAATCCATTATCAGGTGTCGGTTTAAACAACTTCTATTTCAACTATTTTGAATATTCTAAGCATTGGGATGGCTTAAACCACGCTGTACACAGCACCTGGTTTGGCGTGTTAGGTGAAACTGGTTTTATCGGGCTTATCGCCTTTATGGTCATGACCATTACGGTGTTCGTTTCCGCAAAACGCGCGACAGGAATCGTTATGGCTAACCCAGTCGAATATGGACCTGTCATCCGCGCGATTTCTGAAGGGCTTTATTCTGGCATCGTCGCATTCTGTGTGTCAGGGACCTTCCTCACCCAAGGTTTTACCTGGCCTATATATATCCTCTTAGCACTGACAGCCTCAGTGTTCAGGTATGTGTCGCTTCGAGAGGCAGACCTTTTTGAGCAAAGAAACCGCTCTGCAAAACAAGAAGCCAAAGACAATTCCGAGCCAGAGCCGCCTCCAAATCCATTTATTAAAAAACGCTAATTACATGTAAATCGGAAACTTGGCAAAGTCCCTGCATTATCTCCTCTAGCACTCTTCCAACCTTTTGAAATTGGCAGGAATCGCGCTCGAACTGGTCAAAGTGACTGTCAAAGTCGTTTTCAAAGTGAGAGGCCAAGGCTTAAAACAGCTAGGCAGGCGAGAACAGCGAAGGAGATGATGATGAAGCAGTTACCACTATGGTTGAAATATATGCTGTCCGTTCTAGCGCTGACAATGGCGCTGAGCTTTATCGCCGGAGAAGCTGTTCGTTCTTTCGAGCGCAACTATCTTTCTGAGCGCATGGATAACCAAATCCGCGCTAACTTCTCTGCACTCACATCCGCACTGTCTTCCGACGTGCTGACAAAAAGTTCTGGAGCACTGAATGACAAGCTCGCTTTGATGGCCGAGCACTACCCGGACCTTTGCTACATATCCATTGTCACTGAAGGTGGAGTAGAAATAGGTCAATGGGGTGACAAACCACACGACGACAATCCGATGGCCCTCAACTTCGTCAACCCCGTCAACTTCAGTGATACTCGCATTGGCGACATGCAAATCTCCATGAGTAAGAAGCAGATGATGGCCGACATTGAACTTCATGTAGAAAAGATGCGCATTTACACAGCGATCACTTTGCTGATTCTAGGTTTCATGATTTACCTCATCTCACAAAAAATGATTTTCAGCCCTCTATCGAATATCAATCAACGCCTGATAGGTGTGGCTGAACAGGAAGGCCATCCCCGTGAGCATTTAGATGAAATCACACGTCTCTCAAAATCTGTTGATGATTTGGAATTCCATATTGAACGCCTGAAATTCAGGGAATTAGAACTCGATCATGCCCGTGAACAAGCTGTTGCCGCCAACATGGCGAAGTCACAGTTCATAGCAACCATGAGCCATGAAATCCGCACCCCTATGAACGCCATCCTCGGAGCCATCGATATACTCAAAGAAGAAGAGCTCCCTGAGCAGTGTGAAACACTCACTAACATGGCGGACGATGCTGCGCATCTTCTGCTTAATCAGCTCAACGACATTCTTGATTACTCAAAAATCGATGTCGGTGCGATCAAAATTGAGGAGAGAGAGTTTGATGTGGCGGAAATGGCTCGAGGCGTAATTTCAATGTTCGAGAAATCTGCACACGCCAAATCGCTCCAACTTCGACTCGATGATCGCCTCAATCATCACGTGGTGGCAAAAACGGACGAGGGCAAACTATCCCAAGTCATGACCAATCTGGTGGGAAATGCGATCAAATTTACCCAGTTTGGTGAAGTAGAATTAATGCTTAACCACCAGTTTCCTAGTGGACTACGTATTCAAGTCCGCGATTCCGGTATCGGTATTGAACCCGAATATCAAAACCTGATTTTTGAACCCTTTACCCAGAAAGACGCAACCTTCTCACGTACTTATGGTGGCGTTGGAATGGGCCTTGCGATATCAAAGCGCCTGGTCGAATTGATGGGAGGTGAAATCAAGCTGGAGAGTCACGTTGGACTTGGCAGTGAATTCACCGTTATTTTGCCCTGTGAACTCCACTACCCAGAAGAATATGAACCCGAGACACTCAGTCGCAAAGCCTTCAGAAGCGATACTGGAACTGCCATTCTTCTGGTGGAAGATAACGTCGCCAACCAGCTCATTGCGAGAACCATGTTAGAGCGAGCAGGCTTTAGGGTCACTACCGCTAATAACGGCAAAGAGGCTATTGATGCGGTCGAAAAGGACGAATTTGCTCTGGTGTTAATGGACTTACAAATGCCCGAGATGGACGGATTCACTGCTTGTGAAACGATTCGAACCCTCAACGAACAAGGACGTACTCTGCCTATTCTTGCCATGACCGCCAACGTGAGTGAGAAAGATAAAGCAAAATGCAAAGAAGTGGGCATGGATGATTTCCTCGCTAAGCCCGTCAACAAACGTACTATGATCGATGTGATTGAGAACTGGACAGGGAAGAAGCACATCAGCTTTGACGCTTAAGTTTACCGACCAAAGCGCTTTTCTCTCGCCAACGCGGAGAGGTAAGGCGCTTTCTCAATTACCACCCCAAGCTTCATGTTAAAACCTGTTTGAATTAGGGAGGAGGTAGTGCCCAACCTTGCATGAGCTTGTAACCACCTAGATGCATATCATGACCGATAACTTTGCGTCATAACTATCGTCGGTTTAGATCCAATTACTCCCCGTTCACCACAATTCCACCGATGTTTCCCGCGAAAACATCGAATTACTTCTATCTTATATTTGAGACAATTACACTAAGGGCTGTTGATCTTTAGTGAATAAATTTTGTTCTAGCCCTAAAGAATCGCGATATTTCAGCACAATTTGATGATTGCGAGCTTTTCTCATTTTTACTTCCAAAATGAGAAAGCCGAAGTAAGCCTATCATCCAACATTAATTATCCCATTGTTTTTATTTGATATTGCAACATGGTACGGAATTCGCATTAGAACCCATATCTATACAGGTGAGGCAAAAAAATCATGCAAATTGAATCCATTAAACAGCCTGATGAATCCCTCCTACTCATCGTCCGAGGCGACATGGATGCCCAAGGATGCAGCGAAGCACAACCCACGCTCGATGAGCTCGTTGCTGAAGAGAAAATGTCTGACATCACCATGAACTTGGGTGAAGTCGACTTCCTAGACAGCTCCGGTATTGGCGCCATTGTCTTTCTGTTCAAAAGACTCAAAGCCAAAGGCCACACATTGTCTTTGACCAATGTGCACGGCCAACCCATGGAAATCATCACACTGCTGCGCATCAACAGCGCCATCTCTGTAGAAGCTGCGCAAACCACTCAGTAAACCGAATCGCCATAGGGAGAAACGGGATGAGAAAACTCTTTACGCTTACCTTTGCGATTACAGTACTTTCAGGCTGTTCAGCATTTCCTGATCATGGTCAGGGTGGTATGGCTGAGGCTTATCATTCAACCATTTCTCCTGTTATGCCAGATGAGCCACTAGGCCCTGAACACGGTTTACGCTTTGAATGGGAACTCGGTGCCAGACATTTGGATGTGTTGGTGCTTGAAGGAGCCGAGCTTTGCTTTCCAGCCACCGTGCTGCAAGCCAGAAGAATACAAGATCGCATTGTCCGTGAGCTACATGGCGGACTCGAATTTGATGCTGCCAATGACATCATCATCCAACGTGCCACTCTTGAAAGACTCGAAAAGCAGCTAGATGCTGTAAAGCGCAGTGGTGCTTGTGTACCGGCATCAGCAGACGGCTACAACAACGCCTCTGACCTCGCTGCTAAAATCTATGCTCTGCTGAATGTTGATAATCAGTTTGCTTTCAACTCACCAGAAGTTAACCCAAAATACATGGGGCACCTCGCGGAGGCCGCTCACCTTCTCCGTGATATTCCTCAATACAGCCTCCATGTAACGGGGCATGCAGACTCAATCGGAAACTCAACTGCAAACCAAAAGCTATCTCTTGCCCGTGCTAATCAGGTCAAACGTTACTTGCAGATTTTCGGATTAGCACCGTCGCGCATTACTGTCGCAGCTGTTGGCTCAGCCGATCCTCTGTTTGAAGGCAATGAGCCTGAAACCCGCTTGGTCAATCGCCGCGTCTCGATCGAAGTCATCGAGGCTGGATCGAAATCTGGCAATGGGGGAACCAAGCTATGAACCGAATTTTTGCCCTCTTTGCTGCCTTGTTGCTGAGCTTTACAGCGCAAGCAGATGACTATCGTGTTCAGGTGGGTGACCAAATTGCCATCATGTTGCCCGGTGAAGTCACACTCAATAAAGAATTCCAGATAGACCGTCAGGGTCGTCTGACGCTCCCCGAAGTCGGCATGATTGAAGCGACTGGGATGTCAGAAGCAGAGCTGGATGCCGCGGTGAAAGAGACCCTCAGCGCCGTCATTCGAGATTTGTCGTCTTTGCAGGTATTCGTCAGCAAACGACAGCTTTTAGTCACCATCGAAGGTTATGTGGAGGAGCCAGGCGAATTCACGCTTAACCAAAATGCGTCGGTTCAAATGGCACTTTATGCTGCAGGAGGCCTTCGAGCAGGTGCCCAACTTGACCGCTTCCAACTGCGCCGTGGCGAAGAAGTCATTATCTTCGACTATAAGAAATTTCTTGATACGGGCGACTCTGCCATTCTGCCCGAACTGCGTTCATTAGATACGCTTTTCATCCCAGTCTCTCCCATGATCGGTAACATCGAGCAAACCTTCGACCCCACAGCGCTTGCAGACTCCGGTGATGCAGCAGAAGACAGGGAAGCCATAAAAGTATTCGGGGAAGTGCTGCGCCCCGGCAGCTTTTCAGCCAAAGACGAAAACAATCTTGTCGATATGTTGATGCGTGCCGGTGGTGTGACACGCTACGCAGCCGTTGAGCAAATCCGTGTCATATCAGGAAACGAACCAAAGATCTTTGACCTTAAAAAATACCTCGACTCCGGTGATGAAAGCCTTCTGCCAACCATCGTCGCTGGTGCGACCATCTTCGTACCCAAGCAGGAAGAAGAGATCAAAGCCGGTTCAAACATTGTTTATGTGATGGGTGAAGTCGCAAAACCTGGGGCTTATGAGGGCAAAGAAGAGGCTACCTTTATCGATATTCTTGCCAATGCTGGCGGCCCAAACCGATTTGCTGACAGCCGCCAAATCCGAATTATCCGACGGGATGGTTCGACTGTACCTTTTGACCTCTCTGAATTCACAGATGGCCGGATGAGTGGCCCAATGCCCGCCATTAAGCCGGGTGACGCTATCTTTGTGCCGGAAAAGCTAGATCAGAATGAAAAATCCTGGCTAAAAGTGGCTCCTTCACGTGCGGTGCGTGTTATTGGCGAAGTATTGCGTCCCAGCCGCGTAGAATGGTCAGATGAAATGTCACTGCTGGATTTGCTGGCTCATGTCGGAGGCCCAACTTCACGTGCAGACACCAGCCGTATTGAAGTAGTAACACCTATCGGTGGCAACCGCACCAAAACCTACGTGCTCAACCTGGACACCTTTATCAACGAAGGTCGCCCTGACAGCGAGCTACCAGAAATTCGCGCGGGCTCTACAGTGCGTGTGCATGACTTGCCCGATGATCCTGTCGATAACAAATCCAAATGGATTCGCCAAAGTTCAGACAGTTCCATCTATGTCTTCGGACAGGTGGGCGCACCCGGTCGATACCGCTTTACAGAAGAAATGCACTTTCTGGATATTCTTTCCGCCGCAGATGGTCCGACTGCCAATGCGGATTTGCACAATATCCGCATTACCCACCTGGATGGTAAACATGCCCGGGTCAGCCGTCTGAATCTCGCCCTGTTTTTTGAAACTGGCGACTCCAACTTACTGCCAGAAGTGAATATCGGCGACACCATTTATATCCCGGAAAAAGACAGGAACTGGCTTGACCGCCCTAAAGAAGAAACTATTAGGGTGCTAGGCGCGGTTAACAAACCCGGGCGCTATAACTTTGACGACCATATGACGATTTTGGACCTGCTTGCCGAAGCTGGCGGCACTTCCAACAACGCATATGTTGAGAAAATCACTGTGGTGAACTTATCCTGCTGCCGCGATCAGGCACGTACTTTCAACCTTTCAGAGTTCAGCCGCACAGCTCGTTTTCAGGATTTACCCGTTCTTCGGGCCGGAGATACGGTGTATATCCCGAGCAAAGACGAAAGTACCGCTGAGAAAATCCGACAGGGTATTACTGACCTGTTCCAGCTCGCTGGTATCGCCGCACTTATAGGAGTGTTGTGATGTTTATTTCGCCGCTTAATGTCGAAATCGAACGTATTTACTTTCAAATCGTTCGTAACAACTACAAAACCCTTACTATCACTGCCACGGAGTCTGGCGAAGGCGTCACCTCGCTGGCATCGGCTATCGCTCATCGTTCTTTGCTCGCTGGCCAGTCTACCTTGGTTGTGGACCTAAACCTCTACCACCCAAGCTTGGTGAGCCAAGGTATGACGGTGACCACCTATGACAATCACTATCTGCCCAACCCTGAGCTTGTTGGTGTAGATGGAGAGAACACCTATTTTACCGGCATTATCGCGCCTTCCAAGCGTGAAACCATCATGGAACTGCGCCGCCCGGGCTCGCTGGAAACGTATGTCGAGGAATGGCACAAAGACTATGACCTGATCATTTTCGATACCTCACCAGTGGCTCGCCTCAATGCCAATAATATTCCTCCAGAGCGAGTGGCAGCGGCTTCTGATGGCACCATTATGGTGGTCATGTCCGGTCAGACGACAGAAGCGCAAGCATCAGAATCAGTCAAAAAGCTCAATGACGCGGGTGCCCATCTGTTGGGTTGTGTCATGAACGACAAAAACAATCCATCGCTGAAAACCGAGGTCCTCCGTGAGATTGGTAGGTTAGGGAATCGCTTCCCGAAACTCACGCAAAAGCTCCGCAAGTCGATATTCAGCAGCCATCTGCTGTCGTTGGAGATTTAATCTATGGTCTCAGTAGTTCAGGAAATCTGTCGACCAGCGACACTAGGAAAAGTCAGTGATACTCGCAAGCGGCTTGGTCAAACACTCAAGCAACGCGGTGTCGCCGATCATCTTTCTAACAAGATTCAGCTTTGTTTCTCTGAAGCGGCCGCTAATCTACTGGAACACACGGAACCTCTTCCAACATTTATCGCAGTCTCATTGGAATGCGTTGATGGACTGTGGCTGCTTCACATTGACGATGACGGTGAAAGCTGGGATCCCACTCTCGCTAGCCGCGTTAAATCACTAGACACTTTTGAAGAAAAGGAAGGCGGACGTGGTTTAGCCTTGATCCACAGCCTGACAGATGGACTTGAATACACAAAACGTACCACCTTTGGGGAAAACCGCCTCACCCTCAAATGGAGCATTCAACAAGTGGCGACCAGACCTTGTGTATTGGTCGTCGAAGACGATGACAGCCAGCGCAGACTGATCAGTGCTTACCTCTCTGAGCACTTCAAAGTGTCAGAAGCATCCAACGGTCAGGACGCACTCCAGTTTCTGATGAATAACAACGTAGATCTGGTTATTTCCGATATTCGGATGCCAGGCATGGACGGGTTGGATTTAAAAAAGGCACTTCACAATCAGACCAATACTTTGCTCACGCCGTTTATCTTCCTCACATATGCGGACAGTCAGGAAATACGCGACAACGCCATGGGATTAGGTATTGATGATTACATTCTTAAGCCTGTCACCAAATCTGCATTGGTTCAGAGTGCTCGGCGGGTTTTGCACCGCTCCGAACAAATCTACCGTCAGCTCACCGACAAGGTAAACCATCGCATCACTAATGCATTGACGCCTTCTTTGCCAGCAGAGTCCCGACAATGGCAAATAGCATTTGCCACAAGAAATACGGGCATCGGCGGCGGTGATTTGGTTCTTCACCGCGATACCGACGACTTCCTCATGATCAATATGGTCGACGTAATGGGTCACGATGTGGCGGCAAAATTCTTCTCATATGCCTATGGGGGTTATCTTCGCGGGCTTATGTACCACGTTGATGATACTGATGATCCCTGCGGTACGCTGCTCAGTCGCCTCTCCGATTGTGCCATGGACGACAATTTGCTTTCTCAGGTCATCCTTACTTGCTGCTCTGTCGCCCTTTACGGTGACGCAAAATTTTCCGTAGCCACCGCTGGACACCCTGCCCCCATCAAAGTCAATGAGCACGGTGCGGCACTGCTGGACGTGGGCGGTATTATGCCTGGGGTATTGTATGGCGCTGACTACAAAACCCAGACCACCTCACTCCAATCGGGAGAACGCATCGCCGTATACACAGATGGATTGTTTGAAGCAGCAGATTCTGCCGATGGACGGCAGGTTCTCGAAAAGGCCGTGATGCGTGAACTGGAAAACACATTGTCGCTTCCCGTTGCCGAAGCCGTTCAACATGTTATTCAGGTTTTTGATAATTATGGAGATTGGCACCGCGACGACGCCACCATCATGCTATTGGAATACGTCGACCCTGTACTAGACTG
This sequence comes from Grimontia kaedaensis, assembly GCF_023746615.1. Lineage (NCBI taxonomy): Bacteria > Pseudomonadati > Pseudomonadota > Gammaproteobacteria > Vibrionales > Vibrionaceae > Grimontia > Grimontia kaedaensis. The sequence continues at coordinate 243,689 of NZ_CP082276.1, read as the reverse complement.
AAAGATACATCCACTCGTTATTGAACCACATGACGCACATCAGAGAAATGGAGGTTTGGTTTGAAAATTCGCATTAGAGCTGTTTTAAACGTTGCCATCATTTTTTCTGTCATTTTGGCAGTCATGATTGCTCTCGCCGCAACACTGCTGAAAAAAGAAAAAGAACATGATGTTTATCATCTCGAAGCGCATATTTCCCAGCTGGTTACCTTAACCACTCTGCCCTATCTCGAGCGCCGTGACCTTGCTGGCCTTCAACGCATCGCTGACGAAATCACCAAACAGCCAGGGATCCTATACCTTACAATTGAAAACGGCGGTGATATTTGGGCTCACTCTCACTCAAGCCGCGACCCGACTATCAAAGTCACCACGGTTGCGGTTCCTATTGAGAAAAGTCCGGTTCCCAATATCGATGCAGTGATTGGCTTTCAAGCACAACATTTTGAGTCGGCCTCATCTGAACTCGGCCAAATCATTATTTTCAGCACCATCGCGATCGCTGTCATTGCCATTTTGACCCTCTATTTCATGATGGTCGGCGCCATGCGTCCATTAAAACGCTTGAACCATCTCCAGAGCATGAACACCGACCCAGACAACGTGAAACTGATTAACTACTCAGATGACATCAGCGCAACAGTTGACCTGATTCTCAATACAAAAGACAAGCTAGAGCAAAGTTATACCCAGCTTCAATGCTCTTTGAAAGAACAGCGTTACTCCTACAGCGAAGCGCGGCAAATCGAGGAACAAAGCGAAGCTATTTACAAAGCGTCACACGACGCAATCATAGTCGCCAACGATCAAGACATCATCATTGAGTTCAGCCCCGTTGCTGAGCAGATATTCGGTTGGGATCGCGATGACATTGTCGGCCAGTCCATGGCAGACACCATCATCCCTCCTCCAATGCGCGACATGCACATTCAAGGCATGCGCCATTTCCTTGAAACTGGTCAAGGCCCCGTGCTCAATAAGCGTATAGAGCTCCCAGCGATTCGGCGTAGCGGGCGGGAGTTTCCGATTGAGATTTCTATTTCCGCCGCGAAGACCGAAAAAGGACATATTTTCGTTTCCTACATTCGTGATATCACTCAACGCCTGCAGAATCAGACCGAGCTCAAAATAGCCGCACATGCCTTCGAGACGTCTCAACCGGTCTTCATCGCAGATAACAAAGGGCACATTATTCGAAGCAACCCTGCATTCACCGCCATCACCGGTTACCAAAGCGAAGAAGTCGAGGGGGAAAAACCAAGGTCACTCAGTGCAAACCCAGAAGACTTGGGATTCCACAAGAAGATCTGGCGAATTCTCCACTCTGAAGGAAGCTGGGATGGTGACATGCGCTTGCGCCACAAAGATGGACACGAAATTCCAGTCCATATGGCCATCACCTCAATTACCGATGAAAGCGGTGACCTCACACATTATGTTGCGCACTTCTTTGACCTAACTGGCCAAAAACGAGGGGAGAAAAAACTCAAGGAAATGCAACTTGCCGCTGAGAACGCCAACCGTGCAAAAAGCCGTTTCCTCGCCGCCATGAGCCACGAAATTCGCACGCCAATGAACGGTGTACTAGGCGTGTTGGGACTTCTTAAAGAAACCGAGCTTGATGACCTCCAGCGAAAACTGGTGAAGACGGCGCGCGAGTCCGGTGAGCTGCTACTTGCCATCATCAACGACATTCTCGACTTCTCGAAGATGGAAGCGGGCAAACTCTCGCTCGAAAATAACCCCTTCAATATGTACGACCTGTTTGAGCATACGGTCGACATCGTGTATCCGCAGGCAGAAAACAAACACCTTCAACTAACATCCCGCATTGTGGAGGGGGTTCCCAAGTACCTGGTGGGCGACGGCGATCGGGTACGCCAAATCATGCTTAACTTGCTTTCAAATGCCGTGAAATACACCAATGCCGGAGCGGTTAGCATTACGCTCAAATGCCTCCACCGCCGTCCAGACTCTGTGCAGCTTCAGTTCGATGTTAAAGACACAGGGATCGGCATAGATGAGAAACACATTCCGACGCTGTTTGACGAATTCACCATGGCTGAAGCGACCTATAACCGGATTCACGAGGGAAGTGGTCTGGGACTCGCTATATGTAAACAGCTGGTCAGCCAAATGCATGGGGAGATTTCGGTGATGAGTGAGGTCGGCAAAGGATCCGTGTTTACCTTCACCATTGAGCTTGATATTGCTGATGATCAGCAATCACTGGAAGCCACCAATAAACGTAAGCAGCAAGTCGACAATAATATTTCGTCTTCCCTGCGCATTTTGGTCGCAGAAGACAATCCCGCTAATCAGATTGTTCTTCGTACCATGATGGAATTCTCTGGCTTGTCTGTCGACATCGTCAGCAATGGCGAAGAGGCCGTCGAGGCCGTATCCCGTATTCCTTACGACATCGTGCTGATGGATATATCTATGCCACGCATGGACGGCATGGAAGCAACCAAAAAAATCCGAGCCATGGGCTCACCTACCAAAGATGTCGTTATTGTCGCGCTCACAGCACATGCACTGCGCGGAGATCGCGAACACTTTATACAGCTTGGTATGGATGACTTTGTTTCCAAGCCTTTCACTCGCCAGTCAATTCTGGATTGTCTTGCACGTTGGCAACCTGACAATGCTGAAGCTAAGCCAGAATCTATTGAAAACACCATCGACAAAGAGGAACAACTCGTTTCTCCACATCAAGAAGCCGTCTCAACGGAAGCTATCAGAGAAAAGACAGCGACGGAGCAACCTGTTGTTGATGAGACCCTTGTTGACGAACCTATTGTCGATGAGCCGACGCTTGTTCAGCTTGCCAGAGACACATCAGCAGATTTGGTTCCAGATCTCATCAAGTTCTACATCAAAGATGCTCGCCTGCGGATTGAGACAATCACGACTGCAGCATCGGACGCCAACCATTATGCGCTCGAATTTGAAGCCCACACGTTGGGTAGTAGCGCCGCTGCGCACGGCAACAAGCAACTTTGTCTTTTCTGCCGGAATATTGAAAAACACTGTATTGACCAGAACTTTGAGCTGGCACTCGAGAGCGCCCAAGCCATTGCTGAGGTTGCAGAAAAATCTTTCGCAGCTTTAGAAGTTAGGGCAGAAAAAGGCTTTTCTGAGCAGTGACCAGATCAAATTGTCTTACACTCAATATAAAACAAAAACTTAGGTCATCTTTCCCAGCAAGGGTACGCAGCAAGATGACGATAAAGAGGAATAAGATCACATGAAGTCAACGTACCGTGTGCTGGTCATTGAAGACTCGCTACCGCTCGCCAATCTGTACAAACAGTACTTGGCGAACGAGCCAATTGAACTCGCCTGTGCAGAAACTGGACAGGCAGCGCTCGACTACCTCCAGGAGAGCACACCTCATCTCATTCTCCTCGACTTAAAGCTTCCAGACATGCCTGGCGAAGAAATCCTGCAATGGATTAAGAAACAGGGTCTGCCTTCGTCTGTCATCATTGTTACCAGCCACGGCACGCTAAACACGGCAGTAGATTTGATGCGTCAGGGTGCGGTCGACTTTCTCGAAAAGCCTGTCAGTGCAGAGAGACTAAAAACTACCATCAAAAATCTCCTTGAGCATGCCCGTCTGCAAGGACTGGTTGAAGATCTTCAAAGTAGCTTTGAGCGCCACACCTACCATGGGTTTATTGGTGCCAGTCTACCTATGCAGAACGTTTACCGCATCATTGACTCTGCTGCGCCAAGCAAGGCGACCGTGTTTATCACCGGTGAGAGCGGAACAGGTAAAGAAGTGTGTGCCGAAGCCATTCACAACCAAAGCCCAAGAGCCGGTGAAGCTTTTGTTGCCCTAAACTGTGGCGCCATCCCTCATGACTTGATGGAAAGCGAAATTTTTGGTCATGTGAAGGGCGCATTTACAGGTGCAAGCAACGACAGGAAAGGCGCTGCGGCACAAGCCAATGGCGGCACGCTATTCCTTGATGAAATCTGCGAAATGGATTTGGAATTACAAAAAAAACTGCTTCGCTTTATTCAAACTGGACGTTACCAGAAAGTCGGTGCCAGCAAAGAAGAAACCGTAGATATCCGCTTTCTCTGCGCCACCAACAGGGATCCCATGAAGGAAGTCGCCGAAGGCCGCTTCCGTGAAGATTTATATTACCGCTTGCATGTTGTGCCTCTTGCTATGCCACCACTTCGCGAACGTGGCGATGACATTCTATCCATTGCCACCAGCTTTCTTGTGTCTTATGCCAAAGAAGAAGGTAAGCAGTTCACCCGTTTTTCACCTGAGGCAGAAGTTGTGTTGCGTCACTACCCTTGGCCTGGCAATGTCCGCCAACTTCAGAACGTGGTGCGTAACGTGGTGGTGCTTCACGATGGTGAATCTGTGACCATTAAGCAATTACCACCACCGCTAAACGAAACGCTGAGCGATCAGGAAATACGCTCGATCACCCAAACCATGAAACCTGAACCTGCGCCCACTGAGGTCAATTCGGAGATTTCAAGTGAGGAGATAGCGCCAGACTCTGACATTCGTCCGCTAAGCGAAATTGAGCGCGAAGCCATTCAGAAAACCATCGCTTACTGTGATGGGAATGTCCTGAAGGCAGCAGTATTGCTGCAGATCAGCCCTTCGACTTTGTATCGAAAAAAACAAGCGTGGGAAACCGACGAAGCCTGAGCCAGCCTGCAGAGTATGTTTATCTTTGGTGATGACTTTTTCAGCAGTTTGTGACGATTTTATTCAAGGCAGAGGCTTCGGCGTCTAGCAGACTTGAATGAGAAACCAATAACGGAGGAGAAAGTCGTCACAAAAGCTGCCTGAGGGGTTCTACCAAAACCGTTTTTGGATAAACCGCCAAAGATAAGCAGACCCTTATAACGCCGCTTTTGGGCGGCGTTTCTTTTGAACGCTTTCCTGAACTTAACCAACAGAGCGCTCTCCTTCTTCAATCAGATAAGTAATCAACTTCCTCAAACCCTCTGTCACCGAGGTTTGCGCCTTCAATCTCAACTCCTTTTTGGCATGCATCGGGCTTCCAATAGACGTGCGAATATCGCCTTTGCGTGCAGAAAGGTAGGAAATCTCAACCTCCGTTCCGGTCAAGGACATTAAAGTTGTTGCTAGACGGTTAACTGACAAAGCTTCACCGCGACAAACATTAAATACTTCAGGCGATGTTGAGACAGTCGACATGGCTCCGCGAAGGAAACGTACTACGTCTCCTACATAGATAAAATCACGGGTTTGCTCACCATCCCCAAATATGGTCAAAGGCTGCGAGGCCATAATCTTATCTGCAAAGATAGAGATAACCCCAGAGTAGGGTGACTTCGGGTCTTGTCTCGGGCCGAACACGTTAAAGAAACGCAAGCCCGTCGTCGGAACACCATGTACCATCGAAGCGACTCGGGCGTGCAACTCTGAACCCAGCTTATCGGCACCGTAAGCAGTGAGCGGTCTGGGGATAGAGCGTTCAGATAACGGCATGTCAGCGTTATCGCCGTAAACCGCAGCTGAAGAAGCATAAACCACTGGGGTTTTAGCAGTACGCGCAGCTTCAAACACGCGAATGCTGGCAGTCAGATTAATATCGTGGGTCTCAATCCACTCCTCATTTGAGCGCTCGACAGAGGCGATGGCGGCAAGGTGAAAGCAGCCGTCCATTTCTTTCATCGCTTCTTCTAACATTCCGGGCTGACAGATATCAGCCACTCTAAGCTCGCAGTGTCTTGGCACATTGGTGCGGTAGCCAGTAGAAAGGTTATCAACAACTCTCACATGATGACCGTCTGCCAGCAGCGATTCGACAAGGTGGGAACCGATAAACCCGCATCCACCTGTAACTAAATAACTTGCCATAGAGACCTCTGTCCTTTTTGGGGGTTCTAAACGGGCTCTTTGCAAAGGGTTTGCCAGATTTTAATTTTTGGAGGGTTTCAGATAAAAGACAGGCTTGGAAAGCAGTAATTAACTCTATAAGAAACATTAAGATAATTTGTAAATCGCATTCTTTTAGCATTTTAAGTGCCTACCACTCACCTCATTTGTTGTTTCACTTTTGTAAGCGATTGGATTTCGTGCCGAGGATGAATTCGTCATTTTGACATGCGCTTTGACGAATTCGCCGTTCACGGTTTCTCATTTTGATGAAATTCAATAGTTTGCAGCTGAAGCCCGTCATAGCCAATTATTAAATTTCAATCAGTTAACACTCTGGCACCAACTTTGCTCCTGATATTTATCGATCAATTTCTTCATTGATGACGGGTGATAAAAATGGACACAAAGAAGATTTGGTTAGTGTTAGACAGCCGCGGATTTGGTGGTATCGAATCCCATGTTGAACATCTCGCTATGGGTTTAGCGAGTGCCAGAAATAAAGTTACCGTTGTGTTTCTCAACAACTACGGCAGCCACCCCATTCAGCGTCATCTTCTATATGCAGGCCTTCAATGTGAGGTACTAGATGGACGTTTGACAACCTTGTGGCGAGAAATTCGCAAACAGAAACCCGATGTTATCCATACTCACGGATACAAGGCAGGAATTTTAGTACGCCCAATCTGCAAAATGATGGGCATTACCTGCGCCAGCACTTTTCATAGTGGAGAAGAAAAGCACGGCAAGCTAAAAATATATGATTGGCTTGATCGCCATACCGCTTTCCTGGCTGATAAAGTGTTTGCGGTCAGTACCCCTATTCTCTCGACTATTCCATGTCCGGCTGAACTCTCAGACAACTTTATTAACGCCCGTGACATTTCCCTGTCTTCAGGAGAGGAAATCGCCTTTGTCGGGCGCTTGAGTAAAGAAAAAGCACCTGACCGTTTTGTCCTACTCGCCAAGCATTTCCCGTACCTCGACTTCCACGTCTATGGTGACGGGCCTATGCGCAAGGAACTTGAGACGTCAGCCCCTGCCAATGTGGTCTTTCACGGCGCACAAACTGACATGCGCCGAGTATGGCCAAGTATCGGTTTGTTGGTTCTTCCTTCACGCGCAGAGGGTTTACCTATGTCATCCTTGGAAGCTATGGCTCGTGGCATTCCTGTTGCTGCCTTCAACGTTGGAGCATTAGATAAGCTTATCGAACATGACAAGAACGGTTGGCTGCTCAAACAAGGCGATGTCACCTCCATGGTTGATGTTGTGCATGACTGGCGTAATAGCGATCCACAAAAAAGATCGATGTGGCAGCTCAATGCGATTTCGACCGTGAAAGAACATTACTCCGCCGAAGCTGTCGTTCCAAAACTGCTGAAGGCTTATTCACTATAAGCATCGTCTTATTTGATTCTCAGAATGAAAGAGAACCGAGAGCCTGAGTGAGGAATCTCACTCAGGCTCATTTAATTCAGTCGCTTAGCAACTTGGCGCGGTCTTTGCTCAAGTCAGTAAAAAGCAAGTCCGGCGCATTCATCGCCTAATAGGACTGGAGGAGAAACAATGATGCATTCACCACAAGCCCAACAAACCCGTCAGAACATTTTGTTTGTACATTACGGTGACAACTGGATCCGCGGCAGTGAACGTTGCTTACTTGATCTGCTTACCCATCTCGACAAGTCGGCTTTTGCACCTGTGCTTTGGTGTAACAATGAAGCGATGGCGGAAGAAGTACGTGAGCTAAATATTCCAGTCTATGTCAGCAACTTTACCCTGCTGTTTGGCGAGCAAGCGCCAAAATGGGATGTGGTCGGCTACAGCAAATTGGTCAACGAAGGGCTTCGCATTGTCGATAAGCATCAAATCTCCCTGCTGCATTCAAACAGCGGTGCACCTTCTCAATGGCTAAACCTAGTTGCCCGCGCGAGAAAGTTACCTTTGGTGCTTCATCTGCATTCACGCTATCCACTGCGCGATCGCATTACTCTTGGGTTTCATCATGCAAGCATGGCAGTAGGCGTTAGCCAACCTGTTGTTGACCAGCTGCTTAGTGATGGCGCAAATAAAGCCCGTTGTCAGGTGATCCCAAATGGTATCGACACAGAAAAGCTGCTGAGCCAACCCGTTGAGGATATCCGCAAAAAATGTGGTATTCCTTACCACGCTTTTGTCGCGGTCACCGTTTGCTCCCTGATCCACCGCAAAGGTGTTGACCTTCTTATTGAAGCCTGCCGCCAAATGCGAGAGCTTCGTCTACCCATTCATCTGGTGGTCATTGGCGAAGGCAGCGAACGTGAGGCATTGGAAAAACAAGTCGTGGAAGCCGGTCTTGAGGATCGCATTCACTTGATTGGTGAGCAGAAAAACGTGGTTGGATTGATGCGTGGTGGTGCGGATGTGTATCTCTCCGGCGCACGGGAAGAAGTGTTTGGCCTGACTCTGGCAGAAGCCAATCTTGCAGGACTTCCGGTTGTAGCGCCTCGTGTCGGCGGTATCCCAGGTGTGATTGCCCACAATAAAACCGGCATTCTGGTTCAACCTGACAATGCCCATACTATTTCACAGGCTGCTTATCACCTCTTCACGAATCCGGAACAAAGCCTTCAGTTTGCACAGGATGGTTATCGTCGAGTGATGGCAGAATTCACCATCACCCAACATACCGAGCGTTTCGAGGCACTTTACCAATCGCTGTTGGCCAATCCGAAGATGACCGCTCGCTGGACAAACCAATGGCAGTTAGTGCCACCGGTGAAAGCGTCACTCAACTTTGTAAAAAAGCTGCGTCGTCAACCTTCGGAGGCTGCGTAATGAGCCGTTTAAAGCACATTGTGATTCTTGATCCTATCCCATTTGCGGGCGGGTCCAAGGTATCAACCAAACATATATTGAGCCAATTGGAATCACAACAGGTGCGAATCTCCATTCTCACCTCAGACCCTGATACCTGGGCCAAAACCAAGGCTTACGTAAAACGGCTACATATGCCTAAGTCACTTGAGAAAACCGAGCAAGGTTTGAGTTACTTTGCCCGACACTTCCTAATTGCTCTGCAGATCATCTGGCTTCGCCTGTTCGTAGGTAAAATGGACACCGCACTCGCTGCCTCAGGACCTGGTGTTGACCTAGGTGTGTATATTGCGCGTTCTTTGCTGGGCTATCGAATTGTACAAATGGTGCATGGCCCGGTTGCCCGCTCGCGCACCATTGGCCGATGCCTGTTGTCAGCGAATGAGATCTATTATCTCGACTCAACACACGACTCACTAAACAACGCCATCAGAGCGACAGGCCGCGGTGAGGATGTTTCCGCTTACCCACAATTTCAAACGTTTCGGAATGGCCTTCCAAAAGTGCTCTGGCCGAGTCGCTGCCAATACGACTATGCGGTTTTGTTTTGGGCCGCGTCACTTCTGAAGTGGAAAGGGTTGGATACATTGACCAAAGCACTATCACACATGAAGCCATCTGATCGCCCTGAAACCCACATCTGTTTCATTCGCCCTAAGCAGACCAATTTGGCCATCAGTGAAGCACCTCAATGCATCTCCAAAGTGTTCTGGCATGAAGCGCCTGACTCACTGGATGCGATTCGCGCCAGCAGCAATATTTTTGTGTCTACCAGTACCAAAGAGCCTTTTGGGCTGTCGATTCTGGAAGCCATGGCGGCGGGCATGTGTGTGATTATTCCTTCTGACGGTGCTTATTGGGACACCCAACTAAGCGACGGCGAAAATTGTTTGAAATACATGCCTGATGACGCAGCAGATCTCGCCCGCACGTTGGCAAAAGCGCAGCAAAATATGCCCATGCTAAAGATGCTGGGTGATGAAGCGTTTCAAATCGCGCGACAGTATCGAGCCGAACTTTGCTTCTCGGCAGTATGCGAAGCACTTACCCAACAAGTTGCACGCAATGAAGCAGCGCTGGCCCGTGACGAGGTTCAAGGATGAGAGCGCTCTCACCCATGATGAAGCAGGCACTGCTCTATGGCAGCAGCATGGCCTTGATGAAAGGCATTTCTCTGCTGATGCTGCCTTTCATCACCCATCAACTGCCACAGGCAGAATTCGGTAAATTGGAGATTGTAAGCAGTATTGCAGCGCTCGGCAGTATTCTGGTGGGGTTAGGTCTTGAAGATGCGCTATACCGCTTTGTGGGCCGCTGTAAATCGGAAGCAGAAAGGCTCACCATGTCAGCGCGGATTTTTACCCTCACTCTCATTGTATGTGCCGTGGTTATTCCATTGTCATGGGCATTAGCAGCATGGCTCGACAGTTTTGTGCCAGGAGGTCTAACAACATATCAACTGCGCTTGGTGCTTCTTATGTTGGCACTTGAAGGCTGCATTGCAGTGCCTCTCGGTTGGATTCGCATGCAAAACCGTGCCTTTACTTTCTTCTCTGTCGCTGTCGGGCGCGCGCTGTTCCAAGCAGCACTCACTGTCGCGATGTTGCTTGCTGGCCGCGGTGTAGATGGCGTTCTAGAAGCAGGCATCATAGCCGCCATTGTACAATCTGTGATCCTATTTATCATTCAAATCCGTGAAACGGGTCTGGCGTTCTCCATGCCCGTCGCCAAGCAGTCACTCATTTACAGCATTCCTATCATGGCAAGTGGCTTGATGGCATTTACTATGAATGGCTTTGACCGCTGGGTGCTGGCAGAAGTTAGCTCACTGGAAGAAGTCGCGCAGTTCGGTGTGGCCGCTAAATTCGGACTGGCTGTCGTACTGTTGTTGCAACCTTTCGGTATGTGGTGGATGCCAAAACGGTTCGATGTGCTTTACGGTGTCAATGGACGGGAAATAGCAACACGTTATACCTGCTTTGGTCTGACTGCTGTGATGCTGATTTCGGTTTTAGTAGCATTTTTGGCACCTCTCGCCATCACTTGGTTGCTGCCAGATACCTATCAGCTCGCAGCGACTTTTACCGTTTTTCTGATTATTGCTGCATTGTTTAAAGAGTTAGCTGAGTTGGTCAACCTTGGCAGCTTCGCAGGAGACACTACTTATGGTCAGATGGCTATTAATGTTGTATCAGCTTTTGTTGCTGTAGGCACTTTGATTTGGTGGGGCAATAGCCACGGCGTGATGGGTGTACTGATGGCACTGACATTTACCCAAGGCCTGAGATTTGTGTTCTTCTATGCTGTAAGCCAACATCTCTACCATCTGCCTTACCCGCTGACTGCCTTGCTCTTGTGCGGAAGTTTTTGTTGCTTCTGGCTATACGTTTCCACCTATGAATGGTCAGACATCGCGCGCCTGATGCTAATCATCATGGCACTTGGCTCGATGGTACTGTTGGCACAACGCTTCAACCTGCTACCAAAGTTCTCTATCCAGGCGATGAGAGGGCAAACGGCAAACTAACCGTCAACCTGACTAATCTGACTTTCAAAATGAGAAAACGCCGTTTTAACGTACGGCGTTTTACTCTATCCATATGAAAATTATAATTATTATTTCTTGGCACAGTTAGTGCTGTCTTCTTGGAAAAAGGCGCTCTATCAGAGCGGAAAAGAAAACCAAGGAGAAAGACTATGTGTGGAATCTTCGCAGCTATCTCAGAAACGTCAGTCACTTCAGCATTAGTTGGAGGCCTTCGCGCCCTGTCATATCGTGGATATGATTCAAGCGGTTTGGTGATTGCTCAACGTAACGGTCTTCAACGCCGCCGCGCACCTGGCAAACTGGATGCACTGAGCACCCTCTTGAAAGAACAACCTTTGGAAGGCTTTGTCGGCATCGCCCACACACGCTGGGCGACCCATGGCGCGCCATCCGAGACCAACGCCCATCCACATATGACGCCAAAAGTCGCTGTAGTACACAACGGTATTATTGAAAATTACAGTGTGTTGAAAGCAGATTTGGAAAGCGATGGCTATCGCTTTAACAGCGAAACCGACAGCGAGTGCATACCACTGCTGATCACACGTAATCTGGACAAAGGCCTAACGCCGGAAGTTGCGCTTCGTGAAGCCATGGCGATGTTAGACGGTAGCTTTGGTATTGCAGTGATTTTCGCTTCAGAATCGGACACAGTTTACGCGGCCCGTTTGGGCAGCCCACTGGTTATCGGTCAGGGAGCCACAGGTCATTTCATTGCCTCTGATGCAATTGCAATGGCAAGCGTGGCTCGCAACCTTTGCATGCTGGAAGATGGCGATGTGGCAAAAGTCCGTGTGAACGAAATGAGCATCACCAATACTGCTGGCGACGTGACTCATCGCGAAATGAAAGCGCTGCAGGTCTCTGAACATGACCAAGGCAAGCAAGGCTATCGCCACTACATGCTCAAAGAGATTCATCAGCAGCCAGAAGTGGTTCGCAACACCCTCAATCACTACTGTGATAACGCCTCTTTCACGTTGAAAGACGAGACGTTCCCTTCGAATATTGCGCGCTTTGACCGCCTATCTATCGTAGCGTGTGGCACTTCTTACTATGCAGGTATGGTTGCCCGCACCTGGTTCGAAAAATACGCTGCGATTCCTGTAGAAGCGGATATCGCTTCAGAGTATCGCTACCGTGAGTCACCACTTTCACCAAACACCTTGTCGCTGTTTATCAGCCAATCCGGCGAGACGGCAGATACACTGGCTGCCCTTCGTTACACCAAGGAGCAAGGGCTGTCCTGTATATCTCTTCTGAACGTTGACACCAGCACCATGGCAGCGGAAAGCGACAGCTTTCTGCGTACCTTGGCTGGCGTAGAAATAGGCGTGGCTTCAACCAAAGCCTTCACAGGCCAATTGATGGTATTGCTGCTGATGGCACTTCGCATAGCTAAAGCGAGTGGCCGACTGAATACTGCTGCTGAGAAAGCCGCTATCAAAGAACTCTTCACCCTGCCAGTTGGCCTTTCAAACGTGATTGACCAGTTAGCATCAATAAAATCTATTGCCTCATCACTGATGCAATCGGAACACACATTATTCCTCGGCCGAGGAACAGGTTTCCCTCTGGCACAGGAAGGCGCATTGAAACTGAAAGAGATCAGTTATATCCATGCAGAAGCTTACCCAGCCGGCGAGCTAAAACACGGCCCTATCGCGCTGATTGACGATGCTATGCCAATAGTGCTGGTTGCGCCTCCAGGGCCGATGATGAGCAAAACCCTATCGAATCTCCGTGAAGTCGCAGCCCGCGGTGCCAAGGTCATTCTGATCAGCAATCACGAAGGCATTGAACTCGCTTCTGAGCACATCACTCACGCGATTGAAATGCCCGATTGCGACCCAGTGATGATGCCAGTTCTCTACACATTGCCTTTGCAGCTGTTGGCGTATCACGTTGCTGTACTGAAAGGCACCGACGTTGACCAGCCTCGCAACCTCGCGAAGTCAGTGACCGTGGAGTAATCGCCATGAACATGCAAGCGACCCGACATTGGTTAAAGAACAGCCCGAGCCCAATCGCCCGTGGCTTGTTCCTAGTCATCAAAGGCGCGCTCCAAGCGAGCATGCCGGCACCCAAACTGATTGTGGTGCCTCTATATAAACTGACGAAGTTCGTCAGCGCCATCTGGGAAAATCTGACCCGCGCTCTATGGTGGACGCCAGTGTTTAAAGGTCGCTTACAGCATGTGGGTCGTGGTTTATATCTCTATGGCGGAATGCCTTTTGTCAGCGGTCCGGTATCCATCTCTATGGGTGACAACTGTCGGGTCTCAGGCCAATCGACGTTCTCGGGCCGCACCTGCAGCGCGGAGCAACCCGAACTCATCATTGGCAGCAATATTGATATTGGATGGCAGACCACCATCGCTGTTGGTTCAAAAGTCGTGATTGGCGATAACGTGCGCATCGCAGGACGCGCCTTTATCGCGGGCTACCCTGGTCACCCACTTAATGCAGAAGACCGAGCCGCGGGTTTACCTGAGCTTGATAGCCAGATTGGTGATGTGGTTCTTGAGCGGGACGTTTGGTTAGCAACCGGCGTGTCAGTGATGGCAGGTGTCACCATTGGTCAAGGCACCATTGTAGCGGCCGGCAGTGTTGTCACTAACAGCATACCGCCCTTTGTGGTTGCAGGCGGTGTTCCTGCCAAAGTGATTCGTCCACTCACGGATAAGGAGAGGAAACGATGAGACGCGATCTGATTGTTTTTGGCGAAGACTGGGGTGGCTTGCCTTCCAGCACCCAACACCTTATCCGTCGCCTGTCTGAACATCGCAAAGTGGTATGGGTAAATTCCATTGGCCTGCGCCGCCCAACCCTGACCATGAATGATGTTCGCCGCGCATGGCGCAAATTGACAGCCAAGTCCATTGCCACAAACCCTAAGTGTAAAGCGGCATTACCAGACAATTTTACGCTGGTGAATCCGTCCACTTTGCCAGCACCAAGAACACGTTTCGGTCGAAGTATCGCTTCAAATATGTTGATGAGCCAGCTTCTGCCTATCATCGAGAAAGCCAAACTCAACAACCCGATTCTATGGACATCACTGCCAACGGCAGTGGATGTATCAGACAAATTGGGCGCATCGTCCGTGGTGTATTACTGCGGCGATGATTTCTCAAAGCTTGCAGGTGTCGACCATTCCACCGTCGCTGAACGGGAAAACGAATTGGTCCGCAAAGCCGACTTGATTTTAGCGGCCAGCGAAACCCTCTATACCCGCTTCCCTGCCATTCGTACCCGCTTGCTACCACATGGCGTTGATTACTCGTTGTTTTCAACACCGGCACCTCGTGCAAAAGATTTACCGAATAACGGCAAGCCTATCGCAGGGTTTTATGGTTCGCTGTCAGATTGGTTAAATTATCCGATGCTGCACAAAACTATCGAGGCACTGCCAAACTGGCATTTCGTTTTTATCGGCCATGCCTGCGAAGAGGCCAAAACGCTAGCCAAACACAACAACGTTACTCTGATGGGCACACGCCCTCATCACGCACTACCGGGTTACAGCCAGCATTGGTCGGCCAGCCTTTTACCCTTTACCGACAATGGTCAAATTCAGGCGTGCAACCCACTTAAACTGCGCGAATATCTCGCTACAGGTCGACCAGTCATCAGCACACCTTTTCCAGCAGTTAATGAATATCGTGGATATGTGTCTATCGTTAACAATGCGGACGAAATGATTTCAGCACTGAAACGTGCAGGTCAAAAACAAAACAATTCACACCAGCAAGCGGCGGTCAGCCCTCACACTTGGGATGCGCGTGCTGAAAAGTTAGCTGACTGGCTGGACGCGCTATGAACACCTTGACCTACAAATTCCTGATCTTGCTCGATGGCGCATGGCGTCGCCGTTACGTGATCATCATGCCTATCCTGATATTCCCTTTGATGGGTATTGCGATCGGCTTGTTGAGTCCAAAGCAGTACATCTCACACACCAGCATGCTGATTCAGGAAACCTCGAAGATGAATCCCTTTCTGGAAGATCTGGCAATATCTGCTCAGATGAAAGAGCGTTTTAGTGGACTACAAACCCTGCTGCACAGCCGACATATTTTAGGGAAGGTAGCCATAGAACGTGGCTACGTGGCGGAAGATGATCCCCCGCAAAGACTCGATGAAGTGATCGCACAACTTTCCAACGGCCTAAACATGGTCACCATTGGTAAGGATGTCATTCGAATCGACTATCGCTCTAACGATCCTATCGGCATGAAGGAAACACTGGAAACGGTTAGTGATTATGTGGTGGAAGAGCTTTTGGCACCTGAACGGTCATCGATGAAAGATTCCAGTTTCTTCCTTTCCGAGCACATCAACAAACGCCGAGAAGAACTCGACGCCGCAGAAGCTGCATTGGCTGATTTCCGTAGCAAACATGCCGATGGCTTACCTGAACTTCAGGTTGCTAACTACGCGCGCATTGAACAACTCAAACAGCGCCTTTCAGAAAAAGAAGCTGAAATGGCAGGTGCACAAAAAAGCCTCGGTGGTCTTGATCAACAACTCTCCAGCACCAACCCGGTAATCGGCAGCATTGAAGACCAGATTGTTAAGATCCGCAGTGAACTGGCTTTGCTGAAAGCCCGCTACACCGACCAACACAGTCTGGTTCAAGGTGCTCTAAGAAACCTGCGCCGCTTGGAAGAACAGCGCGCTCAACTCGTTGAGTCTACCCAGCAGACGATCGACACCGCACAACTCTGGGATATTGCCAGCAGTGCCCGCATGAACGGTGACAGCGAATCCCAGCCTTTGCTGATATCCCAACTCGAAAACCTTCAGGAAGCGCGCAGCAAGGTAGAAACACTAGAAGAGGAAACCGCCAGCCTACGAAAAATGATCCTACAGTTGGAAGAAAAGACCAATATGTCTGGCGAGAAAGAACAGCAAATCCGCAAGTTGGAGCGTGACCTTCAAGTGAAGCGGATGTTGTTCGAAGAGCTATTGGAACGTCAGGAAAAAGCGCGTCTGACCAGTTCACTCGGTGTGTTCGAGCAAGACAAACGCATCAAGATCATTGATCGCCCTTATTCACCCAGCACCCCAAGCAATCTCCCCATCATTGTGTTTGCCATCGCGGGCATGATTGGTGGCATCTTCCTCGGTAGTGGTCTGGCAGTGCTTATGGAGCTCACTGATACCACTATTCGTCGCATTAACACCTTAGAAGCCATCACTGGCGCCCCCGTCCTAACCCGTATTCCCTTTGTAAAACAGGAGCGTCCAACGCTTGGCGCCCCAAAAAACGGAAAAGTCATAGAAGCCAAATAAACGGAGATAAGATGATGAAGCATTGGATACTTGCTTTAGCTTTGTTTTGTCCGTCGTTAGTGATGGCTGAGATTCGCCTTGATAAATCTGACATTGGCGACGTCTCTGTTACCAGTATGCTGGTGATTTCGGGCAACAACCTGTCCAACGCTGATGCCATCGCCGTCATACGCGCGGACGATACTAAAAACCCCGGCTACGCCGACCGTGCCAATATTGAACGCGTCATACCACCGGGTGAGTTCAACATTGAAGTACCTTTCGCCAGCTTAAGAACCCCGGCCGGGAGATCTTTAGATCTCAAAAATCTTCAGCAAATCATCATATTTGCTGGTCGAGCAGAACGTGGGTTTGCGCTGACTGGTGCGAGGGTCATGACGCCCAAGCCACTTGGGAAGAACATATTCGCATGGGATTTAGGGCCTTCCGGCAGCGCTATCTGGCCGGGGTTCCAGCCGCTAACGCCGAACTCGCCAATGGTTACCGGGCGCTCTATTCACCCCATTGACAGAAGCACCCGAATGCAAGCTGCCGATGCGCTGACTTTTGACGGGATTCGTGGCATCGACACCTTGACCCTTCCGCTACCTGCTGGGGATTGGCAAGTCACCCTTTGGCTAAGGGATGCCGGAGAGTGGGAATTTCTGCCCCACCCTTTGAAACGAGAAATCCTTGTGGATGGCAAAGCTGTTTACAGACAAAACTTGTCTCCAAAAAACTGGATCGAAAATGTTTATCTCGGCCTTCGGGAAATTAAGGTATCGCCTGAAAGCAGTAGCTGGGATCATTTCGGCGCCAGAAAAAGTGATCGCGTCACTTTTAATGTGCAGAGCACCGGTAAACCTGTGAAAGTCACACTCAAGGGGGATAGCCCAGACGCGCAGTTTGTCAGTGGTATTTTGGCTGCACCAGCAGATAATCCATTAATCTTGGAAATGCTCACGAGACAAAGAAAACTTTGGTGGGATAGAAACTGGCCTGTTGCAGCGTGGACCAAATGGCCAACAGGACAACCCAAGCTCAGCACGAAAGAAAATACAGTCTCTGCTGCACCGGGAACCTCTGTGCTTATCCCCATGGACTTTGAGCAAGGCAACCTTCCGGGAGCCCCCATGGTGATGCTGAAACAGCCTAGCCAGGAAAAAGGTCGCCTATTGGCCAGTTGGCATTGGAGCCAATGGCAACTCACCCGCACCCATCTTTCATCCACACTGCTAGCGCCAAACGACAACTACCTTCGCCACGGCTTGATGCCGGAAAATCAGGGCGTTGCACTGCCAAGGCGACTGATGGTGCGTGTCGATGTGCCTGAAGTTCAGGCGTCCGGCGATTATCAAGGCGAAGTGCAGGTGATACTGCAAGGGAAAATACTCAAAGCGCCCTTCAGTGTATCAGTGCTGGATGTTTCCCTGCCCGCGCTGGAAAAGCCCGTTGGGATATACCTGGAAAAACAGGTCCAGTTTGGTTGGTTCAAAGAGCTTGGCGCCATCGGCGACATGGCAATGGTTTGCGACTTGAAGTTCCTCCGAAAACTTGGTCTCACCGGCATCTCTCCCCCCTTTGCTACGCCACATAATGAAAACACACAAAAGGAGTTCGATGCACTTTCCGACAACCTCAATATGCTCGGATTCACTTCTGCCATGGCTTATGCTCCCGCTAAACGACTCAGTCAGTCCATTGGCGTTGGTAACGCAGCCAACGTGGTGGCAGACATAGAAAGCCGCTACAAACAGCGATTGCAGCCCACCCCTTATTGGTCGATTGCCGATGAACCCAGTAACCCGGGCAACGTTGATTTGTTCAAAGACATGTACCAGAGCTTTTCTATGCTGGCACCGGACGCAAAGCTGGCTGGTCACCTGAACAGCGATCATGACAAAGAATATCTACCGATGTTTGACTTGGTACTGGTGAATGATGGCTTTGGCATCAATGTTGATCAGGTCAAAGAAACCCAGAAGGATGACCGTGAGGTTTGGCTTTACAACCTGCCCAACCCGCGAGCAGCTTCTGGCTATTACCTTTGGCATTCCGGTGCGGATGGCTTTTTGAAATGGCATGGACGTATGCCGACTGCTGACCCATTTGACCCCACAGACGGTCGAGAGTTTGATGTACAAATGCTCTATCCTTCTGCGAACCCTTGCCCAGAAGAACCCGACATTCATACCGATTTGTATGAAATCATGGAAGGTATTGTTGACTACAGGTGGGTCCTTTGGTTGGAAGAGAGAGCAAAATCTGATTCGAACGCCAAATTGCTTCTGGCTTCTTTAAAACGAGAGCTCCCGGATAAGTGGAATCAAATGCGTGAGGTCGATAACCGCACGATGGATACATGGCGTAACAAGATCATGGATCTCGCCCGCTGACTGTCAGAGCGACTCTCATAATGATAAATCTATCATCCCAGCGAATGCATTGCTGGGATTTTTATTTAAAAAACAGAACACTAAAATGATTTAATATATTGGCATATCCTGTGCTTATTGGTTATCAACAGCAACATTTCGAACGGAAAAATCGAACTGGGGTAAACCATGAAAACCATTGTGCAGGTAGTTCAACATCTCAGACCCGGCGGCCTCGAAGTCATGGCGCTAGAGCTGATGAATTTCTCTACTTTCCGCCACAACATGAAGATTGTGAGTCTGGAAGGAGACATGGAATCTGCTATCGCTGCTTGGCCTCGACTTGAGGCGTACAAGAACCAACTCATTTTCTTGGACAAACAACCCGGCCTTTCTTTTGCGTTGGTGAAGCAACTGCGCAAGCTACTCAGCGAACTCAAAGCAGACGTGGTTCATACACACCACATCGGCCCATTCTTCTACGGCGGCCTTGCTTCTCGCCTGAACGGTATCGCCCACATGCACACAGAACATGACGCTTGGCACTACAACGATAAACGTCATCGCCTGCTGCATCGCATTGTTTCCTTGGTAGCAAAGCCCGTCGAAGTTGCTGATGCGGATATAGTCGCACAAGGCATGATGGACTTACCGGGTATCCATCAACTCAAAGTGATCAAGAATGGTATCGATACGTCACGCTTCATCCCGGGTGACAAGTTTAAAGCCCGAAACGCATTGAATCTGCCTTGTAGTGTGAAACTGATTGGCGCGAGCGGTCGATTGGAAGAAGTGAAAGGCCACAGCATACTGATCGGAGCCATGGCTGATCTTCCTGCCCATTATCACCTGGTGATTGCAGGTTCCGGTTCCCTGGAAAGCGCGCTTAAAGCACAAGCAGAGCGAATGGCTATCGACCACCGTGTTCATTTCCTCGGACATGTCGAGAACATGCCGATGTTTTATCAGTCCCTTGACCTCTTCTGCCTGCCGTCATTCAACGAAGGCTTCCCTCTCGCGCCATTGGAAGCACAATCTTGTGGCATTCCAACAGCCGTGACAGATGTTGGCGGCGCAATCGAAACACTTTGCCCCAAAACAGGCTTGGTGTTGAAAGCCGGTGACCCGGAAGCAATGGCTGAGAAAATTCTGCCATTTCTCTACGAAAGCCGCCTTCATACACCACGCGATTTCGTAATATCTCACGCCGATGTAAGAAAAATGGCCAAGGCATACGACTCACTGGCGGAGGGTTTGTGTTATGGGATATGAACTTATTTTTTGGCTCACAGCCACCAGCATTGCGTTGGTTATTTACCATCACCTCGGCTATCCCCTACTGCTGAAAATGCTGGTGCGCTGTACCCCTAAAACTGCGGCGAAAGACATCGCGCAGCCTAAGCACACTGAGTTGCCGACCATCACTGTACTCATGCCGGCTTACAACGAAGCTCAGTGGATTGCGGAGAAAATCCGTAATCTCGCGATGCTGGATTACCCAGCTCACAAACTGGAAGTGGTTGTCGCTTGTGATGGATGTATAGATGAAACCGCCCAGATTGCCCGCAGAGCATCGAAAGAGATGGTATGTCGTCACCTGAACGTTCGCGTTATTGAGTACCCCGACAACCATGGGAAGGTGGCTGTACTAAACAAAGCGATGGCGACCATTCGCAGTGATTTGGTAGCAATGAGCGATATCTCAGCGCTTATATCCTATGACGCATTGCGTTTGGCGGCAAAACGCTTTCAATCAAAAGAAGTTGGTGTCGTAAACAGCCGTTACTGCTTCCTCAACCCAAGCGAAGAAGAGCAGCAATATTGGAACTATCAAAACAAAATTCAACGCAACGAAGCGCAAGTGGGCTCGGCGCTTGGTGCTCATGGCGCGCTTTACTTCATTCGCCGCGAGCTGTTCCGACCACTTGCACTGGATACCATCAACGACGATTTCATTCTACCTATGAAGATCGTGGCGCAAGGCTACCGTGCTGATGTATTGGAAGATATACGTGCCGTCGAACTGGAAGCATCTAGCCACTCTCAAGATTTTCGTCGTCGCCTACGCATTGGCGCGGGCAACTGCCAACAACTGTTCCGTTTATTTGAATGCCTGCACCCAAGCCACCGAGGTGTAGCGTTTACTTTTGCCTCAGGCAAGGCACTGCGGGTGTTAATGCCATTCCTGATGCTGATCGCCTTAGCAGGCAGCATCTATCTGGCACAAACCCATTTGTTTTTTATGGCAGCTGCGGCTGGCCAGTTTTCTCTTTACAGCATCGTGGCGATTTACCAACTCGTTGGTTGTCAGCCAAGCAACAAGATCAGCAAAGCGCTCAACTACCTGGTAACCGGTCACACCGCGAACCTGATTGGTAGCCTGCGCTATATCACCGGATTGGAGAAAGGACGTTGGCAGCGTGTCACGTCTGACGAATAAATTTAGGAAGAGGACGATCAGCATGAACCTCAACATGAATCTCAACGCGCAAATGGACATCAATCCCATCACAGCTAAAGCGAAGCGTTCGATGGATATTGTTTGCTCTCTTATCGGACTGGCACTAACACTACCGCTGTTTCCACTGATTGCTCTTGCTATCAAGCTCGACAGCCCGGGGCCTGTTTTTTTCAGCCAGATGCGGATTGGCCGCTCACTGCCTGATCGCAGCCTGATCTTCAACATGATTAAATTCCGCACAATGCGCACAGATGCAGAGGCTGGCGGCGCAGCATGGGCAGCGAAACAAGACCCTCGCGTTACCCGTGTTGGCCGATTCCTTCGCAAAACACGCTTGGATGAGCTGCCACAGTTTTTCAATGTGTTGGTAGGTGATATGGCGCTGATTGGCCCACGCCCAGAACGCCCGGGTTTCTATCAGAAGCTGGAAACAGCGATTCCCTACTTTGCAGACCGGACTTACGGTGTCACTCCGGGTATCACGGGTCTTGCTCAGGTTAACCAAGGCTATGACACCTGCATTGAAGACGTTCGGTCAAAAGTCGGCTTTGACCACTCGTACGCACTTTCACTGTCTTCACCAATGAGCTGGCTGAGAATGGACTGCTACATCATCTTCCGTACTCTGGTTGTGATGGTGTGCGGCCGCGGCCAGTAAGACTCAACCAACTCAAGTTCCCACTGTACCTTTGCGCAGTCTCCCAAAATTCCACCACCGGAGTCTGCGCTTTTTTATCTCACCACTATGGTGATTTTCTGAGAAATAACTGGCTTAACATGAGGGATATGGAGGTGATCACCCAGGAGTAATTGCAGCGTGTGCTTCCCTTTCGGTAGCGTCAATTCCGTCTCAATTTGCCCACCTCCAAAATGCAGAATGTTATTCGTTGCTGGCAAGGGTAGTGCAAAGTCCACCAGCGAATCTATGTTGATCAAAAGATGATGATGTCCTGAGTTCGGCACTCTCTCACCCGCTTTTGCCAAGCGCATACCCTCCAACCCAAATTTAACCTTGAAGGTCTGCGGAACCACTTCACCATCTTGTGGAGTGATAAGGAAAACGCGCGCATTTGACGGCGAAGGTGTCGCGGCGTTCGCCAGCGTTCCCAAAACAGAAGAATGCAGTACCAGTAAGGCGAACAATGCGAGAAAACGATAACCACTCATGAATGACCTTGGGCATAAACCTAAAGTAATCATGAGCAAAGTTTGCTGACAAAAGGTGTCAGAATTTGGGACAACGGAGAAAAACATCTGGTCCAGGCTAGATGCCTAAACCAGATGACAGATGAACAAAGATATTAGTGGGATGACGCTGCAGTCTGAACTGATACCTTTCGACCACTGTAAATAAAGAGTGCCAGGAAAGTCATCACACCGAGTAGCCTCGTCCAAAGTGGTAGCGCCGGCCAGACCATGACAACTGCCGCAACAACCAATACCAATCGCAGCAAAGGATTCAATGCTCCTTCCAGATACCCTTCCAAGGCACCGATAAGTGAATAGGTGCCGAAGATGGCAAAAATGCCCACCACCAAGACTTCCGTGAAGTCCCAACTCACCAGCGAACTGTAGGCGATCAGAAGTGGCACAATATAAAGCCCTTTGGCGATCTTCCATGCAGTCAAGCCCGTCCTCATTGGTGGCGTACGTGCGATGGTCGCAGCAGCAAAAGCAGTCAGACAGACAGGCGGAGTCACATTACTGTCTTGCGACAGCCAGAATATAATCAGATGCGCAGAGAGCAACGCCAGCCCGACCGCTTCAACGCCTAGTGCCTGCTCCATCAGCGTTTCTTTGAAATCCGGTGGTACCAGCGTCAGCAGCTCTTTGGCTTGTTCTACGGACATCGCCGCGCTCAGTGATTCAAAGTTTTCCGGCCCCGCCAACATAAATATGGCTTTCGCTTGTTCAGGCAACTCGCCAGCGACAATCAGATCAATCAACTGGTTTTCTGCCAGCAAGGTATAAAGAGCGGGTGCGGACAAAGTACCGAGCACGATATAAGCGGCAGTCACTGGCAAGCCCATTCCCAATATCAGCGACGCCAACGCAATCAGCAGTAACATCACCAGCAGGTTACCACCTGCCCAGCCATCAATCATCAGTGAGAAGGTATTACCAATGCCTGTCGTGCTGATAACGTTAACCACCAAGCCAATACCAACCAGCAAAATCGCCGTTGGAGCCATATTTTTTGCTCCTAACGCCAACGCTTCAATCACAGCACTGGGGCCCATTTTATTGTCTTTCGAGAGCCAACTGGCTGCAATCACAGAAAGAATGGAAATGCCTGCGGCATAAGTCGGGGTGAACCCCTGGATAAGTAAGAACACCAGCACAGCGAGCGGAATAAGGTTGTGCCAGCCTGAGATGAGCACACCCAGAACCGACTCTTCGTCTTCCGATACTTTATGCACATTGCTGCGCTTGGCTTCAATGCGAACAAAAAAGGTAACGGAAAGGAAATAAATCAGCGCAGGCATAAAGGAAACAGCG
The DNA here is from genome assembly GCF_023746615.1 of Grimontia kaedaensis. Classification (NCBI taxonomy): domain Bacteria; kingdom Pseudomonadati; phylum Pseudomonadota; class Gammaproteobacteria; order Vibrionales; family Vibrionaceae; genus Grimontia; species Grimontia kaedaensis. The sequence continues at coordinate 219,787 of NZ_CP082276.1, read as the reverse complement.
ATGATATCGACGTAAGGGATTTGGGTATAAGACGCCATGATAAATGCGCCAGCCCCCATCACTGGTGGCATCAACTGTCCCCCCGTGGATGCTGCCGCTTCGACCCCTGCAGCAAACCGTGCCGGAAAGCCCGCTTTTTTCATCAAAGGGATCGTGATAACACCTGTCGAGACGGTGTTTGCAACGCTCGATCCCGATACCGAACCCATCAAGCCCGAACCTAATACTGCGATAAAACCGGGCCCACCGATGATTTTCCCTGCCGCGGCTTTTGATAGACGAACGATAAAATCACCCACACCGGATCGCACCAGAAATGCACCGAACAGGATGAACATAAAGACGTAACTCCAGCTGATGCGGGAAATAGGGCCGAACATGCCCTCAGACGAGAAGAAACTTCGGTACAACACTGTTTCCAAGCTCAAACCCGGGAAGTGGAACACTCCGGGCATCCACTGCCCCCAAAGCACCACATAGCTCAGACACACCGCGATGAGTATGGGGATAAACCAGCCCATGGTGCGGCGCACCAGTTCCATTGCAATCAGGATGGCTATTGTAGCGAATGCCCAATCACTCGCCACAAACTTCACGCCGCGCTCATAAAGGGCATCTTCGGCGTAGGGGATATAAAGCAGGCAAGCCACTGCTGCAATAGCAATCCATAGGTCTATCACCAAAGCGATTTTGTTGTGTTTCAGGTGATTGGCGGCGGGAAACCACAGCGCGCAAATCACCGCAAATCCGGCAAAGTGGGTAGCCGAAACCCAAAGTTCAGACCAAGTTGATAAGGTGTTAAACCAGATATGAACACAGGATAAGGCCACTGCCAAAACAGTAATAGTCAGGTTCACCCAGGGAATATCGATGCGATTAGGCAACTCGAACTTTTCGAGCTCTTTGTTTACGGCATCCTTCATGATTAGCTCCAGCACTCCTTTTGAGGAGCGTTACTACTCTCTTGCTAGACAGCCCTAAATCAGGGCTGTCTGTCGTTTTCAATCTCCCAATTTGGGAGTAGATAGGCTTATTGCGTTTTCAACTCTGCGGGAATGTCGATGCCCACTTCTTCGTAATAACGCGCGGCACCGGGATGCAACGGCACCGGAAGACCAGCAATCCCTTTTTCAATCGCCATGGCTTTGGTGGCTTTATGAATGCCCTGTAGGAAAGGCAGATTTTCATAGATGGCTTTGGTCAGCTGATAAACATCGTCATCCGACACATCGTCGCGCACAGCGAGGAAGTTAGGCTGGGCGACAGTGGTGATTGGTTTATCCAGACCGGGATAGGTGTTGGCGGGAATTTCGTAAGCTGTCCAAAGGTTATAGGTGCTGTTGACCTGCTTGATTTGCTCATCCGTAAAAGAGAGGATCTTCAAATCATCACCCATGGCAGCAAATGCCTGAGTAACCGCGCCCACTGGCACGCCTGCGGGAGTATTCATTCCTTCAATGGTGCCATTTTGCAGCGCATTGGCACTGGCACCGTAACCCATAAACGCTAGGTGGAAGTTGTCCGGAGAGATGGAAAGCTCACTCATAATGTGGCGGCCAGAGTTCTCTGTCCCTGAGTTCTTTTTGCCAATCGAGAACTTCTTACCGTCCAGTTTCGACAAATCCGACACCGTACCGGTTTCTGCCAAGTCAGAACGTACAATAAAATGCTCAACATTTTGCCAAAGCATGGAAACGGCGCGGATGTCATCTTGCTTCACGCCCTTGTATGGACCTGACCCCTGCCAAGCCCACGCGCCATAAAGCCCTTGTAAAATCGCAAACTGAGCTTCGTTCTCGTTCAACAATTTAACGTTTTCACCCGAACCGGCAGAGCTAATCGCGGAAAGGGAGAATTGATACTTAGGGCCCAGCTTCACCTTGCTCAACGTCGCTAACGCAACACCTACCGGGTAGTAAGTGCCGCCAGTTGAAGCTGTCGCGAGGATATAGCTTCTCTCTTCCGCACCAACGTTCACGCTTGCGCCCATTGAAGCCACGATGGCCATTGCTGCAAGCATCTTTTTCAGTTTCATACTTCACTCCTGTTTACTGCGTTCCATGTTAATAATTTGTTATTTGGATTCAGTAAGAGCAAAGCGGATGCCAGATTTTATCTATTTGATTTTATTTGATTATTTAAAAAATCGAGAGAGAGATGAGCAAAATCCTGCTGATTGGAGGAAAAACCCATCGGCAAGATTTTGCTTATTGAGGAAGTCCAGTCTTGGTAAGGGGTCACGAGGATTATCGGATGGCGATAAGCAAAAATGTGCCGATGCATATCACCCGTTTGTTCAGGCGCAAAGGTCAACAGCCCCCTAGGAGTCGGTAAAATCTGCGCGGTTCAAACCAAACTTCTGCATTTTCTGGTTCAGTGTACGGCGGGGTAAATCCAGTTCCTGCATCACGTCATTGATTCGTCCTTGATGTCGAGTCAGCGCCTCTTCCAATACCTTTCGCTCAAAGTTATGCAATTGTACCGCCAACGGCACGCCATTGGTGTTGGGTTCATTGGATGCCAAAGGTCGATTGGAGAGAATTTCCAGCACAGACATGGTGTTGTCGAGCGCGAAACGTGTGGCGACATTACGAAGCTCACGCACGTTCCCCGGCCAGCCATAGGACATCAGGGCTTTCTTATCTGCATCACTGACTGATCTCGCATTTGGATTGGACTCCTTGGCGAAGTGCTCGAACAGCGTGAGGATGTCGTCCCCGCGTTCGCGAAGCGGCGGAATATAGATTTGCGCCACGTTCAGGCGGTAATAGAGATCTTGCCGGAACTCAGGATGATCACGCAGATCTTCTTTGGCGGCTGCGACCACGCGGAGATCGATATTGATTTGCTTGTTGCCGCCGACCCGCTCCACGGTGTTTTCCTGCAAGCTGCGCAGCACTTTGACCTGCATGGCCGCTGGCATACTTTCTATTTCATCGAGAAACAGAGTGCCCCTATCAGCATATTCCAACTTACCAATGCGTTTTTTAGCGGCACCCGTAAAAGCACCCGCTTCATGGCCAAAAAGCTCGCTTTCAAACAGGTTTTCCGGGATGGCTCCGCAATTGATAGGCACAAACTGATGAGATTTTCTGCCGCTTTCCTTATGCAAACTGTTGGCGACCAACTCTTTACCACATCCGGTTTCGCCGTAAATGATCACATTGGTGTCGATAAGTGCGATCCTCGCTACCTGTTCGCGAAGTCGCTTCATCGCTTCGCTCTGGCCGACCAGTACTTTTTCTAGCCCGGACAAACTAGCAAGGTACTCTCCACGGAGCTGGGTCGAAGTTTGCGCATGGAATTGCTCAACCGCTTGAGAAACACGACTCGATAACCTGTCAGGCTGAAAGGGTTTTTCAATAAAATCAAACGCACCGAGGTGCAAAGCTTTCACGGCCATATCGACATCGCCATGACCAGTAATGATTAGCACCGGTGCACTCACACCACTGTCGATAAGCTTTTCTAGCAGCATGATGCCATCGACATCTGGCAATCTGACATCACTGATAATCGCGTCAAATGCTTGATGCTGAATCGCATCGAACGCCTCATTCCCCAAGCCAAATTCAACCACATCAAAGCCTGCCAGTTGCAGCCATTGAGAGGTTGCCTGCCTAACGATTTCGTCGTCTTCAATCAGGGCAATCCTTGCACTCTGCCTTGTTTCCATATCCCTCAGCTCTCAGATCGCGCTATGCTCCACTCATCGGAAAAGCGCTTATAGTGTTAATATACTCAACGTTCTACAAGAAACGAAACCAGCAAACGGAATCTTGCTATGCGCCGTAAATGGAGTCTTATCGGTATTTCACTGATCCTCGTGTCAGTGTTTTTCTGGGGTGGCAGAGAAACCGCACGCCAATGGCTTACCGTGCAAGCGCAACATTCCGCACAGCAGGATTTGCTCAACGCCATCGCTGAAATTCGCCATGCCTTGCTACGCTTCTATCATCTCCCCTATTTGCTCAATAACAATCCTGACGTGGTTGCTTTAACCTTGGGTGACACCTCAATCACTGACGAGGTTGAAAACACACTCAGTCAACTCGACAAAGCAGCCAATACCAAAGGTTGGTACATCTTGTCTGATCAGGGCATAGTGCTGGCTTCCAGTGTGGATGGCGATTACATCACCAGTCAGGATTTGGATGCGATTGTGCGCGATGTCCATGCCCTCGGCGAAGGCACATCCATGGTGCGAAAAACCAAAGGGGTGAGCCCTTTCTACTACCTTTCATCGCCCATTTTCAGCGAGCTAAATATTGTCGGCATTGTAGTGGTACAACTTGATTTACGTCTGCTGACCGACCAGTGGCTCGCGAGTTCCGACATCATGTTGCTGCAAAATCCGGAAGGGCAATTTTTCCTTTCCAGCAGCGATAAGTTTTCCGCCGATGCGTTGAACGATGGCGACATCGACATCAAAACTAAGGTATCCAGCCTGTGGCAAGGAGACACTATCCGCGTCTGGCGGCTTGACCGCACCCGCTATTTTGCCCAGACCATTCAACTGGACGACTTGAAATGGCGTCTGAGTTACCTCACGCCTATTAGCTCAGTAGAAAGAAACGCATCGGCGGCTGGCTGGAGCGTTGCCATGTTGCTTTTGTTGTTGTTCCTGCTGGGGGTAATCAGTTATCAGCGCCACCAGAAAAACCTGAGCCAGCGCCGTATTCAGGCGCTGATTGAAGAGTCAGAACAAAAGCTCAATCAGATGATCAATAAGACCCAGGTCGGCCTCTTATTGCTTGATGAAAAAGGGCAAGTCGTTGATATCAATGCCATGGCTATCAGCATGTTTGGTTTTACTGGCGAGCCCACTCCGAATATCAAGATTTCACAACTGATTGAGGACAGACACTCCCCCATCGTGTTGCTGTTTGATCAGTACAAAAAAGTGATTGAAGACATCAACATCAATGCACAGGAAAGCCTCGCGAAAAGGCAGGATGGCAGCACCTTTCCCGCCTTGGTTTCTCTTACTGCATTCCCTTTTCATGATCGCCATTTCTACCTCGTAACTTTGCTGGATATCACCAAGCGGAAAAAGGCCGAGGAAGCCTTGTTTGAAGCCAACACGCTTTTGGCGCAGCGCGTAGAGGAACGAACGGAAGAGCTACATGAAGCGCAGGCTCAATTGATTGAGTCCAGTAAAATGGCCGCGATGGGCAGAATGTCGAGCGCGATTGCCCATGAGCTGAATCAACCACTCACTGGACTTCGCACGCTGGTCACAACCAACGGCGTGCTATTCGAGCGGGGTGAGGGCGAGAAAGTCCTCTCGAACAACCTGCTCATTGATAAGCTCATTGAACGCATGGTCGATATGACGACCCAGCTTAAAACCTTCGCTTATAACAAACCGGACAAACTCGATGCCATTACGCTCCCAAATGTGTTGGAGGAAGTCTTGCGCATCTATCAACAGCCACTGGATCGCGTGAACGTAAGGGTTCGTTTGCCGGAAAACACGCCAAGCATATTGGCAGAGGACCAGCGCCTCAGACAGGTATTGGGCAACCTGATTTCCAACGCCTGTGATGCCATGGCAAATACTGCCCAGCCTCATCTCATCATCTCGGTTGTTGCAGAGGCGTCATCAGTCATCGTCACTCTGTCAGACAATGGTATCGGCGTAGAAGAGGATGCCATAGAAACCTTGTTTGAGCCTTTCACCACCAGCAAAAAAATAGGTAAGGGTTTAGGCTTGGGTCTTTCTATTTGTGCCAACAATATGCGGGACATGGAGGGCAGTATCTCCGCCAGAAAGAACACTAATGGCGGAATGGATTTTGAGCTAGTTTTCAAAACGAGATAAGACAAACTAGGCCAATAAACCCAATTCCTAAAGCATCCACACCCTTTATTTCAATACATTCTAATTTAGAATTGACTTATTTATTGAATCCAATAAAATTCCTAGTGTATGAGTTTGCTGAAAACACAGCGAATGCACTTAGAAATGGGAGTATTTATGGCATTTCAAATACCGTTGGACTCACTGATAGGTGGCATGCTTCTGGGTGTCTCTGGTTTAGTTTTATTGGCACTGAATGGTCGTATTGCTGGTATCAGCGGCATCGTCGGTGGCTTACTACGACCGAAAGAGTCGGACTTTTCGTGGCGACTTTTGTTTGTTGGTGGGATGGTAGCGGCAGGCATGCTTGCATCAATCAGTGGCATTAGTTATCCCGATTTCGCCGCTGCGAATGCACACTCTTCTCCCCTCTTCTTTGTCGGCGCAGGCCTACTGGTAGGAATAGGAACCAAACTTGCCAATGGTTGTACAAGCGGCCATGGCATTTGTGGCATGGGCCGTCTTTCAAAACGCTCTATTGCAGCAACACTAATCTTCATGCCAGCCGCATTCATTACTGTATTCATCCGCCTACACCTGTAAGGAAGATCATTATGCTTTTTAAAATTGTTGCACTTCTTTCCGGCTTTCTTTTCGGCTTGGGGATGATGATTTCCGGTATGGTCAACCCGGTTAAAGTGATCGGATTCCTTGATGTGTTTGGTCAGTGGGACCCAAGTTTGGCTTTCGTGATGGGCAGCGCCCTGATGGTGTTCCTGCCAGGTTATTTTCTGTTCATTCGAAAACAGACAAAACCCAAATTCGCAATGTCGTTCTCTGTGAGTCAAAATCAGCAAGTAGATAAAAAATTGTTAAGCGGTTCCCTTATTTTCGGTATTGGCTGGGGTGTGGTGGGTATCTGCCCAGGCCCCGCTATCACTGCCCTCGGATCAGGTTCAGGGATGATCATCTTGTTTTTTGCCAGCATGCTCATTGGTATGTATCTGGTTAACATGTTCACAGAAAAGAAAGCTAAATTGTCTTACCAAGTTCAGGGATAAGTAATATCTTTTGCTAAACAGGCCAAATTATATTTATACACAGTGGGAAACAGCTCATTTACATTCCCGCTCAAAAATTGATCAGCGTAGGTTTTACTCCTCCTAGTTATCCCTATTATTTTGCTCAAAATTTGTGCTCCACTTACATTTATTACAATTTAGTTGAAAAAATAGGTGTCCATATAAAAAGTCACACTGCACAAAATAGTCTGCAAATATATGTAATTCTGTTTATATAGTCATTAAACTAATTGCAATAGGCTAGGAATATTTGACATTTCTCTGACAAAATATTTCCGTGACATAATTCAAACAAAGTAAAAAATAATGACCAATCTCATCCGATTTAATTATTGGACAGTTATTATGGTTTCATATGCGTAATCGTGATATAAGTCAAATTATCTCTTTGTTTATATTCAACCATTCAATTATTCAACAGCTTTACAACTACCCCTTAGTGTCTCATATGTGATTTTTTGGTTCATCATTGAAATACAGAGGTCTAGTGAGTCAGCTAGATTAATTCGAATATCAGATATATCTTATCTTTCGGCTTTGGTTATTTTGGTGAAAATTTCACTTCGCTATTTACCACTAAAAATAATGAAAGTTAGAATTCACATACAATACAAATGGAGTTTTCTCATGTTTCTTTCAAAAATCGCAAAGCGCTTTGGGCGTGATGAACGAGGTGTCACCTCAATCGAGTATGCCATAATCGGTGTGGCTATCTCTGCACTCGTTGTTGCTGTTTTTTCAAACAGTGGCACCTTGAAAACGACGTTAGACGGAGCTCTGGGTAACATAACTGCTAACATAACTGCTGCGAATTCAGCCGGAAGCGGTGGCGGCAGCGGCGGCAGTGGCGGCGAAAACCAATAAATAGGCAGCCATATAGCAACTTAACCTAGTGTCGCCGTGTTAGATTTAATCCTGGTAGCCAGCTCCATATGTATCGTTTTCACTGACGTATTGTGGAGAAAGATCAGTAACCTTACAGTTGTTTGCATACTTATAACATGTGTTTTGCTTGCCCTCACTGATGGTCATTACTCATTCAATATCTCTCAATCTTTATTGGTATTGGTAACGGGGCTGGCTTTATTCTACTTTGGCGTTTTAGCTGCTGGTGATACTAAGTTGTTGTCGACCTACGTGCTTATCATTGACAAAGAGTATTTTATATTTTGTATCGTGATGATTAGCTTTTTGGGCTTCATTACAGCAATAATAATTTGGTCAATCTGTAGATTCAGGAAGGTCACCGATCCCACCGTGCCTTATGGAGTACCCATAGTGATGTCTTCTTTACTCTGTATTTATCTAAGCAAACTGAGTTAAAGCATGAGCCAACGTCTTTTTTTCATTATCGCTATGTTGTCTATCGGTATTGGTGTGCTTGGCCTAAGTGGTGTATTTCAGACCCAACCATCTACAGCATCGCCTGTCTCTCACATTTCCTATCAAGTAGCCCAGCTCAAAGAGCCGCTCAAAAAGGGGCAGATACTAGAGAGTGGAAATTTTCGTTATTTTCGGATTAATGAGGAAACTGCCTTAGAAAAGGGGGTTTCTTACAACACGGATATCTCTATCAATCCCGGCATGGTTGCTAAGCGCAGCATTTCCACAAAGGAATATTTATCCCAAAATGATTTCATCAATCCAGATGACCCCGGTTATGTCGACGCTGTGATCAAAACGGGTATGATCCCCTATTCGCTGACCATTGAGAAAAAGATGTTCATTGGTTCAGGTATTTCTGTTGGAGATAAGGTAGACATTATGATCTTGACGTCTGATGATCAAAATATCGGCGAGTCATCAAGGAATAAGTTTATTGAATCATTCAGGACACTTTCGGTTTCGCCTCTGCTGCAGAATGTGCGCATCTTAGCTATCGATGAGGAAAATAATGAACTATTGCCTCTGACCATAGAGTTAGACCGCGCGCAAGTCGCCAAAATGGTTATTGCTCGTCGTATCGGTATATTAGAAGTCATTAAATCAACCGATAAATTTTTAAGGCCTTCGCTTGGTTTAAGTGCAGATACACACGATGTCTTACCCAATTTTAAATCAGTCACAGAAATTCGTGGTCAACAGAGAGCCTTCAATTAGAGAGCAGGGATATGCGACGCCTTTACAATCTATTTTTTTCTTTTTCGATCCTGCTTATCAGCACGCTATATGAAAACAATGTACAAGCTGCAAGTATTATGAATCTTGGCGAGGGTGACGCCAAGTCGCTCCAATTTGATCAGGTTATCGGCACTGTATTCATCGCTGATCCAGAAACGGCAGACTACCAGGTCATAGATAACCATAAATTAGTGGTATTTGGCAGAAAAATTGGTCAGACATCATTAATCGTTTTTGGTGAAAATAGTAATACTCTGTCAAGCCGCAGAATTGTGGTAAATAAAAGCCTCACCAAAATCGAGCAGATTTTGAATCTACATTATCCCAATATCGATATCTCAGTACAAAACTTGGGCGATCAAGTTGTTCTTTCCGGATTTGTGCCGACCCAGAAAGAGAAAAACGATATTTACAAAATGGTTGGAGAATTACTCCAGAAAGAATTCACAGAGAAACGTCTAGAGTGGACAACTTCCGACAATGAAAGCTATGACATCGACTTTATGGCACGCCGCACCTATGAGGGTTTGGTCAACAATCTGGAAGTGAGCGTTTCTAAGCAGGTCAACGTCAAGCTAACTATCGCTGAAGTGAACAGCTCCCTTGTCGACGAGCTGGGTATAAAATGGGGAACAATTCTAAGTGGCGGTTTTAGCGGTAACGGACAGTTTTTTAGAGGAATTTCAGGGTTGGGCGGTAGCGCTACCAACGTCGCAGCATATATTTCCGCTATCAACGATGACACGGTTGGACAGATCCTTTCGGAGCCAAACATATCGGTAATTTCAGGTGAAACAGCAAGCTTTTTGGTTGGTGGCGAAATCCCCATCACCTACCGTGTTGATGATGGCTTCCGCATCCAATATAAAGAGTTCGGTATCGGCTTAGACCTTGCTGCAGAAGTCTTACGAGACGACAAAATCAAGCTATCCGTTGTTCCTCAAGTTAGCTCTGTGGATTCTCAGTTTGGTGATGAACTACTCGATATCCCTTCATTCAAGGTAAGGCGCGCAAGAACCACTCTGGAATTAGGTGACGGAGATAGCTTCGTCTTAGCAGGACTTCTCAGCACAGAAGATGAAGAAGCCCTGTCAAAAATACCCTTTATTGGTGATGTACCTATCCTAGGCGCCTTTTTTCGCAATACGACAACTCAGCGAAGGAAAACCGAGCTAGTTATTGTTGCGACTGTTTCGCTCGTTGGACCCGTATCCTCTGGCAATATACGCATCCCTTCGATGCAAAGAACGTCTACGCTATCCCGATTTTTTGGCGTAAACCTTAAGGCTTCACCGGAAGTTGCCCAGTGGCAAGAGGAAATCCTATCAACCGGAGGATTCAAAAAATGATCTCTTTCAGACTGTTTCTGCTCCCTAGCTTAATAACTCTCTCTTTGACAGCTTGCTCAGCAAATTCACCAATAGCAGATCGCAGTAACTTGTCAGTTACACCAGTCAATTACCAATACAGCGTTTCTGTAAAAAAAGATGGCATCATGCGAGCGCGTGATGAAATCGATGCCTATCTGATCCTTAACCGCAAAGCCCTGTTGGTTTATGGCGCCAAGATATCTTGGAATGGTAAACAGGGACAAAAACTAGCCCAAAAAAGCTATCGTTGGCTGATTCGTAATGGCGTATCACCGGAGAGCGTTTCTCTGCAAAATTCTTCAGCATTAGAAATAGACAGCGTCACAATATCTAGCTTGATATACCAAGTTCAAGCGCCATCATGCGACAAAGTTATTATTTCCGGCGATAACCACGGAAACGTTGGCTGCACTGTCGAAGCTCTACGTTGGGAGTCGATGGTTTATCCAGAGAGAAAGATTGCAGGTCAATCTCAAATTTCCGGCATAGTGCCGCAGAATCCAATGTAAAGGGGTCGTCCATGTTAGATTTCGGCGATCTATTAAAAAAAGAACCCAAAGAAATATCAAGCTCATCGACATCCAAGAATACATTGGGTGCAATACAGTTTTATCGTTCAAATGAGTTACGCGTTTTAATTGACGAAACTTTCCGTTTCGATGGTCATGAGCCTCCCACAGCCAAACCCTATAAGTTCAAAGATGTCGCACCTCAGGTAGAAGAGAACAAATCTAAACTCGTTGTTATCGACCTTATAGGGTGCCCGGACACGTTAAAAGAATGTCGTCAGCTGTCTGCGCGCCTACCAACGTCGCTTTCCATTATTATCATTGGCGATGTTGACGCTATTTCGGTCGTACGAGAGCTAAAGTCACTTGGTTTTTACTATCTTCTGTGGCCCGTGGAAAAAGTCGATCTTGCTGAGTTCCTTCAGTCTGTTTTTGTTAGGCATATTGAAACCTCATCATTGAAGAACCGTCGCAGAGCGAAACGTGTTGGAGTTATTGGCACAAGAGGCGGTGTTGGTGCATCGTTACTCACCGCTGAACTCAGCTGGGTGTTAACTAATGACAAGCATACGTCATGTATGGTGGTTGACCATAACTACTTTTCAGGCAATCTGGACATTTTGCTCGGGCTCAAAAACCGTGATAAACGACGTTTAGCAGAGAACGAAATAGGGACAGAACTCGACCACACTTCCGCAAAAAGTCTGGTTACACGTATTTCCAACCGACTGGACTATTTAGCGTTAGGACTCAACGATGAGAGATCTGTAGACCTTTTCGAAACGAACTCTCTCATCATCTCCTATTTAGCGTCGGAGACGAATTTTATACTGGACGATTTATCATCTTCAGTCAGTTTTGATGTTCAACCACACACCATCCATCACCTGCTTGATGTCGCCATCATAGTAATGGAACCGACTATAAGCTGCTTGCGTGAAACTGCCGCTCTCATGAACAAGCTCGCCAAGCATATTCAAGAGACGGAGCGACCGAAGAACTTCCGAACGATCCTCGTATTAAATCAACATAGAGCTCCAAGGTTTGCCAGCGTTACACAGGCGGAAGTAGAGAGGTACTTGAATATTTCAGTCGATATCATGCTGCCCTACGAATCAAAGTTGGAGCAGCTTTTGGTCAGCGGTACAAACCCCGGGAGCACAAAATCTAAATTTGGAGGAGAAATTCGTCGTTTGTGTGCACTTGTCATTGGTGAAGACTTAGCCCCGAAGCGAAAAAAACTGTTCTCTATTCCTCGCTTCGGAGGGAAGTAATCGCCTATGCAAGGGACAAAAGAACTATATCGCTCTCTGCGAGAGAGAATATTTGATGCTATTGATGCCGAAGCCATTGCCTCACTAAAACGAGAAGATTTATTAAATCAACTTACAGAGGCAGTCAGCCTTCTTGCCGATCAAGACAACGTACCCATTAATAATGCGTTGAGAAGCGACTTCGTAAGAATGATGTATGACGAGCTTCGCGGCTTAGGGCCAATTCAGCCATTGATCGAGGATGACACCATCTCGGATATCATGATCAATGGTCCATCGGCCGTTTTTATCGAACGAAATGGTTTGGTTGAAAAGTCCCCAATCACATTTATTGACGAACAGCAACTCACTAATGTAGCAAAAAGAATTGCTGCTCGGGTTGGTCGCAGGGTGGATGAATCTGTCCCTATGTGTGATGCGCGTCTAGAAGATGGTAGCCGGGTAAATATCGTACTCCCTCCAATTGCCATTGATGGTGCTTCCGTTTCAATCCGTAAGTTTAAAAAACAAAGCATCATGTTTGGAGACTTGGTTGAATTTGGAGCGATGACCCCAGAAGTAGCAAAGCTCATGGTTATAGCTTCTCGATGCAGAGTAAACATTGTCATATCAGGTGGTACAGGTTCTGGTAAAACCACAATGATGAATGCTTTGTCTCACTACATTTCGGAGAAAGAGCGGGTCGTCACTATTGAAGACGCGGCAGAGTTGCGATTACAGCAACCCCATGTTGTGCGACTCGAAACACGGACAGCTGGCATTGAAGGCAATGGTGAGGTTAGCCAACGACAGTTGGTTATTAATGCCCTACGAATGCGTCCGGATAGGATTATTATCGGCGAATGTCGTGGTTCCGAAGCATTCGAAATGCTTCAGGCTATGAATACTGGCCACGATGGCTCTATGACGACACTTCACGCCAACAATCCTCGTGATGCCATATCCCGGATCGAGAGCATGGTAATGATGGCAACCGCCTCACTGCCTTTGGAGGCTATTCGACGCACCATAGTAAGTGCGATAGATATCATCATTCAAATTAGCCGTCTCCATGATGGTAGTCGTAAAGTCATGAGCATCAGTGAAGTGATTGGCATGGAAGGTAACAACGTTGTCATGGAAGAGATTTTCCGTTTCGAACATCAGGGCATTGGTGAAAACGGAAAGGTACGTGGTGATTTTATTACCTCAGGTTTGCTTCAACGTTCCGTACTTTATGAGAAAGCCCGTTACTTCGGTTTAGGTAATGAACTGAACAGCATCTTCAGCGGGAGAACTTCATGATTGCTAACGCCATCTATTGTTTGTTCTTGGCATTTGGCCTCTACCTCCTCCACAAACAAACCCGTCTCAAATCTCGCAGAGAAAGTTTATTAAGAGACAACAACCCGCTGCCGGAAACACAGTTTTTGGAGAATCGCGCAGTCGACATGGACGCGCTAACTCAGACCACCTATCCGCAAAGGGTCAAACGTGCCTTTGACAATGTACTGGCTGATATCGGTAACTTTGCTCTTCTGAAAATTATCGTTTTCTATGCTGTCGTATCGATGCTTGGCGTTTACGTATTAGGGACTTTGTTCTATTTTACGATTCTCACTAGCTTGATAGTTACTGTTCCTCTTTCAACAGCACTTGGGCTTTCTTACCTCAACAACCGTGCTCAAAACGCTTTCGAGGATAGTTTCCCTGACGCTCTAAACATGATTGCTAGCTCGGTATCCGCTGGTGAGAGCCTACTCCATGCCATTGTTTTTGTTGGTGGTAATCTAGATAGTATTGTTGGAAAGGAGTTCAAGCGCATGGGAGAGCGCTTGAATATGGGAGAATCCACTGATGCCGTATTCCGCAAAGCGTGTTTGCGGTTTCCTACGCCATCGTTCCAATTCTTCGTTATCGCGATGCGCGTCAACGTCAATCGCGGCGGTCAATTACGAGAGGTTATAACTCGGTTGAATCGCGTTCTGTTTGATGCGCGTTCTATTGAAATGAAAAAGCGGGCGATGACCGCAGAAGCGCGAATGTCAGCGTATATTGTTTGCGCCATACCATTCATTTTCCTTTTTTTCATTATGCGCATACTCAGCCCCGAAAACTATGACTTCGTGATGAATCACGAGGATGGTCGACCACTACTCTATTACACCCTGATCAGTGAAGCGATTGGTATGGCAATTATCACTGGCCTAATGCGGAGCGTGAAATAATGACGGGCATTCATATCGTTTTCTATACGCTACTGATTTCGATCGGCGCATCAATCATTCTGACGGGAGTCTATGTTTCTTTCTACCGCCGTCATCGACTCCGTCAAGCATTAGACGGGCCCACTGTTCCTCGAAAAAAATCAGCTGTATCCAAGGTAACTAACCTTATTACCAGTTATCTCGCCGGGACAAACAAGGAAATTGAAGAAAAGTTTATTGGCGCGGGTATCTATGACATTGCCCTAGCTCCCTATTACTTCCTTATCAAATATACCATTTGTGGTGTCGGCACGCTGATCATCCTTTTTTCGGGTGACGCCCCTCTCAGTGAGGCGGCTGCATCAAAAGTTGTTTCCCTAAGCATACTTGTTGTCGCGGTCGTTATTGCGCCAGACCTCTACTTAGATATGCGTCGCAGAGCGCTGTCAGCCAAGTTAACCAGAAAGCTCCCATATCTTCTTGATTTAATGGGCGTTTGCGTCCAAACGGGAATGACTATCGAGACAACGCTGTTTTACCTCACATCAGAAATGGCAGCGTTTGATAGGGATATGGCATACATGCTCAAACGTCTTCGGGATAGGACGCAAACAGTGGGCCTAGAAAAGGCGTTGGGAGAGTTACATGAACGAGTTCCCGCACCGGAAATGCGAAGCTTCGTCATGACACTGTCGCAAAGTATACAGCACGGAACCTCGATATACGGCGTGCTTTCAACACTGGCGAAAGATATCCGTGAAATTCAATTGCTCTCTCTGGAAGAGAAAGCCGGCAAACTTGCGTCAAAAATGTCAGTTCCTTTAATCATTTTCATCATGATGCCGATTGTGATTCTTATTACCGCACCTGGAATTATGAGGATGTTAGGTTAATGAAAATCTTCGCTTATTTTTTTGCAGCAACCCTTATGGCAGGTTGTACCTCTTCTTCACCGTCTCAGTACGTGAAAGATAACGGTGAAGAGATCCTCATTAACTCAGGAAACTATGCTGCTCTTGTAAAGCGCTACGAAAGACAGCTGCAGAACGAACCATCTGTCACCACGAGATTCAAGCTAGCATCAGCACATTACAAGTTAGGAGATACAGAGGCTGCGATGTTCCAGCTCTCTCAGATATCGCCAAGAGAGCTAGACAGCGCTGAAATAGCTCTTCTTCGTGCAAATGTTTTTCTTGATCAAGGCAAGTTGACGTTAGCAGAGCAGCATGTGAATACGGCTATCCGCAAGGATAAAGGTCTGGGAGAAGCACATAATCTCAAGGGATTAATTCTTGCAGAACAAGGGAAATTTGCTGATGCAACCTTTGCCTTTGAAACGGCGAGAAAAAATCACTATAACGATGCGGCAATAAAAAATAACTTAGCCATGATGGCGCTTTTGAAAGGTGACTACAACGGAGCAATCGATATTCTTGCCCCACTTGTTCAGATAGGTAGAGCTGATGATAAGGCCAAAGCTAACCTCCTTCTCGCTTATGCTAAAGCGGGCAAAACTCGCGCATTCAGTCAATTACTGGCAAACAGCGAAAATGATATTTATCTCGCAGAGAAGTTTAAGGGACTGCGAGCCGCAACGCTCAATACAAATAAGCTCACATATGTTCAGAAATCCACCTCAGTTCCATTAGCAAAACAAGAGAAGCTGCCTGAATCATTAAGGACAAAACAGCCAAGTGTTACGACAAAGGACGATCTGACGAGTAAGCCAAAGGGTCAGTCGAACATTGTAACAAGCCCGCCCCAACCCGCAGTAGATACAGCAATAGCTTCAAATGACCACCTAGCAAAACTGCGAATAAAAATGGAGCAAGCAAAAGCCAAGAGTGCCCAGAGAGCCATTGAAGAAGAAAAACAAGCGAAACGACTGGCTGAAACCAAGAAGAAGCGTCAACTCGCTAAATCGCGTCGCTTAGTGACTCACGTCGAATATAAATCAACCACTGAAGGCGAAGAATACATAGCAACGTCTGATTTCCCGCTGGGAAAAATCAATACAGAGTATTTGGAGAAACGCAGAAAATGGGTGTTTGACATTGAAGGGGCAAAAGACTTCACCACAAAGCGACGTCGATACTACAAAGAAGGCCCTGCCAAAAGGTTAGTTCTCGGTGAGCATGAAAACTTTGTGCGTATCGTGCTTGAAATGCGTAACGACAAACAGGAGAAACCTGAAGTTCAGGTAAAAGGAAACAAACTTTTCATTCGATGGAAGTCTTAGAGATACGGACATGCAAAGTAAAAATAACATGAACAAGCAACGTGGTGTTGTTGCCATTGAATTCGTTCTCGGATTCATGGCGATGTTTTCTGTTCTAATTTTTTGGGTGGAGATATGCGTGGTGGGCTTTATGTCATCAGCAGTCGACTATGCCATTGCCGAATCATCTCGCAATGCCAGAACATCTGCAAACAGTGACTATAAAGATGTATTTATACAGACCCTGAATGACAACGACAATGCATGGGTTCAATTCCTCGACCGCAATAAATTTAACATCTCCGTCAGATATTACGAATCCTATAACGAGGCAACCAATCCCAACAGTGAGGGGAGTGAAGAGCGTGCAGACAATCCAATTGCACTCTATCGGGTAAGTTACGATTACTCATCCATATTCAACTGGGAAGGTGGCACACAGAACTTTACCTTAGCGCGTGAAGTCTTTGGCATTCAGGAGTTTGAGCGTGACCAATTTAGCCAATAAACAACGCGGGGTATTCACCATCGAACTGGTTTTGGTTTTGATGGGCTTTAGTCTGATCTTGGTATTCACCATGGATGTGGTCGCTAAGCAATCCATTAAAGGCAAATTGGATAGGCTATCCTATTCTTTAGTCAGTCTAATCAAAGAGCGTACAGAGCTTTTTGATGGTGATGAAACCATCACCTATACAGAAGCAACAAAAGGCTTAAATCTGGTTTCAAGGTCTTTAAAAGACACAATTGGTGACTTCGAAGCATCCCGATTGGGTGTCTATATCGAACAGCAACAGTTTGATGACGACAAACAACCTGTTTCTCCAGTCATCAACGTACATCGCTTCAGCCTTGGTCAATATGACTGTCAACCTGACACCCCCCTATCAAATATGACAGATATGGCTCCCGTCACTCAGTTTGACAACAAACTAACCCTTTACCAAGTCACCATTTGTTATCGCTCAAATAATTGGTATGGCGATATCGTCGGTGAAAGGTTCGAACGCGTCCGTTCCATTTCAATGTCATTTGGCCGCTAGGGAAAGAAGATGAATTTTCGTTCACCCAAAAAACAAAAAGGCATAGCCACTATTATTTTTGTGGTTATGTACCCCCTGTTTTTTAGCATTTTCGTTTTTGCCATTGAATCAACGCGCTACTTACAAACCCATGCAAGGCTTGGCGATGCAGTTGAAATGGCTTCTTTGGCCGTTGCCGCCAATGCTTCCAAAGTAGAGAGTGAAAACAAAGTGTTAGCACAAAAGGTCACGAACGTTTTCATACCTGATGGAAAAATTGAGCAATCGGATATTGCCATCGTACGGAAAAGTTGTGATGAGATTTATGGTAACGATTGCGGTAAGCCCGGTGTTTATGATGAAGAAGGGCTGATATTCACAGAATACAAAGTCGTAGTTAATGCCGATTTCGATTCTTGGTACCCGCAAAATGACTATCACCTTGGCTATGAAGAAGTCCAAGAAATGGGGGGCAGGGCTGTATCTCGGAAATACCAGGGTTATACTATCGACGTTGCCTTTGTCGCAGATTTTTCTGGTTCAATGCAGGACTCATGGAACGGCAAGCGTAAGTATCGCGGTGTAATAGATGTTATATCTGACATCACGCGTAAGTTGGAAACTTTCAACGAAAAAACAGAACAAGAACTCAACGGCTCACCACTGAAAAACCGTGCAGCATTTATTGGGTACAATATGTACCCAAACAACGGCAGTCAGTTCTATAGCAATGTTGACTACAATAGCAATTCCAGTAGCTTGACATGGCAATGGTGGAGAAATATCCCCAATATCAACTTTTCAGCCACGACTTCAGATCCTTTAAATAATCGCTATACGAGTATTAACGGCAGACATAGCAGCGATGATTCTTACTTCTACACGCTAAATTTAACTGACGAATTCAGTCAGTTCCGCTCAACCATTTCAAGTTTCTACCCCGACTATGGTACTGCCTCTTACGAAGGTCTGATTGACGCAGCCAAAATCGTCAGTCAGGGCGAGAATGTCCGAAAGCTAATTATCGTCCTTTCTGATGGTGTTGACTCTGCTAGGGGCCAAGACCAGCGTTACCCTGGCTATGCCGCACTGCGTTTGTATCAGGAAGGTCTTTGCGACAACATCATTAGCGCTCTTGAATCACAAACTATAAGCGATCGGGATGTTGAAGCAAAAATCTTCGTCATTGGCTTTGACTATGACCTAGAGACCAATCCGGGACTAAAAATATGTGCTGGCGAAGACAATATTCAGTCTGCCGATTCTTATCAGGAAATCTTTGACACTGTCCTTGAGTTGATCAGTGAAGAAGTCGGTCACCTTTACTATCGCCACTACGATGAATAACGGAGCATTTATGAAAGCCACCTTTACACTTCCTGCGCTTCTTATTGCATTGAGCAGCGTGGCGATGCCGACTCTAGCATCTAACATATCGGCAACAGTTTTTGAGGACATTTGTTCAGACAAGCAAACAGAGGTCAGATTCAAAATAAACGTTGGACAATCGACAGATATTTTTTTTCATAAGGCGCGGTACCTCCAACTTGAACGCCAAAGCAACGCCTTTCCCACCACCCCAATATTTATCAACGCCCTGATCAACGCAGGCCTCAACAAAGAATGTGCAGAGCTGTTAGTGCGTGAGACACCTTCAGTTCAACAAGGTAAGAGCGGATTAATCGCCAAAGTACACTTCAGTTTTGATAAGTCCTCTCTGACGCCAACAGGCAAGAAGATCCTGGCAGGGATTGTGGATTCCATTAAAACTTCCTCAACACCAATTTCCATTACAGGTCATACGGACAGTATCGGTTCACACGCTTATAACCTGACGTTGGGTCTGCAACGTGCAGAGTCAGTAAAAGGCTATTTGGTTAATGCTGGCGGAGATAAGAACCGACTTAAAACTTTCTCTGCCGGAGAAACTAAACCCGCTCAAAGCAACAAAACATCAGCGGGTAGAACCGAAAACCGACGTGTAGAACTGGTCGTCTTGCCCTTATCTGATTCAGAGAAAGCAACAAAGTAAAATTTGCGCAGCGATCAGTAGCGAGTTTTCACGCTTTGGGTAAAACTGTTAAAAAGGGATCCAGCGAAAGGAAATTCACATGATCAAATGCGACGTCCATGACTATGTTGAAATCGCCTGTATGTTTCACTATCCCGTGAGATTGGAATTTCACACAGGTGATCATAAAGAAGGCATTGCAAAAGATACCGCCAGAAATATAGAGAAAGAGGAGTGCATCGTATTAGACGTAGAGGGGGAAGATGTATTAGTTGTGCTTGATAAAGTGGGATCTATGAAAGCACTGGTAGATAATCCCCATTTTAGTGAAGTCGCATTCAGCTAGTACCTTTCTGAGCTATACCCCTTTAGGAATTGGAATAAAAATTCCATTTCCTAATCTCTAACGAAACATTACACTTGCCATAGATGTGCTAGATCAGGAAACGCTATGGCAACTGCAACTCACCTCGCTGAATTACAACAACAAATCCGTCACCGCTACCACAACCTGAGTAAACGGCTTCAGCAGGTAGCTCACTATGTGTTGGATAACCCCAATAGCATTGCCTTCGACACTGTTGCTGTCATTGCCACTCACGCGAATGTTCCTCCTTCGACACTAATCCGCTTTGCCAATGCGTTTGAGTTCAGCGGCTTCAACGAAATGAAGCAACTGTTCCGCAAAAACCTTGTTGAGGAAACCAGCAGCTATACCGAACGCGCCCGCCTTCTGCAAAACGCCCAAGGTGAAGAAAGAGCACTAGAAACACCGTCCGATATTTTGCAGCAATTTAGTCACGCCAATACCGTCGCGCTTCAGGAACTCTCCAATGCAATCGCACCCGAGCAGTTGGATGCAGCCGTCGATCTGCTGGAAAACGCGGAAACCATATACATTGTGGCGATGCGACGTGCTTTCAGCATCGCCTCATACCTGAGTTATGCGCTTCGTCATCTTGAACGCCGTGTTGTGATTGTCGATGGATTCGGCAGCATGGCAGCTGAGCAATTAGCCTTGGTGAGCAGTAAAGACGTGGTGATTGGTGCGAGCTTCTCCCCTTACTCGCCAGAAACGGTTGAACTGTGTGAATTCGCCGCTACGAAAAAGGCAAAACAAATCATTTTTACCGACAGTCAGGTGAGCCCTCTGGCGGCAAATAGCGACGTTTGCTTTGTGATTAAAGAAGCTGAAGTGGAGTCTTTCCGTTCTCAAACGGCGACACTCTGTTTGGCGCAGAGTCTAGCTGTATCACTGGCATTCAAGCTCAGTAGGAAATAGTCAAAGAAGTCCGCTGATCCCATCAACAGAAAGCTTCACGCCCGACAGGAAAAGAAACAGGTAGCAAAGCTGATAGATGCGCGCCTGGCTGACGCGGTGCAGAAGCTTGACGCCCAGCGCCACCCCGATTGGTGCTAATGGCATGAGTATCAATGCCGTAGATAAGTTGTTGGCATCGAACTCGCCAAGAGCTGCATAGGGAATAAGTTTCACCACATTTAACATAGCGAAGAATACCGCCATGGTAGCCACCAGCGTGACTTTTTCGAGTCTGAGAGGAAGAAGATAGATACTCGCAGGACCGCCGCCAGCATGGATGGTGGTGCTGGAAAATCCGCTCACACCGCCCCAAAACGTGGCTGCCAGAGTGTTGTTTCGCCTTCTGGCGGGTCTCGATATTCCTAACAGGCTCAGTAAATACTGACCACAAAACCATAGCGACAATACCCCAATCGTCAGCTTCAATCCGGCCTGCGAAACGGCTTGCATGTAGAAGCCTGCGAGTGCAACGCCCACCAGCGCGCCCGGCAGCATCTTCTTGATCACTGAATAGTCAGCCTTGGGGTAGTGATAGCGAACGGCGAATACGTCCATCACCAGAAGAATAGGTAGCAAGATAGCCGCCGCCTGTGTCGGTGCTATCGTTAGTGCCATTAGAGGAACTGCAATGATACCCAGCGCGCCACCCAACCCACCTTTACCGATGCCGTAAATCAGCACGGCAGGGATGGCAATCAAATAGAACAAAGGGTCAGTGATAAAGTCCAAGCGCGCAATCTCGTTATTATTTAATACCCCAATAACCTGAAGATGAAGGATTCAGCCAGGTCATTTGGGTATATAGACAATATCACTAATGCAGATGAGTAATGCGTCACGGGGCTAAGAAAAACAAAGCCCGCATGAAGCGGGCAATGAGTATTGAGTTAGCAGTCCAGCGCCAGTCCATATTCGTCGGCAGATTGCTGTATCCAAAGCGCGATGTAGTCAGCAAAACTTCGGCGCACAATCAGGTCATAACAGTTTTCACTGTGATGGCGCATAAACACCTGCCCTTTGGCGAAAGATGTTCCAACGCACTTACCCATAATGAAACTTCTGCCATCCACATCGTAGGAAACAGATTTCTTCAGCACATCTTTGGCATGAGAGCCAGTCAGTGTTAGCAATGTCTGCCCGCCACTGACATCCGTGATTTGGAAATGTCCTGACAACGCTTCCCGAAGTTTCTTCTCGATGGTACCTGCATCTTGATCGAAGCTCAGGATCAGCCATTCATCTGGCGATTGCCACCAAATTTGCAGCGAATCGTTCACCGAAGACGCGCAAGGGGAAACTGGCAACGTCAGCCCTAATGCACTTTCCACCGCAGCTGAGAACTCTGAAGTAGGCTCGCCACGCAACACAAGGTGGCTGACACCATCGCGCTCATGCAAATGCACGCCCGGTGAAGATTGGTGCGATTTACCAAGATGATGCACAGGTGTGCGTTTTACTGGTTCATAGCTATCTGATAGTGCCGACACCTCATCTTCATTCGCGTTCATCGGCTTCTCATTCTTGGTGTCGTAAAACACTGAGCTGCAAATCTCCGCCTTGAGTGTCTTGCCATTCGCCAATGGGAAGTAAACATATTCCCCCATGCGGTTAAGACCATCTGTTATGAGACCAAATGCAATGGAATGCCCCAATACGGCACTGAAGTATGAAGAGGAAACATGCCCCACCATGGTCATTGGCACAGGTTGATCAGGGTTGTCTACTGCCTGCGCCCCTTCTGGAATAACCTTGTGCGATTCCTCACATTTCAGGCCCACCAGCTGTTTTCTGTCAGTCCGGGAAGTGTCCTCCCTTGACCAGGATCGACGACCCAGAAAGCTGTAGGTTTTCTGCTTACCGGTAATCCAGCCCATATTGAGATCCTGTGGCGTCACCGAGCCATCGGTATCCTGTCCCACGATGATAAAACCTTTCTCCGCACGCAGAATGTGCATGGTTTCGGTGCCGTAAGGGGTAATGTTGTAGGCTTCCCCAGCTTTCATCACCTGCTCCCACACGTAAAGGCCGTAGTTCGCATTCACATTGATTTCGAACGATAACTCGCCCGTGAAACTGATGCGGAAAACGCGGGCGTCCACGCCTGCCACTTTCATCGGCTTCCAGCTCATGAATGGCATGGCTTCTTCCGAGACATCTTCATCGCCAACCAACTGACGCAACACATTGCGGCAATTTGGACCGGAAATCGTCATGGTCGCCCATTGGTCCGTCACACTGGTGAAGTAGACTTCAAGCTCTGGCCATTCGGTCTGATGCCACACTTCCAGCCATTGCAGCACACCCGCTGCACCACCTGATGTGGTTGTCATGATGAAGTGAGAATCTGAAATACAGGATGTCACGCCATCATCAAACACCATACCGTCTTCGTGACACATCAGGCCATAGCGACAACGTCCCGGCGCCAGTTTGTCCCAGCCATTGGTATAAATGCGGTTCAGGAATTCGCGCGCATCTCTACCCTGAATATCGATTTTGCCGAGTGTGGAGGCATCCAAAATTCCGACACTTTCACGGGTTGCCTTACACTCTCGCGCCAAAGCTTCGTCCATGGTTTCGCCGTTCTTCGGGTAATACCAGGGGCGCTTCCATTGGCCCACGTTTTCAAATAACGCACCTTCTTTGACATGCCATTCGTGCATCGCGGTATAACGCGCCGGATCGAACAGTTTCCCGACATGCTGCCCCGCCAGCGCGCCAAAGGTCACCGGCGTGTACATTGGGCGGAAAATGGTAGTCCCGGTTTCTGCAATGGATTTGCCCATTGCATTGGCAGCGATCGCCATACCGTTAATATTGCCCGTTTTCCCCTGATCGGTACCAAAGCCCATCGCGGTGTAGCGTTTGATATGCTCGATGGATTCGTAACCTTCACGAACTGCAAGCTCGATACCCGCAGCGGTAACATCATTCTGAAAATCGACAAACTGTTTGGGCGCGCGGCTGACCGGCAAACGGTAAGGCACCAAGTACATCGCCATTGCAGGGTCGGTTTGCATTGTGTCGACGACAGGAACAGTCGTTTCGGCCAGCTCTGCGCAAAGTGCGTCTGCAATGACTTTGGCTTTTGCAGCGCCGTCCTGAATCACATCCAGCAGTGTGATTTCTCCATTAACAGCACCCGCATAATCCATCCCTTCAACGGTATTTGAAGGCACAAATCCAGCAATGTCATCGCGCCAAGTGGGACGTCCCCCAGTGTGGCAACTGAGATGCAGCGCTGGACTCCAGCCGCCGCTAGTGGCTACCGTATCGCAGCTCAGCACTTTTATCGCGCCCGTCACGCTCTTTCCGTTTCGGTCGATAGGGGCTACTTCCGCACCAGTGACATAGCTACTACCTTGAAGGCTAGTCACAGCATGACCGTGCAAGACTGAAATACCCAAAGCCTTAGCCTCTTTCACACGATCGCCATCAGAGGAGGAACGAGTATCCACAATCGCGACCACGGTTTTGCCACTGTTATGCCACTCAATGGCCGCGTCATAGGCTTCGTCATTGGTGGTCATCAGTATCAGCTCATTCCCCGGTGCAACTGCATAACGACGGAGATAAATCTGAAGTGCAGATGCCAGCATACTGCCTGGCAGATCGTTATTACCAAATACCAGTGGACGTTCAATCGCACCCGTTGCCAGCAAAACATGCTCAGCGCGGATATGATGAATGCGCTGGCGAACACCGTTAACGCCGTCACCTAAGTGATCGGTAAGCCTTTCCACGACACCCACAAAGTTGTGGTCGTAATAACCAAACGCGGTGCTTCTTGGCAACAACATGAAGTTATGATCAGCCTCCAGTTGCTCCACGGTTTCTGCAACCCAGTCCGTCGCTGGATTGCCATTTATCTTCTCGCGGCAATGAAGCAGGCTTCCGCCAAATTCTGACTGTTCATCCACCAGAATCACACGCTGCCCTAACCCCAGAAACTGTCTTGCTGCTGCCAGACCTGCAGCGCCGCCGCCGACAATGAGCACTTCACAATGCTGATGCATGTGATCGTATTGATCCGGGTCTTTCGCGCGGGGAATTTCACCCAACCCCGCCGCCTTACGAATTTGCTTTTCGTAGGTCGGCCAAAGGGATTCGGGATACATGAAGGTCTTGTAGTAGAAGCCGGCAGGCATCATTGCGCCGCCAATTTTTCCCACCACAGAGAGGAAATCTTTATCCAAACTTGGCCAGGCATTCGCTACTCGGGCTTTTAAACCGTCGTACAGTTCGGTCTGCGTAGCACGCTGATTTGGCAATGATGTGGCATCGTCTGAGCCCAGCTGCAAAATCGCGTTCGGCTCTTCTGCACCTGCACCCAAAATGCCACGGGGACGGTGATATTTGAAACTGCGTCCCACAACTTTCACGCCGTTGGCAAGCAGTGCAGAGGCCAAGGTGTCGCCTTTGTGGCCCTGATACACTTTGCCTTCAAAAGTAAATGTGAAAGAGGAATTGCGGTCGATACGTCCGCCTTCGCTTAAACGGTTAACCTGACTCATGCACCCGCCTCCCCATTTTCCTCGGGAGCGGACTCACCGATTTTGTATACCGCTTCAATCTTGTAAGTCACTGTATTGCGCTGCACGTTGAAGAACTTGCGACAGCCCGCGGCGTGATACCACATTTCACGATGGCTGCCTTTAATGTTATTGCGATGGAACAGGTAATGACCCCATTCTTTATCGCTCAGGGCTTCGGGCTCCAGCGGGCGAACAATGTGCGCTTCTCCGCCATAGCTGAATTCGTCTTCTTCTCTGTATTCTTCACAGTAAGGGCAATAAATCCGTAGCATCTGCGTTCCTTTCCCTAGTGCGCCACACCGGCAGCGCCGTGTTCGTCAATCAGATGGCCCGTTACAAAACGGTTGAGGTTAAATGGTGCCGCAATAGGGTGCGGCGAATCATTCGCAATGGTGTGAGCAAATACGTGGCCTGAACCCGGTGTAGCCTTAAAGCCACCAGTACCCCAGCCGCAATTGAAATACAGTCCTTTGATATCAGTTTTACTGATAATAGGGCAAGCATCGGGGCAGGTATCTACAATCCCGCCCCAGTGACGGTTCATACGCACACGGCTGAGGAACGGGAACATCTCGATGATCGCTGAAATGGTATGTTCAATCACTGGGAAGGAGCCGCGCTGACCGAAGCCGTTATAACTATCGATACCCGCGCCAATCACCAAGTCGCCTTTGTCTGACTGGCTGATGTAGCCATGAACAGCATTCGACATGATGACAGTGTCGATACATGGCTTCACTGGCTCAGATACCATGGCCTGCAAAGGGTGGGATTCCAAAGGCATGGTCATTCCTGCCATTCGTGCTAACTCACCCGAGTTACCCGCAACCACACAACCCACTTTTTCCCCGCCGATAAACCCGCGAGAGGTTTCTACACCTTTCACTTTGCCATCTTCAATACGAAGACCGGTCACTTCCGTTTGTTGGATTAAATCCACACCCAATCGATCGGCAGCACGGGCATAACCCCATGCAACGGCATCGTGTCGCGCCACGCCAGCCCTTGGCTGCCAACTCGCACCCAGAACTGGGTATCGTGCATTGTCAGAGCAATCAAGAAGTGGCACTAAATCCTGTACCCCTCTGGTGTCCAGTACTTCACTGTCGATACCATTCAGCCGGTTTGCACTGACACGTCGCTCAATATCACGCATGTCCTGAAGATTGTGCCCCAGGTTCAATACGCCACGTTGACTGAACATCAGGTTGAAGTTGAGCTCCTGGGAAAGACCTTCCCAGAGTTTGAGAGAGTGTTCATAGAGGTGCGCGGCTTCATCCCACAAGTAGTTGGAACGCACAATGGTGGTATTACGCGCCGTATTGCCGCCGCCTAGCCAGCCTTTTTCAACCACAGCAACATTCTTAACGCCACATTCCTTAGCAAGGTAATACGCCGTCGCCAAACCGTGGCCTCCACCGCCAACAATGATCACGTCATAAAGGGGTTTCGGCGTTGGGTTTCGCCATGCCCGTTGCCAATTTTCATGGAAAGTGAGCGCGTGTTTAAACAGCCCGAATCCTGAGTAATCTGCCATTCCATTGTCCTGAATTCCGGAAAATCTAAAGCCGTCACTGAATTTGTCACGGCACTGAAAAGTGTAGTCTTTTCATTGCTATCAGGCGGAAAAACGCCACCGTATTAAGGCATGGTAAAGGGGGGATCTCACTGGGTAATGTGCAAATGCGCCTGCACGAAATGCGTTTGCGACAAAGTGTGACCTCACCTTTTTACACTTGGGCTCAGCGAGGTAAACTGGATGGCACTATGCTTCGTGAGATAGACACCGCTCAAGGCTAAGAATGACCAACCGCAAGATGAAAGATGACAAGGCGGATCCGGATACGCTACTCCCTCCCCACTCTCTGCATCACTATATCGATGACGAGAGTCAGGTCACTTCGTTCGCAACTTTGCCAACCGAAACCCCACTGGTGGTCAGTTACAACAGTATCAGTCACGCGGTGATGATGGTCACGCCGCAAGATATTGAAGATTTTATTTATGGCTTTTCTTTCAGTGAGAGGATCATACGAAGCGGCAGCGAAATTCATGACGTCAGCATTGACCATAAAGACGACGCGCTGATTGCTGATGTACAGTTAGCCAATCGCGCACAGGCCAGACTTTCCCTTACTAAACGCCATTTGGCTGGTCGAACAGGCTGCGGGATTTGCGGTACTGAATCTCTCGAACAAGCTATTCCGACGTTTGAACCCTTGCCGTATATCGACACCCTCAAAAACGACAGCATCCTCAACCTGCGGGAGTCTCTGCGTCAATGGCAGTCACTAGGGCATATCAGTGGCGCTATACACGCAGCGATGCTCGTCGATGAAAAAGGCGAGATCATCCTGTGCAGAGAAGATATAGGCCGTCACAATGCTTTGGATAAAGTGCTGGGAACCGCACTTCGTAACAAAGCACTGGATCCAACCCAATCGCTGCTGGTCACCAGCCGCTGCAGCATTGAACTTGTTCAAAAAGCGGTATTATCCGGCGTAGGCACTCTCATTACGCTCGGCACACCCACGTCTCTGGCAGTAAACACCGCGATTGAAGCTAACCTAAACCTCGTTCACCTCCCAAGGCAGGATGCACCGCGTCTTTACAATCGCGCCTCCCGTTGAGTGCATCGCAAATTTACAACTCGCAATGCAAAAGTTTAAGTATTCGCTTTATTCTTCCGCATCAATATCTTAGCTGACTCATCCGGAACGAATATGGAACTCGACAAACGTTTTTACAGGTGGGGTGAAGAACGTCGCTATGGAAAGTTTTCTCACATCATCCGCACTGCCCTTTTCTTTTCAATTGTTCTGTTGACCGCGCGTCTCACCTTATTGTTTCTCTACGAACCTGTGTCTGCTGTTGAGGCTTTCTTTCTGCAATTTCCGTCGCAATTACTGATTATTGCATCAGTCTCAGTGATCTTGGGTTCTTGCGGATGGTACTTAAAAGAAGAGCGATACAAATCTAAAGCCAGACGTCGGCGTTTACCCATTACTTCTCTGTAATTATCGCAATACGTCCAATTTTCAAGGCAAGCGTCGCGTCATCGTATTTAGGAGAAAACATGTTTAATATTCTGGGCATAGATCAACAGGTTCTCAGAACTGACAAACGCGATGCGATAATCACATTTTATACTGATGCTCTCGACTGTTACTCGGAGCGAGAAACATCTCCTGAAACAGGATTAACCCAGTTAAGCTTAGACATTGACTTAATTGATATTGTCGATATTCATAGTCAACTGGGAAGGCAAGGATGCGGTGCTCCAACAGAGACTGAGAACAACCCGACCACCCCTGCCTACCTATCTCTCCAATAGACGAAGATAAGATCTGTGCTCATCTTGACCTGCGCGGCATCGGGTGCTGTGAAATCAGGTGTCGTTAAGGTTATGAGGGTTTTGGTTGTTCCATGCACCTTACAGCCCACGAGGAAATAAAGTCGAATTTCGTTGCGCGAAGACCAGTTGAACCATTTGGCTTATCCTGAGTTTTCGTTGCAAGAATTAAAGGATTGAGTCACATTCAGCAAATAGGAAATTTATGCTTTTTTCGATGACGTTTACGAAAACTATCAGCAAAAGGTGTCTGCCAGATGCCATCTAATATGACC
This sequence comes from Grimontia kaedaensis, assembly GCF_023746615.1. NCBI lineage: Bacteria > Pseudomonadati > Pseudomonadota > Gammaproteobacteria > Vibrionales > Vibrionaceae > Grimontia > Grimontia kaedaensis. Next base: position 190,708 of record NZ_CP082276.1, on the reverse strand, counting down.
TTCAGCGAAGTGACACCCCAGCATATTCCAGCTTCATTGCTTCTAGAAGCAGACCCTTCCGCATCCAGCATCGCTTCCTACCTGCTTGATTCATGGTGTGTGGTTGCAACATCTGAAGACAATAACGTAGTGGCTGCATGTGTTGTGAAACCCATTGGCAACAAGCATGCAGAATTGTTTAACATAGCGGTTTCTCCTGAATTTCAAGGCAAAGGCTGTGGCACGCAACTGCTTCGGTACATGATCCAATTTGTCCGCGGTAAAGACATGAAAAGATTGGAGCTGGGCACCGGAACCTTTGGCTACCAGCTCACCTTCTATCAGCGAATGGGATTTCGAGTATTTGATGTTGTCACAGACCATTTTTTGGACAACTATGATGAGCCCATTTGGGAAAATGGGGTGCAACATAAAGACATGTTGAGGCTTTATCTAGATCTATAAGGCCTCCCAATGCTTATGGAGGAGCGCTTTTCATGCAGCTAGAGACCTTTCTGCTTTACCTTTTCGTCTCATTTTTCTATGTCACCAGTCCAGGGCCAGCCATTTTGCTGGCTATCCGCAATGGTCTGACTGGAAAAATGTCTGTCGTCGCCACTTCTAGCTTCGCCAATATCGTCGGCTTATTCATTCTCTCTGTGGTGTCGATGCTTGGTCTTGGCGCACTCTTAATGACATCCTCCCTCGTCTTTACAGTCTTTAAAGCGATAGGCGCCATTTATCTAGTCTACCTTGGCATCAAGATTTTTCGCTCAAGTCGCATAGGCAATTCGAAGGTTGAAGAGAGTGAAAAACCGAATAAGCACTATCACCATTACTTTGGCGAAAGTTTGCTGCTGGCAATAACCAACCCTAAAGCCATCGTCTTTTTTGCTTCGTTCTTTCCCCAGTTTCTGGATACCAACACGCCTATTGCACCGCAGTTTTTCATCATGACGCTGAGCTTTATGGCGCTCTCATTTGGCTCTTTGATGTTTTATGGTGGTGCGGCAAAGTTGATGAAGCAAACCTTGGCCAAGCTAGCATTTATCCGCTGGTTTAACCGGGTAACGGGAACATTATTTGTCGGGCTGGGTATCAAGTTGGCCCTGACCCAACGATAAGAAAGAAGAGCTGTTTACAAGGAAAATAAAGGCGCCTGGTTAGACGCCTTTGTTGTCTTTTAGCAGCGCTTTTAGTTCCTGAATTTCCTTTCGCAGTGATTGCACTTCGACTTCCAATGCGACAGATTTGGTATCTTTCGGTTCAGCAATTAACCAAGAAGCAAACACCGCAGTAAAGCTGCCAAACATCCCCACTCCCATAGTGATGAGCATGATGGCGACAATACGGCCTTCAAACGTCACAGGATAAAAATCACCATACCCAACTGTCGTGATCGTAATAAACGTCCACCAAAATGCATCCGCCGCCGTCTGAATATTAGCCCCTGGCATACCACGCTCAAGCGACAGTACATAGACAGAACCGAATACCATCATGATCAGCGAGACTGTCACAAGAAAATGCAGTGACGAAGAAGCCTTATTTTCACTGATGGTATGGGTGATCATCGATATCGATTTTATTGCCCGAACAAGTCTCACAACGCGCAGAATGCGGGCGAATTGGTTCACGTCCATCAAAGGAATGCAGGAAATCAAATCTAGCCAGCCCCACTTCATATATTGGAGCTTTGACTCTGCTGCACGGAACTGCTGCACAAAATCTATAAAGAACACACCACAAATCAGGGTGTCCACATACAACAAAATTTGACGTGTCTCAGCAGTAAGTGGAAACAGGATTTCCACCATCAGCGAAAGCACAACAAAAACTGAAAGCACCAGCACCGCAATCTGAAATGGGGTGATGGCGTCCGGTAGTTTTTTATCGATCGCCTGCATTAACCGGCATCTTCAAGGTTTGCTTCTGATTCAGCGGCTGAGATTGCAAGGTAAGCATTTCTCATCGGGATCACCGCCTGAGAAATGAGCGCCGCTCCCCACACAAAGTTACCAACAAGCGCAGGGACAAATGCCACAATTGCCAGAGCTACAAACGACAGCGCAATGCCCACCATACGTACTTTTGCTGTTGCGAATCGGTGAGCGGTTCGCTCTTCAATCACGTTTTGGATAAGCAGCAATGCATAGAGATAACCAGCCAGACCAAGACAGCCAATGACTGCATACTTGAACGGGTAGTGATCCCAGAAGCCCACTTTCACTTCGGCAGACAAAGCAACGCCCACACAAACCGCAGACAACATCAACAAAAGATGGGAAAGCGTCCATTGAATCATGGTCTTAGCGTCAGTATTTCTTGGTTTTCCATTCCCGGCAAAGTCGAAGTAGACCCAACACATCACAAGCAATGAGAACCCACCAATGACGTAATTAACGAACACATCTGGCGAAACTTTGGATACGCCATACTCTGATAGCGTAATGATCAGTTTGAAGAAACCCTCTCCCACCACAATCAACACCAATAAGGCGAAACGTTCAGCCATATGGCCAAGCCTTGGCACCAGACGTTCATGGTGGATGGTGCCAATCTTTGGCATGACAAACAGCGACCACATCACGACCATGCCTATACCAAACAAAATGTAACCATAAGGCTTAGGAAGAAAAGCACTCACCACAAAGATAGCGGAGGCAATCCAATAGTTACGGGACATTTCGCAAGGCAGTGCTGAGTCAGAATCCCCCACTTTCCTTGCACGGCGATAGAGATATGCAATGATAAAGCGGTTCATAGCGTATCCGACGGCAAAAAACGCCCAACCGCCGTGGTCAATCGAATGGATAGACGAAGTCATCAACATCACCGTTAGGATCTGTGCTGCCATCACCAATCGGTGACGTATATCTGTACTCACGTACAGCGAGTTAAATAAGCTCAGATCAAACCAGGCAAACCACACCACAACAAATAGCATGGCGAAGATAGCAAATCCCTCAACGCTCAGGTGATGGCTCAGGTAATTGCCCAGTACGAAGATTGAAACCACATGCACCAGATCATAGAAAAGCTCTAGCCAATGAACATGATCACCGGCATGGCCGCTATCTAAATGGTGTTGAGGCTTACGCCAAAGAGGATGGTCCGACAAACTCATAATCACATCCGTGTAACATTAAAATTAAGAGCATTCTAATGAACGTTCCATATGTCGACTTTCTCAATATTAAGAATTCAATTCTTTCAATATCTGCTTTAGCACGTCGACAGGCTGAGCACCTGTTACTGCACTTTCGCGGTTGAAAACGATCGTTGGAACGGAGGAAACACCAAGATCACGCCAGTAATTCTGAGCGTCGTCGAAGCTTTTAGCTGCTTTGGCATCTTCTAGCTTCGTCAAGCCATCCTCGGCACTCAAACCGATCTCTTCCAATAGCTTCGCCAAAGTATCTCGGTTCGAAATGTCTTGCTTCTCAGAAAAATAGGCATCAAACAAACGTAGCTTCAGAGTCGTTTGCTTTCCCTGCTCTTTTGCATACTCCAAAAGAATGTGGGCGTCGCGGGTATTCAGAGTTTTCATCTCATCGAAAAATGAAAACTGAAAGCCAAGTTCTTGCCCCAGATTCGTAAGGTTCTGACGATTACGATCACTGTCTTCCCGACTAATGCCGTATTTGCCCATCAAATGCTCTCGCAGGTTTTCACCTTTAAAACCAACATGCGGGTTGAGTTGGAACGGTTGCCACTCTAGCTCGATAGCATCCTGCATGCCCAGCTCATCGATAGCCCTCTCCAAGCGTTTGTAGCCGATGATGCACCACGGGCATACAACGTCAGAAACAATGTCGATTTTGATTTTATCGGTCACGGCAAACTCCCTTTTTACCCGCTGCAAAAATCGCCATATCAGTCTGCAAGGGTATATACCCAAACTACCTGAAGATGCTCGCATTCAGAGGCCTTCAATGCGTTCAATTCAAGGCAAATTTCGCGAGGAATAGTCGTTCTATTTCCGTGGAATTTAACGATGAAGTGGGCGTATTGAGGGCCTCCCTTCGGGCGAGTTGACTGACGTCGTGCTCTTTGTTGTCCCTTTTTGATGTAGGTGAGTAGGTGACTACACCTACAAAGGGACGCCGCGATCACAACACCAGTCAAACTCGCTGAATCCGGCATCTTCAGGTTGTTTGGGTATAGAATGTATTGTGTGGTTAATTATGGTAACCTTAACCTTCTTTTCAACCAGTTTACTTTTTGTAACCTAGTATTGAGAGCGAGGCATTCTAAGTTGGTAGCGAAAATAACAACTGACAGTCGTGGCCGGAAATCCGTGACGAATGTTTGCACAGAGCCCTGTGCGATTGAACGCGCGATGCGCCTGATTGGCGGCAAGTGGAAAGGCTCAATCATTTATCATTTAAAAGATGGCCCAGTCCGTTTTAATGATCTCGCCCGTCAATTGGGCGGTGCCAGTAAAAAGATGATCGACCAGCGTTTGAAAGAGCTGGAAAACGAAGGCATGGTATTACGTACAGTGATCAGCGACCGCCCAATCGCGGTCAGTTATGAACTTACTGAATTTGGACAATCTGCACTGCAAATTCTTGAGGACCTGAGAAATTGGTCAGAAACACATCAAATCGAACTAAAAAAATAGTTCTCGTCAAATAATCAGGCAAGGTTTGAATATTATTTAATACAAGCCTTACCTTTTGCATGGCAGCGAAATGCATTTAAGTTAATATAAAAACAAGCCAACCCTTTACTTTATTAAATAAGATACAACTTCCATATTTTCCTCTCCTGTATTTTGGCAAAGAAATATACCCACACGACCTTAAGATTTAGGATTCAGCGAGATTGACTGGCGTTGTGATCGCGGCGTTCCTTTGCCGGTGTAGGCACCTCCATCAAAAAGAAACAACAAAGAGCACGGCGTCAGTCAACTCGCCCGAAGGGAGGGCCTCAATGCGCCCACTTCTTCGTTAAATCCCACGGAAATAGAATGACTATTCCTCGTGAAATTTGCCTCGAATTGAACGCATTGATGACCTCTGAATGCGAGCATCTTCAGGTTGTTTGGGTATACATCTTCATACTGGCTAGGAAAAGGAATTAAAAATGAAATGGGGAACCGCATTACTGTTTTCAGCATTGGTATCCGGCGCTGCGCATGCAGGTGGGCAAGACCTTTATATCGCAGGGAGCATTGGTGCACATGAATTCGCTGATGAGACGGGTCAAAAATATGCCATTCATGTTGGTGCGAAGAATATTGCTGATAATGCTTTCTTTATTGGTGGTGAATTGGAATTCGCACTGCTGAAAAACGATGACTTTGAAGAAACATACGGCTATAAGGAAGATTACTCATACTCCGCAAACATACCCGTTGGTAAGCGCTTTTATATTGGCTCGGAAAGCTCCATTGATGTCTATGGTCTTGTCGGCTATTCCTCGCTGAGAATCTACAGAGGAACCGATGATTCTACAGGCGACGGTTTCCGTTGGGGCTCGGGTGTAGATGGCAACTTTTCAGATCTCATGTTAGGTCTGCGCTATACCCAAGGCAAGATAAAGGGCTCCCCCGACCAAGGAGTAGGCCGCGATGATAACGAAAAGAATATTAGCCTGATCGTAGGCTACAAAATTCAGTTCTAAACAAGTATCGCTTCATTATCCAATGCCTCTATTGCCATTCTAGAGGCATTTTAGTTTTGCCCGTTCTGGTCGCAGCTTTCCGAAATCCATCCCAGATACGCACCCAGCCCAGTTTCGATGGGTAATTGGATCACTTCCGGCACGTCATAATCATGCAGACGACAGATTTCAGCTTCAACGTCTTTGTAGAGTGATTTTTTCGTTTTAATCATCACCTGCTTTTCTATATCCGATGCTATCTTCCCCTGCCAATGGTAGTAACTCTGAATAGGTAACACCTGAACACAAGCGGCCAGTTTCTTTTCAAGCAAGGATTCGATAATACGTTTGCCGATATTGTTATCAGCGAAGGTAGTCATGACAACCACATAAGATTCAGAAGAAGTGTTCATACTCGGCCTCAGTCGATATTGGACGCTATGTGGATAAAAGCTTGGCGAAGCATGTCCACCCTATTCCACCTCAGCGTTAATTTAAACAAGGCCATTATCTCACACTGACTCATCAAGATTCAGTTTCACGATTTGAAAGAGATTCATACCAACTCGGGTCTTTGTCTTTACAAGCTATTGAAGGGTTCCAATATGCGCACCTTGTTTTCTTTTACTCTCGTTGCCGCTGCATTGGCACCTGCGACACTCTCTGCACAGAGCTGGGAAAGCAACGGCTCACCAGCGACCATCGTAGAGCTTTACACCTCCGAAGGTTGTAGTAGTTGTCCTCCCGCCGAAGCAGCACTCAATAAGCTCAAAGGAAAAGAAGGGCTCTGGACAACAGTTATCCCTATGGCTTTTCATGTGGACTACTGGAACTACATTGGTTGGACAGACAAATATGCTCAACCGGAGTTCAGTCAGAGACAGCGTCAGAAGGTTTCTCAAAGCCGTGCCAGTGGCGTGTATACCCCAGGCTGGTTTATCAATGATCAGGAATGGCGTGGATTTTTCGCCAGACAACCTGTTCCTTATGCGCATGGTCCAAAAGCGCCAAAGCTAAAAGCCTCTATCAATGGCAATACGTTGAGGATTAACTTCGAAGGCAATGAGCGCTTACAAGCGCAGTATGCTTTGCTGGCGATGGATATTACCACTCAAGTTAAACGCGGTGAAAACCGCGGAAGAACCCTAGAGCACGATTTTGTAGTAGTGGATTTCGATACAAAAACTGGCCAGCATAACTGGCAGTTTGCGCTCGACGGCAACACAGCGGCTAACCCTTCTGCTATTGCGGTTTGGCTGACACCACAGGGCGGTGGCGATCCTGTTCAAACGCTGGCAGGCTGGCTAGAGTAGGCCATAAACGAAAAAGGGAGCCGAAGCTCCCTTATTTGTAATGCTAGGTAGTTTTGGCTTTTTTCGTGTTCTTTCCATCCTTTAAGGATTCACCGCCCATTTCACCGAGAAGAGTTTTCAGTCCGTCGATATCTAGTGGTCGACTCAGGTAATAACCCTGCGCTAAGTCGCACCCTTTCGACTTGAGCATTTCCAATTGCTCCTCCGTTTCTACCCCTTCAGCAACGGTTTTGATTTTCAGGCCTTGTGCCATAGAGATAACCGCAGTGGCAAGCGCTTCGTTAAGCTCTACATCCGTAATCCCGTCAACAAATTCACGGTCGATTTTGAGAGCATCAAACGGGAATTGCAGTAAATAACTAAGGGATGAATAGCCCGTACCAAAATCATCCATCGAAAGCTCGGTCCCCAAGTCATGCAACTTATGCAGCATCTCTTTCACATTGGGCTGGTTACTGAGGAGCAAGCCTTCAGTCACCTCCAGCTCAAGCCGATTCGGTGCGAAGCCTTGTTTCTCTAAGGTGGCCATGAAGTCTTCCACGAAGTGCGACTGTCGCACTTGCTGCGGCGAAATATTCACTGCCAGATGCAGCAAATCGCCCTCGCGATTCTTGAGCTCAGAAAAATCATTCATGGCGGTATCGAGCACGAACTTTCCGATCTCATAAATAAGGTTCGACTGCTCCGCGATAGGAATAAACTCTGACGGTGGCACAGCACCCAGTTCGTCGTTATTCCAGCGGAGCAAAGCTTCCGCACCGGAAATACGGTTCGTTTTCAGGTCATAAAGAGGCTGATAGACCACCGAAAACTCGCCACGCGACAGTGCCCAAACCAAGTGGTATTCGAGACGCAGACGACGTTGAACGCTGTCATTCATCTCACTGGTAAAGAGGCGATAACTGTCTTTCCCGCCCTCTTTTGCTTGATGCTTCGCCACATCCGCGTAACCAAAGAGACGTTTGAAGTCATCTGAATCCAGCGGGCAGAGTGACACACCAATACTGGCCGTGACATGCACTTCGCCACCGCCGGCGATTTCTACCGGTTTATTGATGGCTTTGCGAAGTTTACTGGCTATCTGACAGGCGTTTTCAGTCTGCTGCAATCCAGGCAATACAATGAGGAACTCATCACCACTGACACGCCCGACTGTGTCTATTTCCCTCACGACTTTAACGATGCGGCGGGAAAGCTCGATCAACACCTGATCGCCCACATCATGGCTCAAGGTATCGTTGATGATTTTGAAATTATCAATATCGACCAGCATCACGCCTGTCATCAGCCCACGACGCAAATCATGAGCGATCGCGTAACGTAGTCTATCCATCGTCAGGTTTCGGTTTGCAAGACCTGTCAGCGAATCATAGAGCGCGCGCTGCATGATCAGCTCTTCGTTGCGGCGGATTCGTAACTGGTTGTAGATACGTAGCTTCACTTCTGCCGGGGAGACCGGCTTGGATATGTAATCCGCGCAACCAATCTTCAACCCCATTTCACGCCCTTCATCCTCAGAGTGTTCAGTGATCAGAATAACGGGAATATCTTTGGTTTCAGGCTCAGTTTTGAAGTGCTGACAAAGTGCAAAACCATCAATATCAGGCAACTCGACATCCATAAGGATGAGCTTTGGCGATTCAGATTTGGCAAGAACCTTAGCTGTCGCCCCCGAGGTGGAAAAAATCACCCGATATTCTTCGCCCAAAATAGCATTGAGAATGCGGATGCTGTTCGGCGACGAGTCGATAAGAAGGACAGTGTCTTTGTCCGGAGCAGTATGATTAGCGTGCATGCGAAGCTCCCTTTTCAACAGCCAACGAGATATCCAGCTTGCTCTCTTTCACGTAGATATTGAAAGCCGCAATCGCTTTGGCGTAATCAAGTTCAATCAGCTTGTCGCCGACAGGTTTGAGCTTAGGTGCCAAGTCGCAGTAATCGACCAGAAGTTGATAATAGGTATCTATCGCAATCAAATCCTGTGACAACATTTGGTCCCTGAATGCTTTCAACCGCGCCAATTTTGCCTGTTCCACAGTTGATGCATTGTTCTTAGTTGTTTCACTACCAATACTTCCCTCTTGCAGCAACTCACTGGATACCGGGGTTTGATTGCGCTTCAACAAGATTTCTCCGATCTCTTTGATGGCATTATCCATATCACGCTTGAAGTGGTTAAGTGGTGGTTGGTGGTCTTCCAACGCCATCAAAGCGTTTTGTAGCTGCTTCGCAGAGCGGCGAAGGCCAACGATAGATAAGTTGCCAGCACTACCCGCGATGGTGTGTGCATTTTCCGAGGCTTCGATCAGCTGTCCCGCGTCAATCTGATGGTAAATCTGATTTTCCTGCGCTCGCACTTGATGCACAAAGTCACTGAGAAGTTTGAAGTAAAGTGCCTCATTACCCATCACGCGCTTGATTCCATCTTCTACATCGACATATTCGTAGTCTGCACTGTGGCTTTCAGCATCTTGTTCTTCTTGTGTCACAGAAGTTACGGCGAGGCCGAGATATCCCGCCAGTTTTTGCAACAGGTTGTCAGCGTCCAAAGGTTTAGGGATGTGGTCATTCATGCCTGCTTCGGAACAGCGCTGGCGATCGCGCTCCATGGTATGAGCAGTCACAGCAAAAATCGGTAAGCTTTCTTTGTCTGAGGTTTCTCGGATGATCCGGGTGGCTTCCAGCCCGTTCATTTCCGGCATTTCGAGATCCATCAAAATGGCGTCATAGAGTTCCGGTGCCGGACAGACTTTGACAACCGCTTCACGACCAGAAGCAGCCAGCTCTACCTGAAAATCATTACTGATCAACACTTCTCGGGCGATCTGCTGGTTGATAGGCATGTCATCGACGACTAGGATTCGACGCCCCCCACCGTTCACTGTCACGGCCGACCCGTGCTGTTTCGCGCTAATCACACGGCGGTGAGTTTTAGGAAGGTTCTGACCCATCACTTCCATGATGGTGTCAAACATGACCGAGGCTGAAATCGGTTTGTGAAGGTAACCGTCAATTTTCCCTTTACCACGCTCTTTGTCGATCATCTTCTTGTCGTAAGCACTGACCACTATAACCAATGGATGCTTATCAGGGTCGAGGTCGTCTTTGATTTTCTCTAACAGGTGGAATCCTTTCTTCCCTGGCATGTGCCAATCGAGAAGCACTAGGTCATAAGGCTCCAATTCTAGGTCCAAATGTCCTTCCACAATGGCAGTAAAAGCACTGTCGACATCATTGGCTGAGTCCACCTCAAAACCGAGTGATTCCACAATCGCCTGATGAACCGCGATCGAAGAAGGGTTGTCATCTACAACTAATACTCGCAGTTCGCGCAGATCAACGGGTACTGAAAAGCTTTTGTCCGATGTCGCTTTCGACAGCTGTAACTCCATATTGAAATAGACACCGGGCTCACCGTCATCCATGTCGTAATGCACCTGACCACCCATTTGCTCAATCAGGTAAGAAGCAATCAGTAAGTTAATGGATTCATCGACTTCAGATTTGGACATCACCAGGCGTTCTGTTAATTCTTCCAAGTCATCGAACATCTCTTCGTGGGCTGTCACTTTCTGATTGATGGCGAATTCGAGCACAGCGCTGTGATCATTGAGCTGGCCTGATCTAATAGTGAGGATTAAAGGACTACCTTCCCCCACAACCATCGCCTCATCAATAATGTTCAACAACACACGGCGCAGCCTGTCTGGGTCACCGACCAATGAACGGGGCACATCCAGCGGCACGTTAAATAAGAGTTCAACTTCACGGCTTTCCGCTTCGCTGAGAAGATATTCGCGCAGGCTTTCTAACAATTGGTCGAGATCAAAGGGCGTATTTTCGAGAGTCAGGAAGTGAGATGAGAGCTCTTGGAAATCACGGAGATTATCGCAAATCACCCCCGTTCGTTTCAGTGAGCGACTCAGGCTCTCAAGATAAAGCGCCTGTTTATTGCTGAGCGAGGTCTGATTCAGCATTTGAGCGCAACTTAGTGCTGTTGCCATCATGGGGTATAACGCCATGTTGGATTCCGACAGTACATTAAAGCTGCGGCTCAATGCACTGGAGACATTCTTCCTGGCACCCGCCGTCAGATGCGTCGACATTTTCAGAAACAACTCTGCAGGTGCAATGGGATAGACCACGTAATCGGCACCACCACTGAGATAAGCCTGCTGTTTTTGATCGGATGAGAACTGAGTAGTGGTCATCACAATTCGCGTATCACGGCAGGTCGGAAGCTGCTGGATCCTGGCCACTTGCTCGGCAAATGAACCGCCATCTTCGAATGGAAAATCCATGTTGAGTACGAGAATATTGACCGGATGTTGCTGGAGAATCGTCATCAACTTTGCAGGGGTAGCCACGCAGCGGAGCCAGTAACCACTTTCACTCAAAACCTGCTGATAGAAATCAATATGGGAGAGATCTTCGTCTGCGAGCACAATCAGCGGCTCATTCTTCACCAAACCTGTCATTAGGCCTTCCTTTCAGACTTTTTCCGACGCGTTCGTCTTGGGCTGAGATCGCCAATCCATGTAATTAATGGCCTGTTTCTGTCGGCCTTTTCCAGCGAGAAACGCCGCATCAGGCGGCATTAACCTCTCACTTTATCTCGTTGGCGAAACACTACTTTGCTTTTTAAAGCTAGTGGCTTTTTTATGTGACTGCCAAATCTGACCTCGACTTATTTATAAGCTTCTCAGTTGCATATGTGCGCACTTACTGAGTCTAAAACAGGCAAATATGTCATTCCGCTTTTCAACAGCATGGAAAAGATATACTCAATCTCATTTATGAAACACATTGCAATGAAAACTTACGGATCTTCCTTGACCACTCTTATCACCCACAAGGGTTATGTACTACTTTTAATATTCTGCTCAAAAGGCAAACACTTAGTACAAAAATGAGTCGTTATATCTTGGGAGAAGGTTATGGCTATCAACTTGGTTCTCAGTCAAGTCGTTGGACAAGCATTTGTAGTGAAACCAGACGGAGAAATGGTTCCTGCTGAAGCAAATACTGTGGTGCAAACAGGCGATGTATTGTCTGTACCAAACGGGAAAAATGCTTGGCTGGTAACAGAAGATGGAGAACAGGTTGATGTGCTTGATGAGGCGCTGCTCGCAGGAGAGGAAGGACTCGAAAGTCTTGATCTACCCTCAGACGTCGCTGAAATCATCGCGGCTATTGAAGAAGGCGATGACCCAACTCAAAAAGAAGGTACTGAGACAGCGGCAGGTGAAGAAGCCAGCGGCTCGGCACTCACAGCAGCGTCGGTCATTGAATACAGCTCCTCTACAGGCGGAATAAGCAATATTTCCACCTTTGACAGCACAGGGCTCTTTTCATCAGGGCTGTCAAAGGTGCAAGCTGATACCCTTATCAACACTCGCTTTGCCGCACTGCTTTCAAATACCGAAGAAGGCACGGACGGTGGAAACAGTGATTCCAGTGACGGTAATGATTACGTAACACCGACGTTCAACGGCCTAAGCATCTCCTCTCAGGAGGATGGCGAAATTGTTCTCAGCCGCGCTGATATTCTTGGGGCGATTAGTGGTGGAGACCCTGCCAACACTCAAGTTTCGAGCATCCAATCAAATGTTGAAGGTGCAACCATAACAGAGAACAGCGATGGGTCCTTCACGCTGACGCCGCCACCAAACTACAGCGGCACCGTCATTTTCACTGTCGAAATCACTGACGGTCAGTCAACGGTGACTGGCAACGTAAGCGTGAGCGTCGCAGAGGTTGAGGATATTCCAGAAATCACCATCACACCTGTTGAGCTCACTGAAGATGACAATGTCTCTGAGGGCAGTGTGATTGCATCTATTGATGCCACTGATGGCGACGGCGATGCACTGACTATTACTATCACTAATGACCCTGACGGCTATTTTGCTGTTGAAGATGGCAAGGTTGTGTTAACGGAAGCAGGCGCAGCCGCCATTGACGACGATACTCTGAATCTTGCAGAAATCAGTGTCACCGTCAGTGTCTCCGACGGAAAAACGACGGTTGAAGAAACGGTAACACTCCCCATCACCCGCACAGATGATGACGCTACGGTTGAAGGTGATACCACTGCAACGGTAACGGACGGCAACGGGACAGTCCCTGCTTCAGCCTCAGGAACCCTGAATGTTGTAGACCCAGATTCCAACAATCAAACCACGCTGGATAACGGCACCTACAAAGGCGAATACGGCACTTTGGTCGTCGAAAACGGCGCTTGGGTTTACACCGTCGATAAAGAGTTAGTTGCGCCGCTTGGCGAGGGTGAAAAAGCCACTGACGTGATTACAATTACGGCTTCTGACGGCAGCACCCACGAAATCACACTGAACATTCAGGGCACTAATGACCCGGCTCAGATTTCCGGTGATATCACCGCTACTATTGTTGATAATAGCGGCACCATGACCGCAACGGGAACCTTGAACGCTGCTGATGTCGACGGTACAGACAACAAATTTATTGCTGAAACCATCACTACGCTTCGCGGTGAAGTGACTGTTGATGAAAACGGCAACTGGACCTATACCACCACAGACCCAACGGGCGCGATTCAGCGTTTACCAGAAGGTGAAACACTGACAGAAGTGGTTACCGTTCGCTCAGAAGATGGCACAGAACAACAAATCGTTCTTACCATCGAAGGCGTCAATGACCTCCCCGTTTTCTCCGCGATTGCTGAACGTGATGTTTACGAAAGCAACGGTGTGATCAGCGTGTCAGGCACCATCAATGTGGTTGACCCTGACAACGGCCAATACTACATGGAAGCCGGAACCTACGTGGGAGAACTCGGCTCCGTCACCATGGACCGTGCAGGTAATTGGACCTACACCTCTGATCCGGCACAAAACGCGGCATTGGATTCGCTAAAAGAGGGCGAACAGCGCGTTGATACCATCACAGTCCGTTCGCAGGACGGCACAGAAACAGAAATCAAAGTCACTATTATTGGTACAAATGACCCTGCAGAAATCGCTGGTGACATTGTCGGTACTGTGGTCGAAGCCGACGGCACCATGACGACATCAGGACAGTTAACCGCGGCTGATGCTGATGGCGAGAACACCTTTACTCCGCAAACCATTGAAGGGCGCTGGGGTGAACTGACGATTAATGAAGACGGTAAATGGACGTATAGCTCCGACGACGACAAGGGTGCGATTAACCGCCTTGGCGAAGGCGATCAACTGACAGATACCATCACTGTAAAGTCTGAAGATGGTACAGAACAAACCGTCACAATTACGATTAACGGAACAAATGATACTGCTGTCTTCAGCGGCATGAGCAGTGTCAGCGTCAACGAAACCGATAGCCAAATCACCACCAGTGGCAGTATTAACGTGTCTGATGCAGACTACGGCGAGGATTTTTTCCAGGAAGGCACTTTCAACGGTGAGTATGGCGACGTCACTATCGACCGAGCAGGTAACTGGACCTACACATCAGATCCTTCCAATACCGCTGAATTTGATGCGCTTAAAGAAGGCGAACAGCTCATCGACACTATCACTGTCCGATCTCTGGACGGTACAGAAACCGAGATTATGGTAACGATAGTCGGGACCAACGATCCGGCTGCAATCGCGGGTGATATCGTCGGTACCATTGTCGAATCCGATGGCACCATGAGCACGTCTGGACAACTGACGTCAACCGATGTGGACGGTAACGATAATGCATTCATGCCTCAGACTGTTGAAGGTCGTTGGGGTGAAGTCACTATTGATGCGAATGGTAGCTGGACTTACTCCACCACTGATGAGAAAGGTGCAATCAACCGCTTAGGCGAAGGCGACCAGCTCACGGACACCCTTTCGGTGCGCGCAGAAGATGGTACCGTACAAACCATTACCATCACCATCGATGGAACTAATGATGCGGCAGTCTTTAGTGGCAAAACCAGCGCCACCGTCGATGAGGCAGACGGCCAAATTTCTACCAGTGGCCGAGCAAAAGTCTCAGACGCCGATTATGGCGAGTATTTCTTCCAGGAAGGTACTTATACCGGCACCTATGGTGAAATCACCATAGATAAAGCAGGTAACTGGACCTATACCTCTGCATCGGAAAACACCGCAACCTTTGATGCATTAGACGCAGGTGATACCTTGCCTGAGTCAATCACAGTTTACTCTCTGGATGGCACGCCGCTCACTATCGATATCACGATTCAGGGTACCGATGATCTTCCTGTTGTAAGCGGTCAAACAGCTGGTGCGTTGACGGACACAACCAGCGGCGAAGTACAAACCATCTCAGGTTCACTATCGATTAGCGATGTTGATGCCGACGACACACCAACGTTCGAAGATACACGCATAGAAGGTGACTTCGGCGTATTGGAAATGGTCGAAGGAGAGTGGACCTACACGCTGGACAAAGAAGCTGCTTCAACGCTAAATGCAGGTGAAACTGACACTGACGTCATCACGTTGACCGCCAGTGATGGCACCGAACAGAAGATTGTCATCACAGTCACAGGTACAGACGATGAGCCCGTCCTGACGGGCAATACCGTTGGTTCAATCAGTGACAACGGTTCACCAACCACATCAGGCTTTATCAGCGTCATCGATCCGGATTCAGACAACTCGCCAACCCTGCCAGATGCCGAAGTTGACGGCCAGTATGGTTCGCTGACGCTGGTCGATGGCGAATGGACCTACACGTTGGATCCTGATTCTGTCGCAGCATTGCCAGACGGTGAAACCACCATTGACGTCGTCACTGTTGAAGCTTCTGACGGTTCGAAGCACGAAATCACCATCACTATTACAGGCACCGATCAGGAGCCTGTGCTGACAGGCAATACCACAGGTACCATCACTGAAGGCAGCGCAGCGCTGACCGCCTCTGGTTCAGTCGATTTGGTTGATGTGGATACAGGCGAAAACCCTACCCTACCAAACGGCACAACGGCAGGCCAATACGGCTCCTTGACATTGGTCGATGGTGAGTGGACGTATACGCTGGACCCGGATCTTGCCCAATACCTGGATCAAGGTGAAACGACCACAGACAGCATTAGCATCACGGCTTCTGATGGCACAGTGCATGACATTGTCATCACCATTACCGGTAGTGAGGATTCTGCAGTCCTTGATGGTGACACGACAGGCGGTGTCACCGATGAAACTGGCTCGCTGGCAGCCACTGGTTCGCTAACCGTCAGTGACCCAGACAGTAGTGATAACCCCACGCTACCAGACACCAACCAGCAGGGGCAATATGGCTCCTTCACCATGGTTGATGGAAACTGGACCTATACGCTGGATCCTGAATTGGCAGCCAGTTTAGACGAAGGTGTCACCGTTACCGATACCATCACAATTACCGACTCCATGGGTGGTACCCATGAACTATACATCAATGTAACGGGCACAGATAACGCGGCAGAACTGACGGGAGATACCTCCGCAAACCTAGTGGAAGGCACAGACATCACCGCAACCGGCTCTATAGAAGTGGTAGACGCAGACAGTGGTGACACGCCAGTGATTGCCAACACTGATGTTGACGGTCAATACGGCTCCTTCTCACTGGTTGATGGAGAATGGACATACACCCTAGATCCGTCTGTTGCCCAAGGATTGAATGCCGGTCAAACGGCAACTGACACCATCACCCTGACCGACAGCGAAAACAACGAACACCAAATCGTTATTACTATCGAAGGCACTGCCGATGCCGCTGTTGTTTCCGGTGACTTCACCGGTTCTGTTTCTACAGAAACAGGCTCTGTGGTGGAAGTCACTAACCTGTTCTTACTCGGTGAAGATGTAGATGGCGACACCGAAGATTTCAATGCAGACAGCCAGCCGGGCGATCTAAATTTCAGCTCCACTGGATTCAGCGCCAACATCACTGACAGCGATGGTAGGCTGAACAACGACGGCTCCCAGTCTATTGAACTGAATGGAGAGTCATATCCAGTTTCGGTCAACGCAACGGTTCAATATACCGATGCGTATGGCAATGTCTTCACAATGGCTGTGCTGACGGTTTCAGCTACCGAAGCTGGAGAATACTTCGGCGGCACCGGCGAACCTACGACTATGTTGGTTCAAATCGATGGCCCGGATATCGTTCCAGGCACAGACTTGACGCTGGTTGATGGTTCATACAACGAAGTCAGCAGTATCAATTATCTGGATGTCAGTGATGCTGTCACTGCTACAGGTCAAATCAGCATCTCTGATGCCGATACCAACGACACGCCAGAATTCGCCAACACCACCATTGAAGGACAATACGGTACGTTTGAACTGGTCGACGGTAACTGGACTTACACTGTCGATCCATCCAAAGCTGAAGCACTGGGTGCAGACGATGTCGCGACTGAAACCTTCACTCTGACCGCATCAGACAATACTCAACAGACGATCACTATCGAAGTGACGGGTACCGACGATGCAGCTGTCATCACAGGTGATATGACAGCATCCATTACCGACCAGGACACATCTACGTCTGGATCCATTAATATTACTGACCCAGATGGTGGTCAGGCATCTATAGATAACACCACCATTGAAGGTAACTACGGTACCTTCGAGCTGGTCGATGGCGAGTGGACCTACACGGTAGACCCCGACAAAGCCCAAGCCCTGCCTGAAGGTGAAGAGGCGAATGACACCTTTACCCTCACCGCTTCTGACGGTTCAACCCACGAGATTGTGGTTACAGTGACCGGCACCAATGATGCCGCTGTGGTCACCGGCGACACCACCGGACAGGTGACCGATCAGGACACCTCAACAACCGGGACTATCACGGTCACCGACCCGGATTCAGGCGAAACGGCCACCATTGGTAACACCTCTATTGAAGGCAACTACGGTACCTTCGAGCTGGTCGATGGCGAGTGGACCTACACGGTAGACCCCGACAAAGCCCAAGCCCTGCCTGAAGGTGAAGAGGCGACCGACACCTTTACCCTCACCGCTTCTGACGGTTCAACTCACGAGATTGTGGTCACAGTGACCGGCACCAATGATGCGGCTGTGGTCACCGGCGATACCACCGGACAGGTCACCGACCAGGACACCTCAACAACCGGGACTATCACGGTCACCGACCCGGATTCAGGCGAAACGGCCACCATCGGTAACACCACCATTGAAGGTAACTACGGTACCTTCGAGCTGGTCGATGGCGAGTGGACCTACACGGTAGACCCCGACAAAGCCCAAGCCCTGCCTGAAGGTGAAGAGGCGAATGACACCTTTACCCTCACCGCTTCTGACGGTTCAACCCACGAGATTGTGGTTACAGTGACCGGCACCAATGATGCCGCTGTGGTCACCGGCGACACCACCGGACAGGTGACCGATCAGGACACCTCAACAACCGGGACTATCACGGTCACCGACCCGGATTCAGGCGAAACGGCCACCATTGGTAACACCTCTATTGAAGGCAACTACGGTACCTTCGAGCTGGTCGATGGCGAGTGGACCTACACGGTAGACCCCGACAAAGCCCAAGCCCTGCCTGAAGGTGAAGAGGCGACCGACACCTTTACCCTCACCGCTTCTGACGGTTCAACTCACGAGATTGTGGTCACAGTGACCGGCACCAATGATGCGGCTGTGGTCACCGGCGATACCACCGGACAGGTCACCGACCAGGACACCTCAACAACCGGGACTATCACGGTCACCGACCCGGATTCAGGCGAAACGGCCACCATCGGTAACACCTCCATTGAAGGCAACTACGGTACCTTCGAGCTGGTCGATGGCGAGTGGACCTACACGGTAGACCCCGACAAAGCGCAGGCCCTGCCTGAAGGTGAAGAGGCGAATGACACCTTTACCCTCACCGCTTCTGACGGTTCAACCCACGAGATTGTGGTCACAGTGACCGGCACCAATGATGCGGCTGTGGTCACCGGCGATACCACCGGACAGGTCACCGATCAGGACACCTCAACAACTGGGACTATCACGGTCACCGACCCGGATTCAGGCGAAACGGCCACCATCGGTAACACCTCTATTGAAGGTAACTACGGTACCTTTGAGCTGGTCGATGGCGAGTGGACCTACACGGTAGACCCCGACAAAGCGCAGGCCCTGCCTGAAGGTGAAGAGGCGAATGACACCTTTACCCTCACCGCTTCTGACGGTTCAACCCACGAGATTGTGGTCACAGTGACCGGCACCAATGATGCGGCTGTGGTCACCGGCGACACCACCGGACAGGTCACCGATCAGGACACCTCAACAACCGGGACTATCACGGTCACCGACCCGGATTCAGGCGAAACAGCCACCATCGGTAACACCTCCATTGAAGGTAACTACGGTACCTTTGAGCTGGTCGATGGCGAGTGGACCTACACGGTAGACCCCGACAAAGCGCAGGCCCTGCCTGAAGGTGAAGAGGCGAATGACACCTTTACCCTCACCGCTTCTGACGGTTCAACCCACGAGATTGTGGTTACAGTGACCGGCACCAATGATGCCGCTGTGGTCACCGGCGACACCACCGGACAGGTGACCGATCAGGACACCTCAACAACCGGCTCCATCACGGTCACCGACCCGGATTCAGGCGAAACAGCCACCATTGGTAACACCTCTATTGAAGGCAACTACGGTACCTTCGAGCTGGTCGATGGCGAGTGGACCTACACGGTAGACCCCGACAAAGCGCAGGCCCTGCCTGAAGGTGAAGAGGCGAATGACACCTTTACCCTCACCGCTTCTGACGGTTCAACCCACGAGATTGTGGTCACAGTGACCGGCACGGATGATGCGGCTGTGGTCACCGGCGACACCACCGGACAGGTCACCGATCAGGACACCTCAACAACTGGGACTATCACGGTCACCGACCCGGATTCAGGCGAAACGGCCACCATCGGTAACACCACCATTGAAGGCAACTACGGCACCTTTGCGCTGGTCGATGGCGAGTGGACCTACACGGTCGATCCAGATAAAGCCCAAGCCCTGCCTGAAGGTGAAGAGGCGGCCGACACCTTTACCCTCACCGCTTCTGACGGTTCAACCCACGAGATTGTGGTCACAGTGACCGGCACCAATGATGCGGCTGTGGTCACCGGCCACACCACCGGACAGGTCACCGATCAGGACACCTCAACAACCGGGACTATCACGGTCACCGACCCGGATTCAGGCGAAACAGCCACCATCGGTAACACCACCATTGAAGGCAACTACGGTACCTTTGCGCTGGTCGATGGCGAGTGGACCTACACGGTCGATCCGGATAAAGCCCAAGCCCTGCCTGAAGGTGAAGAGGCGGCCGACACCTTTACCCTCACCGCTTCTGACGGTTCAACTCACGAGATTGTGGTTACAGTGACCGGCACCAATGATGCGGCTGTGGTCACCGGCGATACCACCGGACAGGTCACCGATCAGGACACCTCAACAACCGGGACTATCACGGTCACCGACCCGGATTCAGGCGAAACGGCCACCATCGGTAACACCACCATTGAAGGTAACTACGGTACCTTCGAGCTGGTCGATGGCGAGTGGACCTACACGGTCGATCCGGATAAAGCCCAAGCCCTGCCTGAAGGTGAAGAGGCGAATGACACCTTTACCCTCACCGCTTCTGACGGTTCAACCCACGAGATTGTGGTTACAGTGACCGGCACCAATGATGCGGCTGTGGTCACCGGCGATACCACCGGACAGGTCACCGATCAGGACACCTCAACAACCGGGACTATCACGGTCACCGACCCGGATTCAGGCGAAACGGCCACCATCGGTAACACCACCATTGAAGGTAACTACGGTACCTTCGAGCTGGTCGATGGCGAGTGGACCTACACGGTCGATCCGGATAAAGCCCAAGCCCTGCCTGAAGGTGAAGAGGCGAATGACACCTTTACCCTCACCGCTTCTGACGGTTCAACCCACGAGATTGTGGTTACAGTGACCGGCACCAATGATGCGGCTGTGGTCACCGGCGATACCACCGGACAGGTCACCGATCAGGACACCTCAACAACCGGGACTATCACGGTCACCGACCCGGATTCAGGCGAAACGGCCACCATCGGTAACACCACCATTGAAGGTAACTACGGTACCTTCGAGCTGGTCGATGGCGAGTGGACCTACACGGTCGATCCGGATAAAGCCCAAGCCCTGCCTGAAGGTGAAGAGGCGAATGACACCTTTACCCTCACCGCTTCTGACGGTTCAACCCACGAGATTGTGGTTACAGTGACCGGCACCAATGATGCGGCTGTGGTCACCGGCGATACCACCGGACAGGTCACCGATCAGGACACCTCAACAACCGGGACTATCACGGTCACCGACCCGGATTCAGGCGAAACGGCCACCATCGGTAACACCTCCATTGAAGGCAACTACGGTACCTTCGAGCTGGTCGATGGCGAGTGGACCTACACGGTAGACCCCGACAAAGCCCAGGCCCTGCCTGAAGGTGAAGAGGCGAATGACACCTTTACCCTCACCGCTTCTGACGGTTCAACTCACGAGATTGTGGTGACGGTTGAAGGCACCGACCAATCTGCGGTTGTGACAGGTGATACTACTGCGTCTATCACCGACGTCGATACCTCAGCAACAGGCTCTATCACAGTTACTGATCCGGATTCGGGTGAAACGGCCACCATCGGCAACACAACGATTGAGGGCAATTACGGTACCTTCGAACTGGCCGACGGCAACTGGACTTATACGTTAGACCCAGACAAAGCCCAAGCCCTGCCAGAGGGTCAGGAAGCCAATGAAACCTTTACCCTTACGGCATCTGACAATTCACAACACGAGATCACTGTAACTGTTGAAGGTACTGACCAAGCGGCAGTTGTGACTGGTGATACTACCGCTAGTCTTTCTGATACCGACACTTCAGTTTCTGGCTCTATCACTGTTGTTGACCCTGATACCGGTGATAACACCATCATTGCCAACACCACCATGCAGGGCGAATACGGCACCTTCCAGTTGGTGGATGGCGATTGGACTTATACCGTCGACCCCGCCAAAGCAGAGCCTCTGCCCGAAGGCCAGTCGGCAGAAGATACCTTTACCCTGACGGCCTCTGATGGTTCGACCCATGATGTCACGGTCACCGTGACCGGCACTGACAATGCCGGCGTCGTCACAGGCACCACCTCAGGCAGTGTGGACGCAGCAGGCTTTACGCTGAATGTGGAAGAGAGTGGCAACCTCACCGCGGGTGAGGTCACCCAGGGCGATAGCAATGGCGGTTGGAATACCACCACCACCACGATTGACGGTGTCCCTTATGTGATTTCGACGTCATTTGGTTACGACGGCACCACCATCATCTCACGGGTTGAAAACGATGGTTCGCTCACTGAGACCGACCGCATCACTTACGACAGCTCAACGGGCGTAGTAACGTCATCAGTGTCTGGAGATATCACCTCTGCCGTTGAAAATGCAGGTTTCTCTGTTGGCGGACTGGGTAATGGTCTCACACAGTCCAATGTCTCGAATATCGACGGTCAACCTACCCTATTCCTGACGTCGCAAAACAGTGGTTCCATCTCTGCCTGGGAGATTTCGGGGAACGGCCAGCTCACCGTCAATGGCGGCCTGACCTTCGGTAACTCACAAACAGGCATAGTGCGCGAAAACGTCACCTTCGAAACGGATGATGGTGAAACGCTGATTTTCGCGACACGCCCTCAGGGTGATACCGTCGATGTCCTCTCCTACAACCCGGAAACCGGTGAAATTGCGCAAACCGGCAACTCCTACCCGTCCGGTGACCTGGTGTCAGGCATCGATATTGTGACGATTGACGGCAATACCTTTGTCACGTCCAGCGGTACTGATGTTGTCAGTCTGTATGCGGTCGACAGCGCCACCGGTAACCTCACTCTGGTTGACAGTGAGCCGGTCACCTCCGGCAATGGCAACTCGGTGAACTTTTATCAAACCCCTGATGGCAGCACCTATGCCATCAGCTCCAGCAGCAGTGCTGATGTAACGACTGTGTTTGACGTCGCCGCTGACGGCACACTGACACAGACTGACGTTATTGAAAATGCCGGCGCATACATGTCGACCGCCGGCTATGTCGACGGTGAACCTGTTTTCGTCGCGCCCAACCCGGATGGTGGTGTCGACCTCTACACCATCAACAGCGAAGGCTCGCTGGTACATCAGGGTAATGTCGCCTCCATGGAGAATGACAACACCCCGCCGGTTATCGTCCAAACCGCCGACGGCAGCTACTACCTGGTGGATGCCGATGGCAATACCGCCACGGTGAAACTGGAAATTGGCGAGTCTCTCATCACCACCTCTGGTTCGCTGGATGTGGTGGATGTCGACGGTGGTGATACCACGGTGTTTGAAAACACGACGGTGGAAGGCACCTACGGGACACTTGAACTGGTCGACGGTAACTGGACCTACACCCTGGATGAAGCCAAGTCTGAATCACTGGGAGAAGGGGATACCGCCCAGGATGTGATCACGCTGACCGCCACCGACGGCACTCAACAAGACATCACTATCACGGTCACCGGTACCGATGATCTGGCTGAACTGACCGGTGATGTGACGGCAACAGTGACGGATACGGATGCTTCTGTCTCCGGCTCTATCACTGTTGTTGACCCTGATACCGGTGATAACACCACCATCGCCAACACCACCATGCAGGGCGAATACGGCACCTTCCAGTTGGTGGATGGCAATTGGACTTATACCGTCGACCCCGCCAAAGCAGAGCCTCTGCCCGAAGGCCAGTCGGCAGAAGATACCTTTACCCTGACGGCCTCTGATGGTTCGACCCATGATGTCACGGTCACCGTGACCGGCACTGACAATGCCGGCGTCGTCACAGGCACCACCTCAGGCAGTGTGGACGCAGCAGGCTTTACGCTGAATGTGGAAGAGAGTGGCAACCTCACCGCGGGTGAGGCCACCCAGGGCGATAGCAATGGCGGTTGGAATACCACCACCACCACGATTGACGGTGTCCCTTATGTGATTTCGACGTCCTATGGTTACAGTGGCACGACCATCATCTCCCGCGTAGAAGATGATGGGTCGCTCACTGAGACCGACCGCATCGTCTATGACAATAATACCGGTACAGTGACCTCCTCTTCTGCCGGCGACATAACTGCAGTGATTCAGGAAGCAGGTATTTCCGTTGGTGCGCTCGGGAACGGTCTGACTCAGTCCAATGTCTCTCAAGTCGATGGTGAGCCTACCCTGTTCCTGACGTCGCAGAACAGTGGTTCCATCTCTGCCTGGCAGATTTCTGACTCCGGTGAACTCAGCCTCAATGGCGGCCTGACCTTCGGTAACTCGCAAACAGGCATAGTGCGTGAGAACGTTACCTTCGAAACGGATGATGGTGAAACGCTGATTTTCGCGACACGCCCCCAGGGTGATACCGTCGATGTCCTCTCCTACAACCCGGAAACCGGTGAAATTGCGCAAACCGGCAACTCCTACCCGTCCGGTGACCTGGTGTCAGGCATCGATATTGTGACGATTGACGGCAATACCTTTGTCACGTCCAGCGGTACTGATGTTGTCAGTCTGTATGCGGTCGACAGCGCCACCGGTAACCTCACTCTGGTTGACAGTGAGCCGGTCACCTCCGGCAATGGCAACTCGGTGAACTTTTATCAAACCCCTGATGGCAGCACCTATGCCATCAGCTCCAGCAGCAGTGCTGATGTGACGACTGTGTTTGACGTCGCCGCTGACGGCACACTGACACAGACTGACGTTATTGAAAATGCCGGCGCATACATGTCGACCGCCGGCTATGTCGACGGTGAACCTGTTTTCGTCGCGCCCAACCCGGATGGTGGTGTCGACCTCTACACCATCAACAGCGAAGGCTCGCTGGCACATCAGGGTAATGTCGCCTCCATGGAGAATGACAACACCCCGCCGGTTATCGTCCAAACCGCCGACGGCAGCTACTACCTGGTGGATGCCGATGGCAATACCGCCACGGTGAAACTGGAAATTGGCGAGTCTCTCATCACCACCTCTGGTTCGCTGGATGTGGTGGATGTCGACGGTGGTGATACCACGGTGTTTGAAAACACGACGGTGGAAGGTACCTACGGGACACTTGAACTGGTGGATGGCAACTGGACCTACACCCTGGATGAGGCCAAGTCTGAATCACTGGGAGAAGGGGATACCGCCCAGGATGTGATCACGCTGACCGCCACCGACGGCACTCAACAAGACATCACTATCACGGTCACCGGTACCGATGATCTGGCTGAACTGACCGGTGATGTGACGGCAACAGTGACGGATACGGATGCTTCTGTCTCCGGCTCTATCACTGTTGTTGACCCTGATACCGGTGATAACACCACCATCGCCAACACCACCATGCAGGGCGAATACGGCACCTTCCAGTTGGTGGGTGGCGATTGGACTTATACCGTCGACCCCGCCAAAGCAGAGCCTCTGCCCGAAGGCCAGTCGGCAGAAGATACCTTTACCCTGACGGCCTCTGATGGTTCGACCCATGATGTCACGGTCACCGTGACCGGCACTGACAATGCCGGCGTCGTCACAGGCACCACCTCAGGCAGTGTGGACGCAGCAGGCTTTACGCTGAATGTGGAAGAGAGTGGCAACCTCACCGCGGGTGAGGTCACCCAGGGCGATAACAATGGCGGTTGGAATACCACCACCACCACGATTGACGGTGTCCCTTATGTGATTTCGACGTCCTATGGTTACAGTGGCACGACCATCATCTCCCGCGTAGAAGATGATGGGGCGCTCACTGAGACCGACCGCATCGTCTATGACAATAATACCGGTACAGTGACCTCCTCTTCTGCCGGCGACATAACTGCAGTGATTCAGGAAGCCGGTATTTCCGTTGGTGCGCTCGGGAACGGTCTGACTCAGTCCAATGTTTCTCAAGTCGATGGTGAGCCTACCCTGTTCCTGACCTCGCAGAACAGTGGTTCCATCTCTGCCTGGCAGATTTCTGACTCCGGTGAACTCAGCCTCAATGGCGGCCTGACCTTCGGTAACTCGCAAACAGGCATAGTGCGTGAGAACGTCACCTTCGAAACAGATGATGGTGAAACGCTGATTTTCGCGACACGCCCTCAGGGTGATACCGTCGATGTCCTCTTCTACAACCCCGAAACCGGTGAAATTGCGCAAACCGGCAACTCCTACCCGTCCGGTGACCTGGTGTCAGGCATCGATATTGTGACGATTGACGGCAATACCTTTGTCACGTCCAGCGGTACTGATGTCGTCAGTCTCTATGCGGTCGACAGCGCCACCGGTAACCTCACTCTGGTTGACAGTGAGCCGGTCACCTCCGGCAATGGCAACTCGGTGAACTTTTATCAAACCCCTGATGGCAGCACCTATGCCATCAGCTCCAGCAGCAGTGCTGATGTAACGACTGTGTTTGACGTCGCCGCTGACGGCACACTGACACAGACTGACGTTATTGAAAATGCCGGCGCATACATGTCGACCGCCGGCTATGTCGACGGTGAACCTGTTTTCGTCGCGCCGAACCCGGATGGTGGTGTCGACCTCTACACCATCAACAGCGAAGGCTCGCTGGTACATCAGGGTAATGTCGCCTCCATGGAGAATGACAACACCCCGCCGGTTATCGTCCAAACCGCCGACGGCAGCTACTACCTGGTGGATGCCGATGGCAATACCGCCACGGTGAAACTGGAAATTGGCGAGTCTCTCATCACCACCTCTGGTTCGCTGGATGTGGTGGATGTCGACGGTGGTGATACCACGGTGTTTGAAAACACGACGGTGGAAGGTACCTACGGGACACTTGAACTGGTGGATGGCAACTGGACCTACACCCTGGATGAAGCCAAGTCTGAATCACTGGGAGAAGGGGATACCGCCCAGGATGTGATCACGCTGACCGCCACCGACGGCACTCAACAAGACATCACTATCACGGTCACCGGTACCGATGATCTGGCTGAACTGACCGGTGATGTGACGGCAACAGTGACGGATACGGATGCTTCTGTCTCCGGCTCTATCACTGTTGTTGACCCTGATACCGGTGATAACACCACCATCGCCAACACCACCATGCAGGGCGAATACGGCACCTTCCAGTTGGTGGATGGCGATTGGACTTATACCGTCGACCCCGCCAAAGCAGAGCCTCTGCCCGAAGGCCAGTCGGCAGAAGATACCTTTACCCTGACGGCCTCTGATGGTTCGACCCATGATGTCACGGTCACCGTGACCGGCACTGACAATGCCGGCGTCGTCACAGGCACCACCTCAGGCAGTGTTACCGCAGATGGCACGGATGTGCACACCATTGGTAACGCGTTCATCATGGATGAGAATGTCAGCTTCGACAGCGGCTCTTTTGTAACCTGGAGTTTCCCTCCTGAACTTAACTTCAGTGGCGACGCAACACAGGTACAAATCATCGACGATGACGGGCAACTCAATAGTGATGATGGCTCAAACGAACGCAGTCAAGACGCCACACAAACTATCAGCCTTGATGGCGAAACCTATAACGTCAATGTAGATTATGCCCTGACTTACCAAGACGCAGAAGGCAGTACTTATACCTTCGCCGTTGTCGATGTCGACATCAATGGAGATGGTAGCAATGCTGTCAACGGCACAGAAAGTGGTAAGGTTCTGATCCAGCTTGACGGACCCGAGATCTCTGCAGATACGTCACTGGCGCTTGTTCCTAACTCTTATCAGAATATCAGTAGCTTGGATTATAGCGATCTCCACGACCCAATCACCACATCTGGTTCGCTGGATGTGGTGGATGTCGACGGTGGTGATACCACGGTGTTTGAAAACACGACGGTGGAAGGTACCTACGGGACACTTGAACTGGTGGATGGCAACTGGACCTACACCTTGGATGAAGCCAAGTCTGAATCACTGGGAGAAGGGGATACCGCCCAGGATGTGATCACGCTGACCGCCACCGACGGCACTCAACAAGACATCACTATCACGGTCACGGGTACCGATGATCTGGCTGAAGTAACGGGTGATCTCTCCGGACAAATCTCTGAAGATTCGCAATCTCAAACTGTCAGCGGCACCCTGTCGATTACAGATGTAGATACCAACGACACACCAAGCTTTGCCAATACGACAGTAGCAGGGCAGTTTGGCTCATTATCCTTGGTCGATGGTGAATGGACTTACACTTTGAGTGATGCGGCACAATCACTCAGTGAAGGGCAGCAAGTTGAGGATGTCATAACACTGACAGCGACAGACGGCACCACTCAGGACATCGTCGTTACGGTAACAGGTGCTGATGACGCATCATTCATCTCAGGCACTACTTCCGGCAGCGTGACAGAAGGTGATTCGGGTGACGTGATTACAACCAGTGGCAAACTCTCGGTTAGTGACATCGATAGTGACAACGTCACAATTCCAGATGGTAATCAATCAGGAACCTATGGCTCGCTCTCTCTTGTTGACGGCGAATGGACGTACACGCTCGACAACAGCAAGGCAGATAGTCTCAACGATGGCCAGAACGTAACAGATACCTTCACTGTTGAGGCTTCAGACGGTTCAACACAGGAGATTGTGGTGAACATCACCGGTAGTGATGATGCTGCCACGTTGACAGGAGACACCACAGCCACCATATCTGACACTTCTTCAACGTCGGAAAACGTCACCATTAACCGTGGCTCGGATGGCACTTGGGATGTCGGCGAAGGTGACAATCTCTATCTAAACATGAACAACATTTCATCCAGTGCCGGTTACAGCAACAGTGTCGGTTACTACGTGATGGATGGCAGTGGTAACGTAGTACGCTCAGCCATCATCTTTGATAATGCGCATTCGGTTAACAACTCAAGCGTAAATATCAATACCGCTGGCGGTGAAAAAGTGGGGCTGTTCCTCATCCCTGACGGTGACAGCAAAGGCTTTAATGTCGGTAGTGTAAGTCTGAGCTTCGGAAGTGGTGGAGTGACAGCCTATCAAGGTGGAGCATCAGGCACGACATTTGTGTCTGAATCATCGAAAAACGGCAGTGACTTCGATTATGAGAATAACTCAGGTACATACTCCGGATGGGAAGATCTTGTAGGCGGCGGCGATCGCGACTACAACGATGTCACCTTCTCCGTCACCGCGACACAGCAACAAGACCAGCCTATCTCAGCCAGCGGCTCAATCGGCGTATCAGATGCTGATAGCGGCGACACGCCAACACTGCCGAATACCACTGTTCAAGGTGAGTTCGGTGAGCTTGTCCTGACTAACGGTAACTGGACCTACACATTCGATGAAAGCAAAGCGCAACAAATCGATGAAGAGACTCTAGATACCATTGTCATTACTGACTCAGAAGGCGGACAACATGAAATTGTCATTGCCATCCAGGGTACAGATGATGCCCCAATTGTCACTGGCATATTCAGTGGTGCCGTTACAGAGGGTGACTTCGGAGACACAGTAACAGTGAGCGGCAGTATCGCTATCAGTGACCCGGACGCAGAAGATAACCCTGAGTTCCTGAACACCACCATTCAGGGTGACTACGGTTCACTCACACTGACTGATGGCGTATGGACTTATGAGCTAGACGATGCGAAAGCAGAAGTACTCTCAAGTTCAGACTATGTCACGGATACCATCACATTAACGGCCACTGACGGCACAGTACAAAACATCAACGTTTCCATCTCAGGTACCAATGATGACCCATTTGTCGTCGGCACAAATACTGCCGCTATCGTGGCGCCAGACTCCGTGACCAGTGAGTATGTAGACATTGGAAATGCATTCGTCCTCAATGAGGGTTATACGTTTTCGGGCGGCGACATGCAGTACTACGGTAACGAGCCGACATTCCAGTTCAATGACTCCGGTTCGACGATACGTTTCTATGACAACGACACGACGGTGGACGGTGACAACTACAGAAATGAGTATGTTCAGGATTCGAGTCAAAAAGTCGAAATCAACGGGGTGCAGTACTCAGCCACCTACGACTATCAACTCGATTATCAAGATTCAGCGGGAAATGTTTACTCCTTCGCTGTCTTTGATGTCGACCTTGATGGTGATGGTAGCTTCAGATATGACTCCAATGAGCAAGGCCGCGTGATTGTGCAGATAGACGGTCCACAAATCACCCCAGGACTCACCATGGATTACCTGCGTGATACGCCTAATCAGCCAAGGTCGATGTCATATTCTGACTTCACTGATTTTTCTGGTGCAACGCTCGAAGCAACAGGTGTGCTTTCTATCGTTGATTTGGATGCGAATGATTCACAAGCTGAATTTTCTGACACCACAGTAAACGGCCAATACGGCTCGCTGGTATTAACCGACGGTGCTTGGACTTACACACTCGACCCTCACTCAACACCAGCATTAGGAGAGCATGATACTGTTACTGAGGTGATCAGTCTCACCGCCACAAATGGTATGCAAACTCAGGTTAATGTCACCATCGGTGGCTCAGAATCAGCAGTCAACAATGCGTCGCTAAACGGTGTAAGCGATACACTCGATGACGTGATTGCGCTAGATGATGTCACTTTCTCTGGTGGCGATGGTAACGATCAAATTGCAGGTAGCAGTGAAGCAGATGTGCTGCTCGGCAATGGTGGAGATGATGTCATATACGGCAATGCTGGCAATGACATCATCGATGGTGGACTTGGCGACGACCTCATCTTTGGTGGTCAAGGCAATGATCTGATGGCGGGTGGTTCAGGCTCAGATACCTTTGCTTTCCTCAACGGAGATCAAGGCACAGCCAACGCACCAGCCGTTGATCACATTGCTGACTTTGATGCCATGCAAGATGCTATCAATCTCTCCGACCTCTTGAACAACGAAACAAACGACTCACTCGGCGAGTATTTATCGTTCAGTGACGATGGAGAAGGGAATGCTATGCTCAACATTTCCTCTCAAGGTGACGGGAATGTGGATCAGCAAGTGGTGTTTGACAACATGAGTGTCGAAGACATGGCTGATGCTTACAGCGTCGACATTACCGGCATGACCTCAGAGCAAATCAGCTCTTCGGTTATCGATGCGATGATTATGCAGAGCAAGATGATTGTCGACTAAATAACAAGAAGCCCAAGAGCCTAGCGCTCATTGCCAGCCGCCCTCCGGCTGGCATTTTTTTGCCTCAGATTCAGTAGATTGGGATATATCCAAACAACCTAAACGCGCGGAGTTCTGCAACTTAAGATTGTTTGGGTATATACTCGTCCTTCTAAAAATCCACCCATCGCGAATTTGGATTCGCAAAAAATAGTGATTTTGTTTTATGAACCCGAAGCGTTTTTTTCTCCCATTAATTGCTGCACTGGCATTAACCGCTTGCAGTGATGAAGCGCCACAAAGCGAAAAATACACCACACTCAAAGCACCAGTCACGGTAGAAAACTTACCAGCGGTCACCGAAGTATTTAGTCTCTCTTGCGGTCACTGCCGCTCGATGGAAGCTGCTATTCCAGCCATTGAAGACGCTGCAGGCGTCAAAATCGGCAAAGCTCATGTGACCTTCAACGAAAGCGCGACGTTCGCTGCCATGATCTACTATTCCGCGATGAGCCAGGTCGACGGCATGCCACCAGCGGGACTGACTGAAGCGCTGTTTAAGTTTGTTCAGGAAGACCAGTCTGAAGACGCAGACAAGAACCGTGCAATCCTCAGCGCATTGTTTGCGCAATACAACCTCATCAGTCCTTTTGATATGACCGAAACTCAACAAGAAGCATTGTTTGCAGATATGGAACGCGCAGACCAAATCACGGTTCAGGCCGAGATTACCTCAGTGCCAACATTCATGGTAAACGGCAAATATGTGGTTAACACCAGCGCACACCAAAGTGCTGAAGAACTGGCTGACACATTGAAAATGCTGATGGCGAAAGATCAGTAATCTCCCTTCCCCACAGTTGAGCACTATGAATCAGTGCCCAGCTTGAAAAGCTAAAGACAAAAAAACGGCGCTTAATGCGCCGTTTTTATGTCTCGTCGAAGCCAGTTTACTTCAAGCGTTCGAAACCTGCTTCCAAATCCGCAATCAGGTCTTCCACATCCTCCAGACCAATGTGCAGACGAACTAGGGTGCCGCTGAAATCTACAGGACCAACTGGACGAATGGCATTTAGGTCTTCCGGCTGATTTGCCAAAACCAGAGACTCATAGCCACCCCAGGAATAGGCCATGCTAAAATGGGTAAAGTTATCAAGAAAATTCGCCACTTGCTTCTCAGTGAGTCTCTCTTTCAGCACGAAAGAGAACAGGCCACAACTGCCACTGAAATCACGCTGATAGTTTTCATGACCCACACTTTCAGGCATGGCTGGGTGATTAACTCGCGACACTTCAGGGCGTCCGCTCAACCATTGTGCTACCGCGATACTGTTTTCCTGATGTTGCTTAAGACGAACACCCAAAGTCCTAAGACCACGGGATGCCATGTATGCGGTATCTGCATCCACCATTTGCCCCATCAGGTATGAGCGCTCACGAAGACGCTCCCAGGTACGCACGTTGGCGACCGCTGTACCAATCATGGCATCTGAATGACCAACAATGTATTTGGTACCCGCTTGGATAGAGATATCAATATCATGCTCAAGCGCTTTAAACAGAATGCCTGCTGCCCAGGTGTTATCCACCATAATTACCGCTTCGGGGTTCACCGCACGAACCGCTTTTACAATGGCAGGAATGTCTGGCACTTCCATAGTGATAGAGCTCGGGGACTCAAGGAAAACCACAGATGTTTCTGGTTTTACCAAGGTACCAATTTCAGCACCTTTCATCGGATCATAGTAAGTGGTGGAGATCCCCATATCAGCGAGAATGGTGTTACAAAACGCTTGGGTCGGCTCATAAGCACCGCCCGTCATCAGAACGTGATCGCCGGTTTTCACAAACGAAAGAATGCTGTTGGCAATCGCCGCTGCTCCGCAAGGGTATAGTACACAGCCCGCACCGCCCTCAAGCTCCGTCATTGCATCCTGAAAAGCAAAGTGTGTCAGTGTGCCACGGCGACCATAAAACAGTTCGCGTTCTCCACGATGTTTGGTCGCGACTCTTTTCTGTTCAACAGAATCAAATACAATCGACGAAGCACGCTGAATCACGCTGTTAACGCTGCCTTTGCAGTAGGCGGATTTACGACCCGCAGATACCAGCGTGGTATTCAGTTTTCCTGATGACATGAACTCTCCCTATTCAACTGCAAATGTACCCAGAAACAGGATGCTGGATATCTTCAAAATTTGAACTGACAAGGTTACCTCAGTTCCCCATGAATTGCAGCGGTTCCGCGACTGGATTTAGCTGCCCCAACTCACTGTCGCTTGCACCAAAATTGTGCGCTTTCATTTTTCTCCACCCCTTCAATGACGCAAATATGAGACACTGTACTATAGTTATCTGATAATCAGTGAATAGGGAAATATTCGCAATGAGATCAATAGGTAACTGGACTTTACATAAGCTTGCTATCACATCGGTCGTTATCCTGTGCAGTGGTTTTCTTTTCACCACGGTGAACGTGCATGCACATGCTGGGAAGCACGCTGATGACTCCCATCCTTTAGTGTTTGGCATTGTGCCGCAACAATCTTCCGCCAAGCTTATCCGCAACTGGAGCCCGGTGATGAAAACCATCAGTGAGTTGTCAGGTCTTAAAATCCGATTTGCGACTGCCCCAAATATACCTGAGTTCGAAAAGCGTCTGGCTGAGGGGCAATATGATATTGCCTACATGAACCCTTACCACTTCACTGTTTTTAATGAATCTCCTGGCTATAAAGCCGTCGCACATGCCAAAAACAAACGCATAAAGGGAATTCTAGTGGTCAGGGAGAGTTCTCCCGTTAAAACGCTTGAAGAGCTTGATGGCAAAAGCCTCGCTTTCCCTGCCCCGGCAGCCTTTGCAGCAACCCTTTTGACCCAAGCCACACTCAAGAACAAAGGCATCCAATTTGAACCGAATTACGTCGGATCCCACGATTCTTCTTATCTTGGCGTTGCAGACGGCTTGTTCGAGGCAGGCGGCGGTATTGTTCGCACTTTAGGTGCCGCGCCACCTAACGCTAAAGACAACCTGAAAGTGCTCTACACCACAGAAGGTTACACGCCTCATGCCATCGCGACCCATCCGTCGCTTTCAGCGGATCAGCATCGCCGACTGCGGGCCGCATTTGTCGCGCTGGATGGCTCCCCGGAAGGTAAAGAAGCTCTCAAGAAGCTCAACATCAAAGGCTTCCAAAGTGCAGATGATGATGCATGGGACGACATTCGTGCACTGAACATCTCGGTGATTCAACCCAAGTAACGTTAGGCAGGCTGTAATTCGATGACGTTTCGCCTCAAGACAATACTGGGTATCGCACTTATCGAGCTGATCTTGCTCGCGGTGCTCATCGTTTCTGGTATTGGCTGGCTGAGAGATTCCAACGAGCAGCAAATTATAAGCAACGGTGAAAGACTTTCTCAAACATTCGCTATAGCCGTACGCGACGCCATCATCTCTACTGACCTCGCCAACCTTCGCGCTTTCACCAATGAAGCCATCCGTAATGGCGATATAGCATATATCCGTATTATGAATGAGCAGGGACAGGTGCTGGCTGAGGCCAATACCCTCCATGAAAGCTCAGTTGCCCCAAATTATGAGCAACTCCCTTCCGAAGCGACTGATGGTATTTATGACATTCGTTATTCCGTCTCCATAGATGAGTATGCCGTCGGTCAGATTGAAGTGGGCTTGGATGTTCGAGCCTTCAGCCAACTAATACTAGATGCACAAAAAAGCGCTGTGTCTATCGCTGCTTTGGAAATGGTGTTGGTGGCGCTTTTTTCCCTCGTGTTTGGATCATTACTCACTAAACAGCTCCTCACCCTCCGAGAGGGAGCGTTAAAAATCCAGAAAAACGGCCCGGGAGAAGTTGTACGCGTAAAAGGTAAAGACGAGATTGCTCAAGTCGCTAATGCTTTTAACGATATGTCGGTTGCGCTTTCACACACCTATGAAGAGCTTTCGCAAGAAAAAAACCGATATAAGCAACTTGCCGCACAAAACAAAATGCTGGCAGAAATCGTTGAACAATCCCACGAAGCATATTTGATTACCGATCTGGATGGCTATGTGGCTCTGTCAAATGACGCACTCAATGAGTTGCTCGATTACAAAGAACGGGAAACCTGTGACAGGGATTTTCAGGAACTCCTATTTGGAGAACATACGTCTGAAGTGGGTGCCTACCAATTGCGGGAGGCTATCAATAAGGGTGAACGAATCACCGTCAGAGCAGAATGCTTTACCCGCACTGGCGAACCTTTCCAGACGGAAATAACCGCCTTCCCTATCATCAATGCCGCCGGGATGACTGACCGGTATGTGTTGATTGTCCGTGATGCCAGCGAACGCCACGAATTCGAAGAAATGCTCAAAGAAGCCGCTTCTGCCGCCCGTAATGCCACCGAAGCCAAATCGCAGTTCCTTGCCAATATGAGTCATGAGATCCGCACTCCGATGAATGGCATTATCGGCATGTCCGAAATGCTTAAAGAATCTTCACTAACCAAAGAGCAGGCAGGATTTGCAGGCATTATCTACTCGTCTGCCAAAGACCTGTTACAGCTTATTAACGATATTCTCGATTTCTCCAAGCTGGAAGCAAAAAAGCTGAAGCTGGATTCAGAGCGATTCAGTTTAACCGATACCATTGAGGAAGCTGCATCGCTAGCTGCCATTGCCGCAGCAAGTAAAGATCTGCTGGTTGTTATCGATATTCCACCTGAATTAAATACCGAAGTGGAAAGCGATGAGCTTCGCATTCGACAAGTGCTCAACAACCTTCTAAGCAACGCCGTGAAGTTCACAGAGCATGGCTATATACGCGTATTGATGCGGGGGGAGTATCATCAGGATAGTCACAGCACCACATATACCCTTACGATTGAAGACACCGGCATAGGTATTCAAGAGGACAAAATAAAAGA
This sequence comes from Grimontia kaedaensis, assembly GCF_023746615.1. Taxonomy (NCBI): domain Bacteria; kingdom Pseudomonadati; phylum Pseudomonadota; class Gammaproteobacteria; order Vibrionales; family Vibrionaceae; genus Grimontia; species Grimontia kaedaensis. The sequence goes on along the minus strand of NZ_CP082276.1, from coordinate 154,761 downwards.
TGTCACCAAAGCTTTTGAGCAGGTTGATAGCTCTACCACCCGTCGCTATGAAGGGACTGGTCTTGGACTCTCTATCACAAAAAACCTGCTGGAGCTCTTTGGTTCAGAACTTGAGGTCGAATCTGAGTTCGGCACAGGGAGTAAGTTCTCTTTCTCGCTGACTTTGCCCACTTATGAAGAAATGGAAAACACAGAAGGCGCACTGAATGGTAAACATATCGCGGTGATTAACGCCGATCCTTTACACAGGCCCTTGATTAGCAGTTATGCTAGCTTTTGGCAGGCAAAAGTGACTTACTTCACCACACTGGATGTGCTTGAAGAATCCAAAATCACCTTTGACGCTGCGATAATCCTTGCATCCGAAGTAAAAGATCTTTCACCTGAGCCCTATTGCCCTTGGGTTGGCATTATACCCAATCTGGCCGATTTCCATTCAAGTTCAAGTGGCTATGAGCAAAGACTGATCATCCGGCCCCTGAGTATGAACCAGTTGCTACAAGAGCTTCAATTATCTTTAATGATTGAGCCTCCATCAGCGAGACCAACGCAAAATGAATCCAAACAGGAAAGTGGAATTCTGGCTTCGATTCCTATCGCCGTGGTGGACGACATTGGTTACAACCGTGAAGTAACCAAAATATTTCTAACTGGTATAGCGGATAATGTCACTTATCTGGAAAGTGGAGCTGAAGCCCTTTCTCACTACAAAGAAAATCCATTTCAGATACTGATTACAGACGTCTCCATGCCCATCATCGACGGGTATGAGCTCACTGCCCAACTTCGTCAGTTTGAAAAAGAGCACGACGTGCCTACGCTACACATCATTGGGCTATCAGCTCATGCAGGAAAAGAAGATTTTGAACGGGCAATCAGCGCGGGCATGGACAATTACCTCACCAAACCCCTAAAACGCGCAGATCTGATTGACGCTCTGAACCAAGCTGCCACTTCAAAAACCGAAGCTGCAAAAACATGATTAACTATCGATAAAAACCTGAAGGCTCACCAGGTCTGGCAGTGCGGTCATCGCACCTTTTTGTGTGGTCGCCAATGCGCCACAAGCATTTGCCCAGACCACTGCCTCTTTTGCCGTTTCTGCGTGCTTCCAGCTATCACCGGAAAGACGGGAAAAATACCCCAGCAAACCACCCACAAACGCATCTCCCGCCCCTGTAGTATCAACCGGGCTCACCACTTTTCCGGTGATAAGCGACCGAACGCCATCCAGCATCAGCCAAGCGCCCTCTTTACCCCGAGTGATCATAATCATCGGAATACCCAACGCTTTCACCTCAGCCAAAGCCTCTTCCAGTACACTTTTCTGGGTCAGGAACAGCAATTCATCATCTGAGAATTTCACCACATCCGCCATCGCGACAGCACGCATCACTACAGGGATGATCTCAGATTGGTTCTGCCAAACCTCATCGCGAAGGTTCGGATCGAAGCTGACGAAGCCGCTAGCCGCTTTAATACGCGATATTGCCTCGAAGGTGCTGCTGCGTGTTGGCTCATTAGCCAAAGCGATTGAGCAAGTGTGTAACCAGTCTCCCGGGCTAAAAGAAGGAATATCTTCTGGCTTCATAAATTGGTCAGCACTCGGCTTTACCATAAAAGTGAAGCTGCGCTCGCCGCTGTCATCCAAGTCCACCACCACGGTTGAAGTCCGCTTGTCTTCATCCAAAACCAGATGATCGATGTCCACGCCTTCCTTTTTCAGCGTTTGCGCCAAAAAACGGCCAAAAGGATCGTTTCCAACACGGCCAAAGAATCCCACGTTACCATCTAGTCTTGCCACAGCAACCGCCACATTGGCAGGCGCCCCGCCGGGGCATTTCAGGTAAGTCATTTCTGTATCAGGGATCAAATCAACCACCGCATCTCCCGTTAACCACACTTTACTCATCAACTCTTATCCCTGTCTGAATTTACTACGGTTTAGCATAGGTCGCGATGTCAACTATACCCAAGGGGCACAGTGCAAGGTGCTTTGTTTATTGGATTTTTTGCTCCCAAAGAAAAAAGGAAGCGTAATCAGCTTCCTTTTCATTTTTCGCCAAGTTAGAGCTATTTCAGGATTCGTTACTCTGGACGTCTACAGGCTCTACCATAAACTTTCCAACATCAACGGCTATCACTTTCACCGAACCACCAACAGGCACAATGTTGCTTAGGTGTTTTGGGCCAAGTACCAGTTTCCAGCTAACACCTGAGTATTTCACCGTGACAGGATGATCGGCATCTAACTGTTCTTCAAGATCAAACACCAACCCGATAAAGTCGCTGTGAATGTTGTACTCACGGCGAGGGCTTTTTTGCGAACGTTTGAGCGGTCCCCATAGGATTGCTGTTAGCACACCTGCACCAATACCTGAACCAGCGATAACTGCGGTTAGGGTCTCTGGGAAAACTCCTGCCCATACCAAACCACCCGTAACAATCGCAGACACACCGAGTGCCAGCAGGACGATGGTTGAAAGCCCCAATAGCCAGACTTCAATGATCAGAAGAATCAGACCGATAATAATGGTCGATTCCGCCAGATTGGTTTGCAAGTATGACATTAAATCCATCGGTTACTTCCCGGCATTCAGCTTATTGATAATGCTCATTGATTCCGCCACCAGAGATGCTGCGCTTGATTGGCTATCAGGCAGCAAGACCACGGAAGATTCTTTCGCAATCGCTTTTTTCGCTTCAATCGCTTTGTCTGCGAGGTCAAGCTGGATAGCTTTTTGACCTTCTTCTGTTGCAGCTGTGCGACCAACCACTTCTAGTGCTTCCGCCTGCGCTTGTGCAACAGCAAGAATCGCCTGAGCTTCACCTTCTGCTTTCAGGATTTGCTCAGATTTTTCTGCTTCTGCTGCCAGTACCCGTGCCTGCTTCTGACCTTCGGCGACGTTGATGTCTGCCTGACGTGCACCCTCTGATTCTAAAATCGCAGCACGTTTCTCACGCTCTGCTTTCATTTGACGTTCCATCGCATCCAGTACTGAGCGAGGTGGATCGATATCTTTAATCTCATAACGCAGCACCTGTACACCCCAAGGCTGCGCCGCCTCGTTGATAGCAGAGACGATAGCCGTGTTAAGGCTTTCACGCTCTTCGAAGGTCTTGTCCAGTTCCATACGGCCGATCTCAGAACGCATAGAGGTTTGCGCCAGTTGTGTCACGGAGAAGATGTAATCATCAACGCCATAACACGCTTTCACAGGATCCAGCACCTTGATGTAGAGTACGCCGTCCACAACCAGCGAGATGTTGTCGCGGGTAATTGCTGACTGTGAGGGCACATCGAACGCTTGCTCTTTTAAGGTTCTTACATACGCCACACGGTCAATAAACGGCACCAGCACGTTCAGGCCCGCTTCCATGGTTTTGTTGTATTTACCAAAACGCTCGATCACATACGCTGTATTTTGAGGAACAAATTTGACTGCTGAACGCAGTGCAATAACCACCAAAACCGCAAGAATGACCCAGGTATTGATGAGTGAAGGTAAGATTTCCAGAAAATCCATTTTTACCACCCCAACTGATTGAAATTTCATCCATCATATCGAATGGGGTGCCTTCACTGTGCATCAATATATGGAAATTGAGACGGGGGGAGAAAATTAATGCACCAAATCAGAACATGTCTTTGACTTCTTCAATGTCCACTTTGTAACCACGCCCTTGAAGTTCATGATTGAGCTTATGGATATCCTCCAACACTTTGAGGTATTTCGCTTTCTTATCCTCTTTACCCCAAAAGCTCTGCTCGGATTCCGTGACGACCAGTTCATTCCTCAGTTGGCTCAATACATCCAAAACATTGAGGTTCACTGCAGCCAAAGCGGAGAAATCTGAACTCTCAAACTTGTGCAAGAAACGCTTGTAGAACGCGAGCACATCCTCTGCTTCGTGGATTAGGTTTTCCGTCAACACAGCGCTAATCCCTCTCGCAGTCCCTTTCAGTGAGTGATACTCAGTAAAGAACTTATCCAAAAGCTCTTCCGGCGAATCCTCGCTTTTGTCACTTCCCAGTTTTTCAATCGCCAGGATCATCAACTCGAGAGCAATCTCTTTCTCTTCTGAGAACAGATCCAGATATTCAGAGGTGGTGCCCTCAGACGCTTGCGAGAAATCCGGCTCATAGTTAACCGTAGGCGCACCGTCACTGCCGGACTCCTCGGCCAAATCCAAAATGGTATTTTCAGAGAAAAGCGCAAAGTCGTTATTATTTTCAGAACGGTAGGCGTGATATTGCTTAATCACTGACAGCAAAACAGGTGGGTCAATAAGTTCTCTTTCTACAAGCAGTTGACCTAATGTTCCCCGGCGTTTTTCGACTTCTTTGTTGATGATGTCGATAAACTCACTTTTCCAAATATTAAGTTGCAGGCAAGCGGTTCTGAAATCCAGGTTCTCATCATTTTGAAGCGTAACAATCGCAAGAAGTTGCTCGGGAGAAATCAGGCCTTTCTCATAGAGAATCTCTACGCTGTGTGGTGTTTTTCTTACCTGCTCAACCATGGCGTCGGCAAGATCGGAGGCTGAAATCAATCCCGCTTCCAGCAAAAAGCTTCCGAGAATTTTCATCGTTCACCCCAATCTAGAAACCATATCTGTCTTAAGTATAAGAACAAAATTAGCAACCCGGATGAAGGTCGCTGATTATCAGTAGCGCGCAAAACGCAGCACTTTCTTTAGGTTGATGACCAGTGCCAAATCACCATTCCCTAACACGGTGGCACCGGAGAAAATCTTCTCCTGATTCATACTTTTATCTAGTGGTTTGATCACGATATCCAAAAACGCACGCACATCATCAACAACCAACCCCCAGTGCTGACCCCTGTCTTTAAAGGTCACCACACTGACTGACTTCCCTTGTTCATACAAAGACTGAAAGCTTTCCTCACTCGCCAGCGCACCAAGATAATCCTTCGCTTCAATCAAAGGCGTGACAGTGCCTTTCCTCAGCATGGTGGCAGCACCGTTATCAAACCGGATGGAAATTTCATCATCATCACGGCTGACACCGACAATCCCAGAGATTTCAGAAGACGGGATGGCATAGTTCAAACCACCGATTTGAAGTAAGGCCACTTTCAGCGTTGCCATTGTCAGTGGAAACATCAGTGAAACTTCGGTACCGATACCAAACTCGGAGTAGATATCGACAGTGCCCTTTATCTCCTCCACTTTGCGTTTCACCGCATCCATTCCCACACCACGACCAGACACGGAACTCACCTGCTCCGATGTGGAAAGCCCAGAATGGAAAATCAGCTCCATGGTTTCTTTGTCTGACATCCGGGCTGCTTGCTCTTGTGAAATTACCCCCGTGCTGATGGCCTTATTCAGCACTCTCTGGATATCGATACCTTTGCCATCATCCTGAATGTTAATGACGACCTTGCCCGATTCGTTATAGGCGTTAATGAGCAGTCGACCAATCATTGGTTTCTCAGCGTCGATGCGTTCATCTGGCATTTCAAAACCGTGATCAACCGCATTTCTGACCAGATGGGTCATCGGCTCATTAATGGCATCCAGAACATTGCTATCGAGTTCGATGTTCTCACCGATGATCTCAACGTCGACTTTTTTCCCTAGCTCATTGGAAAGGTCACGCACCATTCTCCGGTATTTACTCAATAAATTACCGATGGGGCGCATGCGGGTTTTCAGCAGATCCCCCAGCATGTTGTCAGAGATGGTCATCAACTTATTAGAAAGCTCAGTCAAGCGCTGGTTGTCTTCCTGATCGGCCAAGTCGACCATCATATTACGTATCTGAACCAGTTCTTCGGTATGACTCATCAGCTTTTCCAGCAGCTGTGATTTCACACGTGTGGTCTGCTCGAAATTAGACTGGAGAGAGGAGTTCGTTGGCGCCTTGGTTTTTGACAGAAACTTTCTTCCTGACAATGCCCTAGATGTGCTTTCCTGACCTTCCGGTTCAACCAAAGAATAGAGATAAGCCAACTCATCCGCCACATCACCTTCGAACGCAAAGGTATCTTCACAGAAACGGATATCAAAGGTTTCCTTATTCAGAAAATAGGTCGCCATATCGGCCAATAAGGATTCTTTATTGTTGGTATATTCCTCGTTAAGCTTACCGTCGATAAACGAGCGGAAGTCCTCAGCCACCGCATGAATGGCCCGCGCTAAAAGCTCGCTGAGCGTCCCATCCAGCTCACTATTTTCTGCAGCCAGATAATCTGTCAGCGATTGAATATTCAGCAGCAAATCATCGATAGCGCGATAAGGCGTCATGTCATTGGCTTGGTAACTTTCATGGAAAGCCATTAACTGCTCGATTTCCTCATTCATGTTGGAAAGCGATGCAGTGTCATCTATTAGAGCTTCAATATGCTGGGCTTTCTCTGCCAGCGCTTTTAAATGGGTCGTTTGCGATGCTTTTCTTCTCATCCTTCATCCCCATTCATTGCCGCCGTTTTGGATAGGTTTTCTGAACCCTGTGTTTGAAATGATTTCACCGCCGCTTCAATCGCGCCTGCGATGCCAATCAAAGGAACGGTTCGGCATACTGCTCCCAGCTCTTTCGCAGCTCTCGGCATGCCATAAACGGCGCAGCTCTCTTTACCCTGAGCGATAGTGAACGCGCCATCACGTTTGAGGCTCAACAGCCCCATGGCGCCATCCCTTCCCATTCCTGTCATCAGGGCTGCCACTTTCTTGAGTTTCTTGATCCTGAGTGCAGACTGAAACAGGTAGTCCACTGACGGTCGAAAGCCATTGACTAATGGGTCGTCGGTAATCCTCACTACCACCCGCTCATCCGGCAGCTGCATGAGCCTGAGATGCTTTCCTCCCGGCGCCACATACACATGAGAACCTTCCAGCAGGATGCCATCTTCTGCTTCACGCACACAAAGCCGGGACGATTTGTTGAGCCTCTCCGCCAATGAGTGTGAATAGTCGGACGGAATGTGCTGAACAATACAAACGGGGGGAAACGGACAAGGGAGATTTTTCACCACGCAATCCAACGCATCTATTCCCCCTGTTGACGCGCCAAGGAGCACCACCGTGTCGACAGGAACGGGGGTTTGGCGTGGTTCGAGCATGTCCTCACATCTTCCCATTTCATAAAGCCAGGCTTTTGTAGCAAGCGCAGAGGCCAAAACCTGATTAAAGGTGGCCGGTGTCGCTACAAATTGGTACCTGCCCACCGCCTGATTGAGTTGGTGGAACTCAGCGCCCGTTAGTGCTCTCACATTTGGAGAAATCACAATGGTGGGAACACTTCCTCCACTCTTTACGCTGCCTAAACTTTGATTTCCTGAAAGCTGATGGGTATCGATCACAATCGTATCTGGTAGCAATGTTGAGGCTTGCTCGAATAGGGTTTCGGCATCAGAGAAACCCTCTATGCTGAGGCCATTTCTCTCTTCCAGCACTTCAGCAAAAGCATCTTGATTTAGCGCAGTCTGCGTCGTAAAAACCCTGTGCCACTTCGTTTTCCCGGAGTGGCAGTTTTTGGATGGCGGATATTGCTCGGCAACAAAGCGAAAGTCCACTTCACCGGAGAAGGGATTGAAACGGACTTGTCGCCCTTCTGAACTGCCAATTGACACACCAAGCACAGGCACACCATAGAGTGCCAACAGTTCGAGCGCGACTGAGATGTTCCTGACACCAATTTGCTGTGACTGTAGGAAGTCGCCACCGTTGAGTTGGGCACCGCCAAGTACCCAGGCCGTCAGATTTTCGAGCCGCGAAGAGGTGTGCTTGAACCGACGTAATAAGTTGGGAATGGCAAAGCAACCAAAGTCATTGGCATCGCTGTTTTTGGCAAAGTTATCCGGCGCACTCGGCAGTCGGTAGTGACACATACCGCCGCTTCGGTTTTCCTTATCCCAGACACAAACCGTGACGCAAGTGCCCACCAATGTCTGCATCCAGGCGTTTTTGCGAAAGAAGAAACACAGCTCACCAGAACTGATCTGGGTATCAGCCATCGCCACACCCTTTCGCTGCCACTTTTCTGTAGACCGAGGTGCCTACCTGTTCTATCCCAAGCTCCATGTTATTCAATGTTTCTGTCAAACCGACAAAAATCAGCCCCCCTGACTGTAATTGGCTCAACAAAGAACGGACGACTTTTTCCCCAGTCGTAGAAGGAAAGTAAAACAGGACATTGCGTAGGAAAATGTAATGAAACTGAATACCAAACTTTTCAGAGAAATGAATCAGGTTATGTTGGCGGAATTTGATTTGGCGGCGGAGCACATCAGACATCTCAAATGTGTCATCATTCGGATTGTCAGAGAAGGTAACGCAGAGATGCCTAAACTGGATGGGGATCTCGCTTGCTCTTTCTTTTTCGTAACGGCCGCTCTCACACATCGCGAGCCTATGAGTATCAATATCAGTCGCTAGGACTTTGCCCTCAAAACTGGGAAATTCCTTCTGGAGTGCATCGCATATCATTGCAATGGAATAAGGCTCCTCTCCACTGGCACAGGCTGCTGACCAGATAAACACTGAATCTGAGCGATGGCGCGCGACAATGTCCTTTTTCAACACCTCAAAGTGATAGGCCTCCCGAAAGAACTCGGTTTTGTTGGTGGTGATGGCGTTGGTGAATTCAGTTAATTCACGTCCGCTCATGTCGGCTTTCAAATAGTCGGCATATTGCTTGAACGAGTGAATTTTAAGTGTGAGGAGGCGTTTGTTCAGACGGCTTTCCAACATAGTGCATTTGTCGGGAGAGATTCGAATCCCCGCATGATGGTATATCAAATCTGCAAAGTGCCGGAATTCACCTGGAGACAGCTTCGCCCGAGAAACATCAAAACGGCTGACATTTTCGGTCACGTTATGAATCGCTTTGACGTTAAAAGGGTCGGATCTCTGCACCATAGACCAAGGCCTTACTTACAATCTGTTCCAAGCACTTTGGTTATCCCCTTCCATAGTTACATCATCATTCATGAGCTTAGAGGGGCGAACATTGGTGGGGCGACTGTAATCCGGCTCAAGGTTTTCCTGCCAGTTCTTAGGTGTTGGTTGCAGGCTCTCTGCCTTGGTCTCCACATCGTGCCCACACAGGAAATTGCTCAGGTGCGAGACCAGATTATTGAGATCTGCAGCTTGTCTGGTCAATTCAGAACTTGAATTCGAAGCCTGATCCGCAATAGACGCTGCATGTTGTGTGGCTTTGTTAATCGACTCAACCGCATTGCTGATTTCCTGAATACCTCTGGCTTGCTCGTTAGACGCTTCAAAAATACTGGTCGCGCCTTCGACCATTGACTGCGCCTGTTGTCGCGTTTCAGACACAATAGAGCCCCCATTTTCCACACGACTGGTGTTTTCTTTGGCGATAGTTTCAGCCTCATTAATGCTTTGTTTCACGATGGCGGAAATATCTGTCGCAGCTTTCCCACTCATTTGAGCCAGATTTCCCACTTCCTGAGCAACGACAGCAAATCCCCTGCCGTGCTCACCCGCCCTCTCTGCTTCGACCGACGCATTAAACGAGAGCAATTTGGTCTGGAAGACGATTTCATCGATGATTTCTGTCTTCGCACCAATCTCAGCGATGATCTTCACCAGTTCTGAGATCTTGTGGTTGGACTCGGAAATCTGACACATGGCCTCGTCGAGATCTGTCATCCTTTCCCCAACCTCTTGTGACAGATCCCGTGAATGTTCGGCCGATTGGACATTGTTCTGCACCATGCTGGAAATTTCCTCAGCACTGGCTGATGTTTCCTCTACCGAGCTGGCCTGTCTGTTGGTGATTTGAGAAAGGTTCTGGGAGACATCCTCGATGTTTCCAGCAATCATCGCGACTTTCGATGCCCCGCTATTCATACGCTTTACTACGTCATTGAAAGATTGACTTAATTCTTTCAATTCCTTAGAACTGAACACTGTCAGGCCTTTGAAGATGTCTCTAAACGGACGCATGATCGCCGCACTCAGGAAGTAAGCAACGATAATGGAAGCAATCACTGCGCACACCATGCCTGCAATGATGGTGATGTAGGTATGGGTGACACTTTCATGCGCGGCTTGTGTTCGGGCTGCCATCAGAGTTTCCTCACGCTCGATGAAAGTGCCCATTTGGCTTCTGAACTTGTCGAAATACTGCTTTCCACGCTCCTGCGCCACCAAATCAGAAATATCGTCCATGGTTTTGGCATCACCAATCTCGCGCCTCAAAGCGATATAGCTTTCTGCCACATTACCTCGCCAATCGGCGACCACTTCTTCGATATCTTCAAGCACGGAAAGCTGAATCGGGTTGTCCCTCACTTCCAATTTGAGGCTTATCAGCAAGCGGTTTATCTGGCTATTTCCTTGTACGTAGGGCTCGAGAAAAGCTTCTTGTCCTGAGAGTAAAAATCCTCGCATCCCCGTTTCCATATCAAGGGCCGCTACCTTAATCAGCAGAGCACTGGCAACAACTTCATCAATGCTTTGCCCATTACCATCAAGCTGGGAGGAAGAGAAATTTTGGTTCGATACAACCCGCTGTTGGGCAATGAAGCTATCAATCAGTTCTCTCAGTCTGTCTATATAAGCTTTCCCTTTCGCCTCACCCACGGTCGTGCTCATATCGTTCATCGTTTTGGCGTTGCCAATGGAACGTCTCAGTAAAATCGCATCATCAGTCACATTACGTTGCCAGTCAGCAATGGTTGTTTCCACGTCTTCAAGCAAAGAAACCTGTTGGGGGTTATCGATGACTTTCTCTTTGAGTTCTTTGACGATGTTTTCAAATTCCCGTTGCCCCTCATTGTAGGGCTCAAGAAACTGCTCTTCCCCTGCCAACAAATAGCCACGCATACCCGTTTCCATGTTGATGGCGGCGGTAATCAGGTTTTGCGCTTTGTTGATAACCTCATGGGTATGCTCCACCCACTTTTCTGTGGCGCTAAGACTTTTAATGCTATTGAGGCTTAACAACCCTAGAGCGATAAGGAACAGAAGCACTACCGCATTGCCCAAAACAATCTTTGCCCGTAAGGAAAGGTTTTCCAGCATGACTTGTATCCTCTTGCTAAATATCGAAATCCGCACCGCCTGACGTTGGCTGCGCAGATACTTGCTTGCTAATCAGATCCAAGTCTTCCGGCTCAAGCACGTTGAGAATATCGAGCAACAACACCAGGCTGTTGTCATCCGCCTTTGCTACGCCATGGATATATTCACGTTTGATGCTGCTGGATATTTCGAGCTTGGTTTCAATTTGTTCATCCGTGAAACCCACAACCTCATTCACATCATCCACTATGGTGCCTACGGTCAAGGAGTTAACATCACTGATGATGATGGCGGTTTTCTTAGGCTCATAGGCTTTCTCTTCAAGCCCGAGCTTTAACCTGAGGTCAATAACAGAAATGATTTTCCCGCGGAGATTGATAAGACCTTTGAAAAAGCACGGCATATGAGGAATGGGGGTGACTTTCACCATACCAATCACTTCTTTCACAGAAGAAAGCGGTATTCCGTATTGCTCATCAGCCAGCGAGAAAATGAGATTTTTCTGTTTTAACCTCGTTCCGCTGTGATGATCGGCTTCTTTGGATCCGGTGCTCAGGTCTAGCCCTTTGTCCGGATAACGTTCAGCTACACTGTCCATGACTTGCCCTTCAAGCATCAGGCTTCAAACAAAAACAACGGGTTGGGAACACCCGATGATTACGGCACCCTCATGTTTTATTTTTGAGAAAATGTTGAGGTATTGATTTAACAGTAGGCCAGCACGTCTCAATGTCAAAGCTATCAATAGGCACTAAACGTAAGCTTACAGCATCAATAACAGCATGAAAGAGAGGGGAAAAACGTGGAAGAAACAGGGGCAGTTATCTGCTGGAACGAGCAGATAACCAGCTAACGGATTTAAACAATGCCGATATTAATGAAAGAGTCTGTTTGGCTCAGCTCTTCAAACAAACCATGCATTTTTCTCTTTGTGATGGGTTTGCGCATGTAGCCAGTAGCACCGTAGTACTCGACGACCTGAATAGGGTCTAATCTAAGCTTCTCACAACCAATCAGAATGGAACTGATTTTGCCTTCCACAACCTCATCATCAATGACGCGGTGGGCAATTTTATCGAGCAACGCCAGCTTTTCTTCTGTGTCGGCGTCCACCTTTATCTTCTCTGCCTGCGAAATAGAGACAAGACTCTCGCTGGAAATGACGACGATGTTTTTAATGTTGCAATTCGCTCTCAGATAAACCAGCGCGGATAGGCCATCCATGTTGGGCATCCTCAGGTCAGTTAGGACCAAATCGACAGTGGGATTGCGTTCAGCCAGAGCGATAAGTTCTCTACCATCTTTTGCCTGCCCAAGGATTTCAAATGGACCAAAGTCTTTTTCCAACGCACCCAAAGACTCCAGAATGTTCTCACGCATGTCTGCCATGTCGTCTGCAAAAATGATCTTCATACGTCCCCTTACCATGCCATCAAACACTAAAAGTATTAGAAGTGAGAATCACCTTGTAACTATATACCCAAACAACCTGAAGATGCAGGATTCAGCAAGATTGACTGACGTTGTGAACGCGGCGTTCCTTTACAGGTGTAGTCACCTCCATCAAAAAGGAACAACAAAGAGCACGACGTCAGTCAACTTGCCCGAGGGGAGGCCCTCAATGCGAGCATCTTCAGGTCGTTTGGGTATTGATGCATTAGACGGATTCGTTGAGGTAATGAAAAAATGTTACTGAAAGCATGGCGGAGACACCATGCCAGGAAGAAGAATTACCAGAGCCAGGCTGCGCCACGAACGCCGCTGGAGTCACCGTATTTAGCTTTCACGATGGGTGTGTCGCACTCTCCACCCATGACCCATTTTTTCATAAGTAATGGGACGTTTTTATAGATGCGGTCTACATTGGACATCCCGCCGCCTAACACAATAGCGTCTGGGTCCAGAGTATTAACAACAGATGCTAGAGCGCGAGCCAAGCGATCTTCGTAGCGCTGAATACAAGCCTCCGCTTCTTTATCTCCTTGCTCTACACGTGCCATGATGTCGGGGCCACGTAGTGTTTCACCATGCATCAGCTCGAAGTCTTTCCAGAACCCTGTGCCGGAAATAAACACTTCAAGACAGCTGGGTCTGCCGCAATAGCAGTGAATATGCTCCGCATGATAGCGATCCTGCTCGGTCTGCCAGGGCAATGGATTATGCCCCCATTCACCTGCCACACCATTGCCGCCAGCATGCACCTTACCGTCAATCGAGATACCGCCGCCGCAACCTGTACCGATGATCACGCCATAAACCATGTGCTTACCCGCACCTGAGCCATCAACGGCTTCAGAGACAGCTAGACAGTTCGCATCGTTCGCGATGCGAACTTCCCTGTCAAGGAGAGCCCCCAAATCTTTATCGAGTGGCTGGCCATTGAGCCAGACTGAATTGGCATTCTTTACTTTTCCTGTCACTGGAGAAAGTGTACCTGGGATCCCCATACCGACGGTGCACTGTTCGCCAACCGCTACTTCTGCCCGATCGACCAACCCTTTTATAGCGTCCAACGTTCCCTGATAGTCATGCTGAGGCGTTGGAACACGCTCTACAAAAACCTGTTCACCGTTATTGTTTAAAACAACGGCTTCGATTTTTGTGCCGCCCAGATCAATCCCAATTTTCACTTAATGTCCTCCCAAACTTCTGATTCTTTATTGATGATTTTATTTTTTTCCATTTAATCAAACAGTGACGGGTTCGAAACATCAGAGCTGGCTGTCTCAAAAGGATAGGTCCTTTCTGACCGAATATTTGACAATTCTGTGACAGTTTCGCCTTAAAGAGACGGCTAACATTATGATTCTTAGAACAAATACACTTTTCCTTTCGAAAATCGAGAGATGTCTCACTTTCTTTTCCGCGAAATCAGACTATTTTTAAGTTGTCTTTAATTTCGCCAACTTTCAGTGCGTTTTGCGAAGAAAGAGCGGACCTAAAGCACAAGGTGACGCAGAAGAGCCATAAATTAGCTATACAATTGGCACCTCTGTGGTACTATCGTTCGGCCTGGTTAATAGAGCTCTTTATGCTGCAATTGAAAACTTCGTTACACCCTACCTTCGCAAAAGTAAGTTGTCCTGAAGATATTCGCTACATTTGCCACCATAAGTGATTCATTAATAAAAGGTCTTAATGCGTTCGCGCAATGTTACAAATGGAAATATATTCAGGAGACAACATGTCTAAATCTACCGGTACCGTGAAGTGGTTTAACGAAGAAAAAGGTTTTGGTTTCATTCAGCAAGAAAATGGCCCAGACGTTTTCGTTCACTTCCGCGCTATCACTGGCGAAGGTTTCAAAACTCTGGCTGAAGGTCAAAAAGTAGTTTTTGAAATCGAACAAGGCCAAAAAGGCCCACAAGCTGCAAACGTAGAAAAAGCATAATTTTTCTTCTCGCAGAGAATTTTAAAGGACGCCCCCGTGGCGTCCTTTTTCTTTATCTGAGCACCAAATATTCCTCTTTTTTCATTTCGCCTGCTGCCACTATCGCAATTTTGTACAAATTTTTATCGGCTGCTTTCGGTATACTCGTTCTAGGGTCTGTTGACCCAATCTTTTTTGGGTAAAGCAAGGAGTGCAATGGAACGCGCGAAATTTGAATCGTCCCCTCTTTTAGGCGGCTTGGAGGTGTTAGAAGCAACCTACGAGAAACAAGCTTTTTCCCGCCACACCCATGAGGGCTACACCGTCGGTGTGATTCGCGAAGGCGCGCAGCGTTTTTGGCGAACCGGTGGGTATCACGTCGCGCCAGCCAGCAGCATTATCCTTGTCAATGCAGACCAAGTTCATGATGGCCACTCTGCAACTGAAGGCGGCTGGACTTACGAAGCCATGTATCCCACCGAGGCGCAATTTGAATCCGTTTCAAAAGATCTTGGGCTTGCATCCAAAGTACCTTATTTTCCTTCCGCCGTTGAAGAAGATCCCAAGCTATCCAACCAACTTTTAATGCTCTTCTCCCTGTTGCGCACAAATGAAGATCAGCTGCTTACTGAAACTTTCACTCATCATGTTCTACTTTCATTGACATGCCGGTTCAACAAGCGTCCTCAATTGCCAGAAGACATCGTCAAGATTGGTCCCAAACTGGAATTGGTGCGCGAATACCTGCATCAAAACACAACGGAAACCGTGAGCTTGGAAACCCTGAGCGAGCTTTCCGGTGTCAGTCCATATCATCTAGTCAGACAATTTAAAGCACGATATGGATTGCCGCCTCATGCCTACCAGATCCAGCAGCGTGTTCGCCAAGCGCAGCAGATGATGAAAAATGGCTTCAGCATTGCCGACTGTGCTATCTCTTGCGGCTTTCACGACCAAAGCCATTTCCACCGTCATTTTCGTCGCGCCATAGGCGTCACGCCTAAGCAGTACCAGAAAGCAATTTTGTCCAATTCTTCTATTCGGGTGGCTGATAAAACTGAAAGCATTCTCCCCCATTCGAAGGATTCGCATGAACAAGGACAATCCCGCATTCCCCATGAAGAATAAAGTTTGGCTCAGCGCCTGCGCTGATATGTTTCCGCTCAGCGTGGCGGTGGTCCCTTGGGGTGTGCTCTGTGGCTCACTGGGTGTTCAAATGGGACTAACACCTTTGCAGGCACAAGCCATGTCATTGTTTGTATTTGCCGGTGCCGCACAGCTTTCCGGTGTGACCATGATGGGAGCTGGTGTACCGGGAAGCACCCTTTTCAGTACCACCTTTGTGATCAGTGCGCGCCATCTGCTCTACTCGGTGAATTTCCGCCAGTACATCCGCCAACTGCCTTTCAAATGGAGAGTAGCACTCGGTTTCCTGTTGACCGATGAGATGTACGCGCTCTGCGCTGCCCAGATTGAAAAAACGGGAGAGTTCGACAAACACTATGCCCTGTTCAGCGGCGCTTTTTTCTACCTATGTTGGAACCTTGCAACGCTATTAGGTGTGCTCGGTGGCACACAGTTCGAGAATATCGAAGAGTTTGGGCTCGAGTTTGCCATTGCAGCGACATTCCTCGCTTTGGTCATTCCAACCATCAAAGATATTCCAGTATTGGTCTGTGTATTGGTCTCGTTCGTGGCAATGACAATATTTACGCTGGCAGGTTTTGGTAACGCTTTGATTGCTGCGGCTGTTACAGGCATGGTGGCTGGTTTCGTGTGTGAAAGCGTTGTGCCAGCACGCAACAAGAAAGAGGGGAAGAGTAAATGAATATCTGGATTCTGATCATTGGTATGGCATGCATTACATTTTCCGTTAGATATTTCTTTCTTGCACAAAGCATCCCATTCAAAGTGACACCTGTGATGCAACGTATCTTGAAATATTCAGCGCCGGCAGTCCTGACTGCATTAGCCGCCCCCATTCTCCTTTTCCCTGAGGGAAACATCGACATATCTATCGATAATCCATTTTTGTTGGCGGGTGTGTTCGTATGTGTGCTCAGCCTGATGCGTCTTAGCACCCTGAAAACGGTCATAATATCAATGATTTTCTTCTGGTTAATCCGCTAACGGGATCTGTATCAGAATTAATAATCTCATTTTCAAAACCAGCGCCTCTTTCATTGAAAAATCAGCTCTCTAGGCTAATCCTTAATAGGGGATAGTATAGGTTTGAAGAGGCTGTAAATGCTGGAGAAGTGCTTAGTTGTTGATGACCATGAAATGATCCGGGAAACCATCGCGATTATGGCGAAGTCTCTCGGCTTTAATGATTGCATCATGGCTATTGATGGCGCTGATGCAATCTCCAAGCTCTACCATGAGCGCCCATCGTTTATTATCACTGATTTACAAATGGAGCCTATAGACGGCCTTGAGATGCTGCGACTGATCCGCAGTGGTCGTTACGGCCTGCCTCACGACATCCCAATTATCATACTCACTGCCAACGCATCAGAAAGCGTGATTGCCCAGTGCATTGCTTTTGATGTTGATGCCTTTCTTGTAAAGCCTGTGAACAGACAGTCACTGCAGGAGCGAATCAACCAGCTCTCCATGCAAGCCAAGCCAAAAAAAACGGTCGAACATTACTTTTCGATGTATGAGCAGGATCCAGCGAAGTCGACAGCATTTCAGGTCAATGGAACAGTAGCCTTTACCGACGATGACCTAAAAGAAGTTGATGCGCTGATTCATGAGCACAAAGCACCAAGCGTACCTGATTTTCCATCAACCGGACCTCTAGCTTCCCCAGCTGCCGAAGGGCAGCCAGAGCCTGACAACCGTAAAAAATTCATTAAATGGCAAGACCGCTTTACTGTCGGGCATAGAGAGTTGGATGAAAGCAACAAAGAGTTGCTCGCTATTATCAACGACACCTACGAGCTTGTGGTCAATCACCATGATGGCAACGGCTTTGAAGACATTTCTAGACGCTTCCAACACTACGTCGCTCACCATATTGACCAGGAAGAGGCCTTGCTGACGGAAGCAGACTACCCAAGACTTAAGATGCACAAAGACATGCACGCACGTTTGATCAAACAGGCTGAATTTGTGGTGCTCAAGTGTCAGGCTGATCCCAGCTTTTACAAAACAGACTTTTTCCGTCTGCTACGTTTCTGGTGGGTAAAACATGTGGTCCAGGAAGACACCAAGTACAAATCCATCTTTGAAATGCAAATCTGACGAGGACTAAATGGCTAACAACCTCCGTCTAGCCAGCCAGGAGTCCCGTTATACGCTGGCCCAACTCTTCCTTAGCGGCGGTGCTGTCGTCATTATTCTGCTGCTCTCTTTCCTGTGGTTTTATCGCTCTATCTATCAAGATACCCAGGAAAAGCTCTCCTACTTTCTCACCACAGAAATTAGTAATCTCAGCTCGTCTGTTGATGATTGGTACCATCACCGCGAGAGAGAACTGAGCATTATTGCGACTGACAATCAGTTGATTCAAGCGCTGGATATAGGCGGTGCATTCTATGGAGATGCATTAACAAATGCTGGCGAAGTAACAAAAATTCTGGATTTGTATCGAGAATCATTTTCACTCGACGAAGTCACCCTTTTTTCCCCTGAGGGTGACATCCTCCTTGAGCTGGCTTATGAGTTTTCACACGTCGCTGTTGATACCTACCCAGATATTGTTCCCATGGTGAGGAGGCAGACTATATTTGTTAGCCCACCTCACTTGTCCGATGACGATAAACCATTGACGGAGGTGTTCATGGCACTCGCCTTCTTCAATGGTGACAACGACAAAGATCCCGTTGTCTTAGTCGCAACCCGGAAAAGTTCAGACTTCGACAAGTTGTTTTTCAGTCAGGAAGCGATCCCTTCCCGAATTGCTTTCGCAGTCGATAATGATGGCGAAGTCATCGCCCCTACAAAGAATCGCTACCTGTTGCCGGAAACGATTGAAACCACCAACCGAACCAGAGAAACACCTTCAGACTTACTCTATCGCTCAGACAAAAACATCAGCGTCAATTCAGAAGGGTTTAAAGGACATCTCCCAGAGTCATCGATTGGCGCATGGCAATGGCATCAAGAACTCCCCGTTGGATTGGTCATTGAATTTGATGCAAGCACCGCGCTCAGTGCTGTCACCTATACCCGCAACTACCTCTCGGTAGCATTCCTTGTCGTGACTGCCGCATTTGTACTTTTCCTCGTCAAACATGCCAAATCACTGCTAAGAATTGGTTTTACCAAGCAGTATCTTGAATCTATCTTGCGGAACTATGCCGACGGCGTAATTGTGCTAGACAGCCGTGGCAACGTGATGACGGTAAACCATCGTGCATCGACGCTGGTTGATTTACCGAGCGTGCCGGAAAATGGAGCGCCACTGAATACTCTCAGTAACGAAATCAACCAGACTTTGGTCGAAACCATAGGTCAGGTATACCTAAATACTCTCGACAATGAAGAAGCAAGCAAAATATTTGAAGGTGGCACCGATGACACCCTATTCCTGCATCTGGTAGGAAATAAACAACGCATTGGCGATCAAGATTACGTTGTCATGAACGTCCGGGATATCACGCAGCGGACGAGAATGGAAGCCAAGCTAAGCAGGAGTAACGCGCTCTATTCTGTCTTCAACTCTGTTCAGGATATGTATATGACCACAGGTAACTCTGAGCGGTCATTCAAAAAAGCAATGGTGGTACTCGCCACTTTCACTGACAGTAAGCTCACTGCGATGTTGTCGATAAAGGGTGGCGATCAGAAAGTTCTTTTTAAACATCAAGTCGCTAATCTAAATAAAGAATTTAAAGGCTTGCCCGTTCAGTTACTTCCTTTTGCAGAGTCAAGTATTCAGCTTAAGCGAACTGAATTTTCGTCCTTGCACAAAGGTGTGCTGAACGACAGCAACGATTTTTTTGAGCATTACGCCCTGCTTCCTTTGGTGACCATGGGCGAAGAAGTCGGTGTTATTGTGTTGGCGGGACGTCAAGAACCCTACACTGAAGAGATCGTGAATTGGATTGCCCCCGTCGTGAAAAGCATCTGTAGCATGCTTTATTCTGACCGCCAGACGCAGCTCAACAGAGAGGTGAATGATGCGCTGATTCGCGCGAAGAATGATGCGGAGCAGGCTAACGAGGCCAAATCCAATTTTCTTGCCATGATGAGCCACGAGATACGCACGCCGATTAACGGCATTATCGGTATGTCAGAAGTGCTTTCTCACACCCAACTTTCGTACGAGCAGAGACACTACAACGACACTATCACAGTGTCAGCAAATGCTTTGTTAGATATCATCAACGATGTGCTCGACCTTTCTAAGATCGAAGCGGGCAAAATGACGGTTCGGCAGGAAACTTTCTGCATCCATGAAGTGATTGAAAATGTTACCAACATCGTCGCACCTAGAGTGAAAGACAATGTTAGCTTCACAACCTTCACTGACCCTTCACTACCACGACTCATCACATCGGACTTTTCCAAGTTAAGGCAAATACTGGTCAATCTGGCAGGTAATGCCGCAAAGTTTACCGACAGTGGTTACGTTGATGTGTCTATTACACAGCTCAGTCGTCGTGGCTCCGATTGCGAGATAGAACTCAAGGTCACCGATACGGGTATCGGGATTGAACAAGCTCAGCTTAATAAAGCATTTGAAAACTTTTCCCAAATTGATAACTCAAGCAAGCGCCGGTATCAGGGAACAGGCCTTGGTCTTCCTATTTGTCGTAAGTTTACTGACCTTCTCGGAGGCGATATTCAGGCTAAAAGTGCGATTCGTCAGGGCTCCATATTCACTGCCCGTTTTACAATCAAAGTGCCTGATGAATCACCCGAGCAAATACCTTCAGATATCTCCTCCTTACAGGGAATCAAAACGCTGTTGATTTCGCGCAGTGTCAGTCAGGTCAGCAACCTACAGCAATATTTCGACATTTTAGGTTTATCTGTCACTGTTGCTCGAGATGAAAACGTCGCGTCTTCAGCATTGCAATCAGGAGAGTTCGACGTCACTTTGCTTGATCACACGATTTCGCTGGAGAAGCTCAAATCCATACTGCTGCCACAAAGTAATTCACACATGGTCATTTACCTTGCTGACATTCGAGGTGTGTTGACGCAAAACACAGAGGCCATCTCAGCGGCAATTACCTCGCCGTTTAACATTGAGTCTATCTACGAAACGTTATCGGCCGTTATCAAACTCGATGCCCAAGGGCATAGCCGCGAACAAATTTTCCGTCAGATGACACAACAGGAGAAAACTACACGTAACATCGGCAACAGTCTTTATGTCAAAGGATTGTCGGTGCTGATTGCAGAAGACCATCCGGTTAACCAAGAACTCATTAATACGGTGCTTACGAAGCTGGGTTGTAAAACGACGATTGCAGACAATGGCTCCATCGCCTTTGAGCGCTTCATGTCCAACCGCTACGACATGATTTTTATGGATTGCCAAATGCCGGTGATGGACGGCTTCGAAGCAACCCGGAAAATTCGTCAGTTGGAAGCCGAAAACAAACTGCCCGAAGTTCCAATTGTCGCAATGACCGCCAATGCCATGAGTGGTGACCGCGAAAAATGCCTCAATGCAGGAATGACCGAATACATAGCAAAACCGTTTAAACAACATGACTTGATTGTGCTCATGAACAGCTTCTTGCCTGAGCCTGAGCCCGGTTCAGAAATCCTCTCTGTTGCGCCTACACTTGAGACTTCACAGCCAGTGCAAGCACAAGCCTCAACAGCTGCTGAAATAAAACTACAACAGTCAGACGTAGAGAATGAAACTCTTGAGCCGTTTGATCTATCAACCTTAAAAGAAAGCACAGGCGATGATCCTGAGCTAATAGGCATGTTGGTTGACCGATACCTTTCAACACAGGAAAGCGACATTAAAGAGTTAGTTGTAGCCTGGGAAAGCGAACGCTATGTCGATGTAAAGAAAATCTCCCATAAAATGAAGGGAGCAGCATTGATGGTGGGTGCAGTCGATTTCTCTACTGATTGCAAAGCGTTGGAGCAATACAATTTCGACGGTGGAAACCGACCCGATGAGTTGTACGAAAAAATCCAGCGTAGCTCAGTACAACTCTGCGAACGAATGTCTGCCAGTAGGCCTGAAAGGCCTAATGAGTAGTCACACATCGCTAGTAGAACATTTGCGATTATGCAAGTGTAAAATGGTCGCTAATTGCATTCTTTTTATCAAGATTGCAAACCGAGCTCCACTATCTTAAGCACCTACTGGTCAACATGGCTGGTTTTATTAAACTATTCAACAAATAAGAAAAAAACCGCCTAACAGGCGGAAACCAATAACTATTATATATTTTAAAGAGATTACGCTATGCCGACTGTGATTCCTTTCCCCGCTGAAGGGGGCTCATCACGTGAGCCTCAAAGCTGCCCCATGACTGAGATGATTCGCGAAGAGTTGAATCAACTTAGCTCTAATGAGTACATGGTCAACTGCATTTTGGAACGTATGAAACCGTTTATCGCCACGCTCGATTGCGACCTGAGCTTGGATATGGAAATAACGGATGATAACGAAGCCAGTGTGATGCAGGTGATACCTTCTATCCAGGCTCTTCAAAGCCGCTTTGATGGCATTATCTCAGAGATCATTTCTGAGCGGATCCTGCATGAAATTCATCTTTTTCATATCGAGCGCGCAACCAAGATTTAATTCTTGCGATAACTGATTGAAAAAAGGCGACTCTTTGGTCGCTTTTCCTCTTGCTTTTACTACTAGGCAAGATGTGCCTAAGAAGCTGTCATAATGCAAAAATAGCGCACTACGATTCTCAATTTGCAACACGGATTTCTGTCACTTATCAATAGTCTTCTTTGATTTTCTGAACGCATTATCCTAGCTACCCACAGACGATCTCATTCGCCTCCCTTCAGAAAGCCCCAATATTCTCTCAAAAATCGCCAATACTTATATACTTATCAATGGTTCTTCTTTTTGCGTCATCCTTCTTGGATAGAAACTTTTGTCTCATTGGCGCAACAATTGCAGTCTTCCGCTGAAGGCGTGGCCCAATCAGGAGGCATTATGGGAGTTGCGGCTATCAACACAGGGTCCATACACACTTTTCAATCCCGCTCAGGTGCGCGTAAATTTCCACGTATCGAATTTCCGGCGCAGGTTGAAATTGATGGTGTTCTATATCCCACAAAAGAGTGGAGTGTGGGTGGATTTTCTATTGATGATAATCTCTACCCAGGAAAGAAAGGCGACAAGCACCACGGACACCTGTGTTTTGAACTCCCTGTAGGTCGTTTCTCTACTCCGATGCAATTTGAAGTCATGCGTGCCAGTGAAACTGGTTATGCAATGGGTTGCCAATTTTATTCCCTCAATTCCGGCCACCAAAAAACATTGCAGTCTATCGTTGACACCTACCTGACTGGTGAAACAATTTCGTTAGAAAGCGTCACCTCCTATGGGGTAAAGGCGCAGCTTCACGAAGAAGAAGTGAAGCGCATGCAGCAAAACTGGTGGCGCTTTGCACTCGTTGCCTTGATTTCAGTAGCGATCATTACCGTTGCCGCCTTGATGGTGCAGTCCCGTATTCTCAACATCACCTCACATCATGCTGCTGTGAGCCAACCTGTGCTCTCCCAACGAAGCTATAACAACGGTGTATTAAACCTTTCAGATTTCAAACCCGGTCAACAAGTCAAAGAGGGCGACCTGTTGTTCTCCGTTTTTACCGAGCAAGGCACGGACTTGCTCGCCAAAGACAAACAAGAGCTGGACAAGGTCAACAGTAAGATTAACTACTTACAAACCGTTCTTCGTCAGAGTAAGGAGTCGGTGGCCCGTTACAACTCACAACTTTTCAAAGAACTTCAGTTGCTTTCTGAAAAAAAGGATTTATTGACAGAAGAGCTCCAAACCCGGGAGAAAATCTTAAAGCTGTATGACAGAGGCTTTCGAAAAGGCAGTGTTGATTCCGTCACGCGAGAGTTGGAGCGTGTTGAAACTTTCGAAATAAAAAGGGATCTTCTTTCACTCGACGCTGAAATCGAAGCTATCGAAAGCCAATTAGATCAGATTTTGCTCGGTGTCCCACCCAAAGAAGCGCAAATAAGTGGTAAATCTCCGTTTGAAGCGCAAAGTCAACTCGACATATTGATCGCTGAAAAAGACAAGCTTCTTGAGGAAATCGAACGACTGAAAACCCGTGGGTTGGCCTATGCCCCCTGCGACTGTTACATCGTTGCCATTAACGCCCGTGACGGCCAAATCGTACAAACTGGCACAGCTATTTTCGAGCTGTCTCCATCACCCAGTCCAAACCGAGGTCAACGCTCGATTCTGGCATTGATGCCACTCGAAAAAGCAGAATTGCTCAAAATCGGCATGGAAGTGGAGTACAAACTTGCCAGTAACGACACAAAGCAAATCGGCACGATAGAGCATGTGCAGTTCTACAGCGCCGCCAATGCGGATATCTACAACGAAGAAGGGGAGTCATTGAGCGGCTTGCCCAAAACGTTACCAAGGCTCAATCAATATACGCTGATAAAAGTTGTGCCTCAATCAGGCGCAGAGCAAACAATTGTTAACGAACCCGCCACTGTGATTGCAAAAGTGGGTTGGAAAGATGTCTTCAAGCATTGGTTCAACCTATGAATGTTGAACGTCTTTTTATCAAGAACTTCCATCGCCAGGATCCTCGGCACATTACGATCATGTGGTGGTTGTTCTTTGCGACACTGCTACTGGCGCTTTGGGGGCTCTACATCATATTGCCTGACGTTCCGGTTCAGGAGGAAGTAGTATATACCTTGGGCATCATCGGTGTATGGCGTTATGGATGGAAGACGATTCATCTATTCCGCGGGCTCTACTATCAATATGTGCGATACCCTGTGCTCTCAAGTTTGGCCGAGATGACGCACAAACCCACTGAGATATTGGTCGTTATACCCTGCTACCGCACTACTCCGGAAATCAGCGCCCCAGTTTTCAAAGCGCTTATTGATGAAATTGGTAATTTCGGTGTCGCCTGCCGCGCTGTCGCTTGTGTCACGGATGAAGCCGACATCGGGATCATTGAATCCCAGTTCGACAAGCTCAAGCAGCGTGTCCCTGTTACTCTTTTTATCATTGATCAGGACGGAACCGGGAAACGCAACACCATGGCCGACGCACTGACATTGCTGGCTGAAGACCGCCCTGTATCCAAAGACAGTGTTCTTATCCTGATGGATGGAGACACCATCATTCCCGAAGGTATGCTGACTAAAGTATCAGGCTTTCTGATGCGTTATCACGACTTAGGTGCTGTCACCACACACAACAAGCCGATTGTGAAAGGTAACTCTCTGACCCGCCAGTGGTATCGTCAGCGTATGGCGCAGCGCCACTTCTACATGAGCTCTCTTAGCCTGACGTATCGCGTATTGGTGCTCACAGGGCGTTTTTCCGCGTTCCGAGCCTCCATGGCACTCTCACCAGATTTCATTGAGAGCCTTCGTTATGACCATGTGAAGCACTGGCGCTATGGCAGAATTCGCATGCTAACGGGAGATGACAAGAGCACCTGGTTTTATGTGCTCAAAGAGCGCTGGAAAATGCTTTATATTCCGGATATGGCGGTCACTTGTTTGGAGGATGCTCCTTCTGGCAGTTTCTTAGGCACCAGTATCTCCCTGATGACCCGTTGGTACGGCAACATGCTGCGAAGCAATATCCGTGCAATACAGCTTGGGCCTAAAAAGGCTGGCTTGTTTCTCTGGATTTGTCTGTTGGATCAGCGAATCAGTATGTGGACGACCTTGATTGGTCCTTCGCTTGCTTTATTTGTTGCTGCGCTGCTCGGACCTAAGGTGGTGATTGCCTATCTATTTTGGGTGATTGCAACACGAAGTTTGAATGTGCTGCTGATTTCGATTCAGTCAGGGCAATTTCATCCCATCTTTGTGGTGTTACTATGGTATGAGCAAATGGTAGGTTCTCTGGTGAAGGTATACCTGTTCTTTCACCCGAACGTACAACGCTGGACACGACAAGGCATTGCCGGGAAAGTAGAAGACCACTCGATGTCTCAAGAGATCAAAAAGTGGCTTCCACATTTGGAAACCACAGCTGCGTTCAGTGCGTTACTGATCTTCGTGATGCTGCTTTATGGGTGACAGCGATACGCTTTTGCCAGAAAAGTGACCGACGTAGAAAAAGGTTTTGGCGCATACAGTAGGACAGTGTCCGCTTCCAGCTGCATCGCCTTGTTACGCAATTCATTCACCGCGCCCTGAGTCAGCACGCCATCATCAATCAACCAGTAGTCGTACCAATGTCCCTGAGAGCCGACAACGACGCCTTTATCTTCACAATGCAGCATCTCTAATGCGTCGCCCCACAAGACGGTAATTTTTTCACTGTCTGGTTTGGGGGTTGCCACGCAGCCTGTTAACAGCAGCATCCCACATATCGTTGCCCATTTATTCATTTTATCTTCAGAGAGTTGGGTTAAGTGACAGTTGAGTATATCGACAATATGAACGCTTAACGAGCCACTTTTCTGTCCATTGGTGACGAAATTATATGCATCAGAACACACTTGCTCTAATCATCATCTCGCCCTAGAATAATACTGTATATATATACAGTGTTGTTTGCTTATGCTCGATAATATTCTCGCCCTGCACTCAGGGATCTGGACGGCGAACCGTCTCTATCAACCCAAAGCACACTGCCGCCCCAGCGGCCACACTGTGCTTGATGAAAAGCTGGATGGCGGCTGGCCGGAATCCGGCGTGGTTGAACTACAACTGCCCTGCTTTGGCATTGGTGAACTACGCCTGATCCTGCCAGCAGTCGTGACGGCTTTGAAAGACAGTGAACTTACCGTGTTCGCGGCGCCACCGGGAGAGCTCAATCCAATAGCCCTGTGTCAGGCAGGATTGGATTTAGAGAAGGTGATCATTCTGGATGCGTCTGTTTCATCAAGCCTATGGTGCGTTGAACAAGCCTTGAAAAGTGGTTGCTGTCGCTCTGCCGTACTCTGGGGGAAGGCACTTTCCGTGACTCAGGCCAGACGTCTTCAACTCGCTGCGACTGAAAACGACTGTCTGCTGTTTATGATCACCCACCAAAAAAGTGTTCAGGGTTTGCCGGTAAGCTGCCGCCTGTCTGCCATTCCTGATGAAGAAGGATTGAACGTGACCGTGATTAAACGCCGTGGGCTACCTGTTCAGCCTTTTCATGTGCCATTAGCGCCTGTTTTTCATACTTTCTCACTGGCCGAACAAGTAGAGCCGCCTGAAACCATCACACTGTCATCTCTCCAGTTGGCAGACACCTCTAACGTGGTGCCATTGTTTCGATGATCCTCTGGTTGTATCTGCATTTCCCCACCTTGCTGCTCGACACCCTTATCCGCGATAACAGGGTGAAAACACCGCTGATTGTACTTTCCCGCACGACAGGTCATGTTTATCAAGCCAACGCACAGGCACGGGAATATGGCATTGTAACGGGTAACGATCTTGGTACCGCCAGCGCGCTCTGTCATGGCTTAGACGTCGCTGACTATGATGAGCAGGCCGAAACCCACCGCCTATTACAGCTGGCTTCCCTGCTGTATCAGGTCAACGCAGACATCATCCCTTACGCACCAGATGGGCTTTTGATGAAAGTCACTCCTATGCTCAAGCTTTACGGCTCGCTGGACAACTACTGGCAATCACTGCTGCCTGTGATCAGTGGCGAGCAGGTGCAATATCACTTCGCGCTTAGCCCCTATCCAGAAGCGGCACGCTGGCTTGCACGGGCAAACGCGGACTGCGGCTACCTGACACCGGAAGCCACCGAGCAGGCGCTCGCCGCACTTTCAGTACGTGAACTGGGATTCACAGAGAAGAATGTTGTCCAGCTGGAACGCATGGGAATCCGACACGCCAAACAATTGCTGGCGTTATCGGTGGATTCACTCGGTCAACGTTTTGGCAAACCGCTGACGGCTCATCTACGCTCCCTGACCCAGAAAAGCCTCGCTTTACCGGCGAGCTTCACACCGCCCGAGCTCTTCTACCAGTCACTGGAGCTTTTGCATGACATTTCCAATAGCCAGACGCTTTGCTTTCCACTTCAGCGCATGCTCAAAGAAATGGAGAAGTTCCTGCACGTTAGGGAGACGGTCACGCCCGCCATTACCATTGTGCTGACACAGCGAGAGCAAGATGACAAAGTCTTGGAGATCACCGCTGCAGCACCTGAATCTGCCGCGAGCCGGTGGATACCACTGCTCCAACTTCATCTTGAAAAACTCAAGCTGGATGCGCCTATTACTCACCTTCGTCTGGAAGCCAATACATTGCTACCAAGACAATCTCCCACCCAGGATTTATTTGCGGGTAAACGAGGACAACTCACACCAGGCGAACTGATTAGCCTGATGCAGGCAAAAGCTGGAAAACACGGAGTGTACAGCCTGTCACTGGAAAATGATCATCGCCCAGAGCGCGCCTTCAAACGCCAGTTGCCATTGCAGAAAAGTACGCAAATGTTACCTCCTTTCCTGCCAACACGCCCTGCGTTACTTCATGTGTCACCGCGTCCTTTGCTGTCTCGTCCTGACACCCTCACAGGCCCTGAACGCGTCAGTGGTGGTTGGTGGGATAAATCGCCCATCCAGCGCGATTACTTTGTCGCCCGTAATAAACGGGGACAACTTTGCTGGGTATTTCGAACCGCACAAGGTGAGTGGTTCGAGCACGGCCTTTTTTGTTGATCCGCAGTTTGAGATCGCTTCCTATGACAACACCTTCTGATAACCGCCCACTAACCTTTTCAGAACTGCACTGTAAAACCAATTACAGCTTCCTGACCGGCGCTTCCCACCCGGAAGAACTGGTTGTTCGCGCTGCCACCTTGGGATACCACGCACTCGCTATTACAGATGAATGCTCGCTTGCTGGCGTAGTACGTGCTCACACCATAAACCGCGACCAAAACCTTGGCCTTAAGCTGATCATTGGTTCAGAAATCACCTTTCAGGACGAAAAACTGGTACTACTTTGCCCAAACCGGCAAGCCTATGGTGAGCTCGCACGCCTTATTACCCAAGCCAGAATGCGCAGTGAAAAAGGGCACTATCAGGTATTCAGTGATGATTTCAGCCACATCACACAGTGTCTTTGCATCTGGCTACCGACACTCAAACATAAAAAAAAAGCCAAGCCTTCTGATTTTCAGAACTGGCTGAAGAGTACGTTTGAAGAAAGACTCTGGATAGGCGTTGAACGGCTGTTATTGCCCAATGAATCCACCTATCTGGCCATGGTCGAATCGCTGGCAAAGGAGCTCACCCTACCGATTGTCTGCACCAACGATGTATTGATGCATCACCCTCGCCGCCAGCCGTTGTTAGATGTGATCACTGCCATTCGGCTCGGCAGGCCCTTGCAGCAATGCGGCTTTGAATTACCCAGAAATGGTGAGCAGGCACTCAAACCGATTGAGAAACTGGAAAAGCTCTATCCAGAAAGCTGGCGAAGAGAGACCCAGCGTATTGCCGCCAAATGTGCCTTCTGCCTCAGTGAGCTTCGCTATGAATACCCTGCAGAACTGGTTCCAGATGGGTTTACCGCCAGCAGTTACTTGCGCCACTTAGTAGAAGAAGGCATTGGAAAACGTTTCCCGAACGGGATTAAGCCAGAGATCCGCGCAACCATTGATAAAGAGCTGGGGCTGATTGCCGAACAGCAGTACGAGTATTTTTTCCTCACCATTTACGACATTGTGCAGTACGCGAAATCACAGGGCATTCTGTATCAAGGCCGTGGGTCAGCGGCGAACTCTGTGGTGTGTTATTGCCTTGAAATCACCGCGGTGAACCCGGAGAAAATCAATGTCCTGTTCGAGCGGTTTATCTCTAAAGAACGTAATGAACCGCCGGATATTGATGTCGACTTCGAGCACGAACGGCGCGAGGAAGTTTTCCGCTACATCTACCAAAAGTATGGCCGTCAGCGTGCGGCTATTGCCGCGACAGTGATTACCTACCGTTTTAAAAGTGCGTTTCGCGATGTCGGCAAGGCGTTGGGGCTCAATGAAACCCAATTGGATTACTACATTAAAAATCTTAACCACCGCGACAAAGGGCTGGATAAAGGTGAGCAACTTGAAGCGCTGGGGCTGGATACCCAATCACATCTTGGGCGCTGGCTTCTGGAGTTGGTTGAAGAAATCCGCGGCTTTCCACGTCACCTAAGCCAACATGTCGGCGGTTTTATTATCTCCGCAGGCCCTTTGTATGAACTGGTGCCAGTGGAAAATGCCGCCATGGCAGAGCGCAGTGTGATCCAATGGGACAAAGATGATCTGGAATCCCTTGGGCTGCTGAAAGTAGACATTCTGGCACTGGGTATGTTGAGCGCTATACGCAAAGCTTTTGCCATTATCGATAAGCAGCATCAGCGCAGTTTGTCGATTGCTGACATCACCGCCATGGGTGATGATCCTATTGTCTATCAACAACTCCAGAAAGCAGATTCTGTCGGCGTGTTTCAGGTGGAATCTCGCGCACAGATGAGCATGCTACCAAGGCTTCGCCCGAACTGTTATTACGATCTGGTCATTCAAATTGCCATTGTCCGCCCCGGTCCGATTCAGGGAGATATGGTACACCCATACCTCAAAAGGCGCTGGGGCGAAGAGAAAATCACTTACCCATCGGAAGAGGTAAAATCTGTCTTATCCCGAACCATGGGCGTACCCATTTTTCAGGAGCAGGTGATCCAGCTTGCCATGGTCGCCGCAGGATTCAGTGGCGGCGAAGCCGACCAACTTCGCCGAGCAATGGCGGCGTGGAAACGCAGTGGCAAGCTAGCCTCTTTTCGTGAAAAGCTGATCAACGGCATGCAAGAGCGCGGTTATAATATTGAGTTCGCCGAGCAAATCTTCCGCCAGATTCAGGGCTTTGGTGAGTATGGCTTCCCCGAATCTCACAGTGCTTCGTTCGCGGTATTGGCTTACACCTCTTCATGGCTAAAACACTACTATCCGGTCGCCTTTTACTGCTCGCTGCTCAACAGTCAGCCTATGGGCTTCTATAGTCCGTCACAGCTATTGCAGGACGCCTCCCGTCATCATGTGCAAATTCTCCCTGTTTGCGTCAACCGCAGCCAGTGGGATCACCAACAGATCACGGTGCAAGGAAAGCCCGCACTGCAACTTGGCTTTCGTATCGTGAAAGGCTTATCCGACATTAGCGCAGAGAAGTTATTGCGATGTCGCCCCAGCACTGGATTCCAGCATCTCAACGATATCAGAAAATGCGGATTGAGCCGGGGCGATTTGGAAGCCCTAGCCAGTGCTAATGCCACCAAAGCACTTGCAAGTAATCGCTTTTCTGCCCGCTGGCAGATGATGGATGACAGTCATGTTCTGCCACTATTTTCCAGCTCACAGCCCGACTGCTCTGATGCTAACGCGATTACCGCACCTTCGGCGGTGGAAGACTTGATTGAAGATTACGCAGCGACAGGCCTGACGCTCGGCAAGCACCCTATCGCACTGCTGGATGAAAGCGGAAAATTGGGCAAGCACCGATTGGCCAATGAGCTCGATACCCTACGTTCAGGCTCAGCGATAACCGTTGCTGGAGTGGTGACTGGCAGACAGCGCCCCGGCACAGCCAGTGGCGTGACCTTCGTGACGCTGGAAGACCATACCGGAAACATCAATGTGGTGGTGTGGCTTGCTACTGCGCGAGCGCAAAACACCCCTTTTGTGACAGCAAAGATATTAAAGGTGAAAGGGATTCTTGAGCGAGAAGGCGATGTGGTGCATGTGGTAGCAGGAAGGTTGATCGACATGACGCACACCCTCGATCAGCTACTCATCCATTCTCGAGATTTTCAATGATATAGCCAAAGACTAGAAAGTGACATTGCATAACATTGTAAGTCGATTATATAGAAGATTTTAGGAAGCATTACCAAAGAATAGTTTGTTTAAATACACCCTCAGTGGTTATATCAAGGCAAGACTAACGGTTTCTAATAAACGCTATAGAAGCACATCATCAGAAATAAAAACATCAAACGGGCGCCCCTCAACGCAAAAAACTAAGTACAGAAGAGAACACTGTACTTAGTTCACCGTTAGTTCCATTAAAGCAACTGTGGATCAGCCAATAAATATCCTTGTAGGTAGTCACAATGTAACGTCATAACCTCTAACATAGACTCTTGAAATTCAACACGCTCAACGATCACTTCTTTACCAAAACTTTCTCTTATTTCAGATACAGTGTTTTTATATTGTAACGCCATATCAAGCTCAATCTTTATAAAGCGAAAACATTCATTCGCCACAAGCGAAAAGTCCAAGTGCCGCCCCATCAGGTCGAAATCGTCAAGCGCAAACTCAACCCCAAGGTCAAAAAGTCTATATACACTTTTAAGATCAAGTCGTTCAATATTTCGTTCCGTAATTTCAATAACTAAATTCGCGCCAGCGTAAAAAAGCGCTTGGTAAAGTTCATAAACCTCCACAGTTAGAAACGATAACACCTCAGGTTCCATATTGATAAATATCAGTTCACCTTCATCGAGGTTAATATTTCTCTTCCTAACCTGTGATGTTAGGAATTTGATTTGTTCCTCAGCAAGGTTTCTCTTGTTCTCTCGTGATAAACCATTATAAAAAGCGTCCACATCATCAATATTATGTGGTCTAAAGAGTAACTCTCTCGCTTTTTTTTCGAAATGGCCAAATCGTCTAACTATAGGCTGACTAAAAACACTAAACTTTACAACCCAACTTCCAATATCGTTGATCGCCCCGATTTGGATAGTATTATTAACATTAAAAAAATGAAATTCATCCAGCTTGTAATTACGGACTAAATTCGCAGATTTCTTAGTAGCAAACATTGTAATACCTCAACAAACAAAATTCATCGAGGAATATAAAACAAAAAAAACAAACCAGAAGTAATAAAAAATAATAACGAATAAAAGAAAAAATCCATCTTAAGTTGGCAATATAAAAAGGCAACCAAAAACACCATAAATGCCACCTATGTCATTGTTTTACATGGTTTTTATTATTTATTATCTTTTATTAAATGAAAAAAATAGTAATGCAACTATCATCAGCCTCACTTTTAACCAATGTGGAAAAATGAGCACAAACCATGAAACAAGAAGTAAAAGATAAAAAAGAAAAATTCAGATTAATAATATCAATATTATTTATAACATTATTCATTTTATCAGTGTCAGGTTGTAAAGGTGATAAGGAATCTGTAACCCAGCAATCTGGAGATACAGAAACTGTTTACAACACTATTGAAGCAGTTAGTGATGAAGCTCCATTTCTTGAAAGACTAACAATCGAATATGATACAAAAATAAAAGGTGATACAAAAACAGGACTAGTATCAGGATTCTCAAATAACTTTAAAGCGACTGGATATTTTACTGACGGCTCGAAAGATGACCTCACTAATAGTCAACATATTAAATGGACATCCAGTGATCTAAATGTGGCTTTCATTAGTTCTAATGGCATAGTAAAAGGAAATAATCCTGGTAATACTGTCATTACAGCGATATATAAAGACCCAAGACTAGATGGCCACAATCTTATCGATGCAACCTATGACTTAGAGGTATTAGAAAAACAGGTAGTTTCTGTAAATGTGGAGAATCAGAATGCGATAGCGGGTGTAAATAAGCCCTTTGATATGGATATCATATTCAGCGATGGATCTCGCATTCAAACATCGTCTAATCTCATTGATAAGGGTAATCTTAAAGTTGCTAAAAATCAGTCCGCAGTAGGTGACACACCAACAGTTTCTTTAGATGATAATAATAACTTGGATCTGACTAACATCAACCAAGCGGCGAATGTGCCTGTACTTGTATTTTATGGTGAGCAAATTCCAAGCGGTGAAACACCGGACGATAGTTTATGTGAGGAAAAGTGTGTCTCTTTTGCATTCATGTTAGAAGTGTCTGAAGCAACGCTTCAAACCGTCAACTTAAGCGTGAATAAACCAAGTATTCCTGCAGGTATCGAGACATTAGTTACCGTTAAAGGGACCTACACCAACGGAACAACTGATGATATTGATATTGACCTAGAGCATATTAAGGCGGAGTATCAAGACGCCACAGATGTCAAAGATCTCATCATCAAAAAAGACGGTAGCGGTAACGTTTTATTTTCATCTAAAAAACCAGGTAATATCATTTTAACTTATGAAAATAGAGCTATTTCTCAAACAATTTTAGTTGAAGTTACAGACGCTGTGGTTCAAGAAATAAAATTAGCTTGGGTTGATAAAAACGAGCAGAACACTGACTCGTATATCGTAGGTTTGAGCAAAAAAATCCAAGCCACTGCTAAATTTAGCGATGAGAGTTCCAGTATTGTCACCTCCCAAGTTTTTTGGAATACATCTGATAATATTGAAGTCGTTAGAAAAAATAGCAAAGATTTAGATCAAAGATATATAAAATTCAAAGATTACGGTCTGGCCTCCGTTAAAGTGGGTTGGAAGGAGATAGAGAGTGATGATTTTATATTTGATATATCTGATGCAGAAATAGAAGCATTAGTGATAGATATAGATAAAGTAAAACTCAGCCAAGGAAGCAGCACAAAATTTTCTGTCACCGCCACATACAATAATAAGCACAAATCAGATGTCACTAGTTTAGTTGGATGGAGATATCAAGAACAAGATTGGAATAAAATCATCAATATAGAGGACGGCTACATCTATGCATTAAAGAAAGGGGAAGTGGAGATCTCTGCAGTTTTAAATAACTTTGAGTCCGAATCCATAAAATTAGAAGTAGCAGACAAAGAGCTCAAGAAGATCTTTTTCAAAAACTCTGATATCAAAATTCCATCGGGTATAACAACAAAAATTCCGGTTTCTGGCATCTATACAGATGATTATGTCGGCGATGTGGAGGATGTAATCTTTGTTATCGAGAATAATGGTGACAATATTAATGTAACTGAACAAAATAACTCTTATTTAACAGCGACTGGTGAGGGAGAATTTTCTCTGCTGGCAAAACTTAAGTCCAACCAGCATGTTGCAACAGAGCGTATAACGGTCTCAGTCGACCAAGCAACAAATCTCCTACTTTTTGTAGATGAAACGCCAATGCTAGTCGGTCAGAGAAGAAAAATAGAGACATTAGTAGGTTTCAAAAACAGTAGTTACATGCATAAAGTGAATTTTTCTGAAGCACTAATGCGTGTTACAGGATGCGAATATTGCATTAGATTCGATGAGTTAACTCAACAACTCATAGCAAACAAACCAGGTGAGTATGAAATAACATATTGCTACGAAGAAATGGATGATCTTTGCGCATCAAGAAGAGTCAAGATAGAAAGTTCTTTAGAACTACCAGCGATGGATAATCCATATCCTTATCAAACGGTAATAGATAGTGGCAATAGTGTGGTTGCAACTGAGATCAACACTACACATGAACATGAAGTAAAAGAATTTAATAATAGTAAAAAATATAGATTAAGATTGTATCATAAAAGTTTTGAAATAAATAATGAAACGGCTAACATTAGGAT
Source organism: Grimontia kaedaensis (assembly GCF_023746615.1). Lineage (NCBI taxonomy): Bacteria > Pseudomonadati > Pseudomonadota > Gammaproteobacteria > Vibrionales > Vibrionaceae > Grimontia > Grimontia kaedaensis. Next base: position 119,740 of record NZ_CP082276.1, on the reverse strand, counting down.
AAAGTCGGTGAAATTCCAAGGACAGAGTTCGCTAAACATAAGTGGTCTAGCTTATATTACACTCCCATGTAATATATCTCCAGAAATAAACAATAGAGAATGTAACGAAGATAACACCTTATCTTTTGGTCCTAATACGATAGGAAAACAAATATATTTTTTATTCGAAGTAGAGCAAGATATATATGATAACCAATTTTCAACCATCTCAGGTAGTGGAGAAACGAAAACACTGACCACCTATTTCGTAGAGGAATTTGATATAAAAAAACCATCAACTAGTGGCTCAACTAGTGGCTCAACTGGGGGCTCATCTGGGGGCTCATCTGGTGGCTCATCTGGTGGTTTTAATCCTGATTGCTTACCGTGGGACCAATGTGGATTTCCATTCCCATGTTGTGACCTATAATAGGTAGGAGAGAGAGAGTGCCTTCATTGATTCGAGAAGAAAATATGTACAGATACTTTTTTGATAGGTTGAAAAAAACCATTTTTAACAATAGTACTGGAGAAGTGTCGAAGCTAAGTATATCTGAATCAATGATACTCTCTCATCTTATTGAAAATAAAGATAATGAGGTCGAAAAATCAGATCTCATTGCTGCTGGTTGGCCGATGCGAGTGGTAGGTCCAAACTCTTTGACAATGGCAATAAAAGCCATTCGCCAAGCACTTTCAGACAAAGGTGAAATAATAGAAACGCTGCCCGGTAAAGGGTATATGCTTCACTCTGGCTTCATACAGGATAGTTTAGATGCAAAAATAGGCGATGCGCCTAATGTTAAAGACAGTACGACAACACCACTAACTGCATGTGAAAATAACGAATCGGTCGAATGCTTTCATGAATGTGAAGAAATTAAATCAGTACCTCATAAAAGAGAAAATGTAATTCACAATAAGAAAATAAAATTAACCTTAATTACATTAATATTTTTCATTTATGCATTATCTTTTTTTGTTTCTTTTGTTTTGCAATCCCATCAAGCATCACTTGAATGTATGACTGTTGACGGTAAAATCGTTTGTTCCACCAGTAGCGATATAGGGGACATTTCAGGGTTAGAAGATGGTGAATACCTATATGGACACTATAATGGCGAATCTGAAGCATCATTTAAAAAAGTCGAATAGAGAATATTCTGTACTTGTTGCTCTAATCATATTAGGTCTTCTCATATTCTTATGGAATATCAAGCCTTTTATAAATGGTACTGGATGTAAATTCAAATTCAATAGTGAATCGGAAAGCTTGAAGTCTCAAGGCGCATGCATAGATGGCATATTGACATCAGTAGTGCATCAGAAAAAATCAGGAAGAATATACACTAAAAAGTATATTTGGGGTTATTGGGGCAGCGATATATTTCTCTATTTGATTTCAGAAAAATGGCAGAGAACCATTAATAGCTCAAGTGAAATAGATATAGATTTACATGATTTTGAATATGACCATATAAAATTATTGTCAGCAAAGATATTTAAGTCATCAGATGGGAAAATCTACTCAGTCTATGACTACCCCATTGATTTAATTCATGAGGATAATATTATTGGGAAATTTGGATTCATTGATTATGAACCAAAATTTGTCGGTGTTGAGTAATAAGAAATCATAAGTTAATTCAAATAAAATAACAATTTAATAGTTTATAAATTAATGGAATAATGCATTCCTTGCCCTAATTTTTAAATGGCAAAATTTTGCACGGATTGATTCAGGATGAATCGTCAAGGACGTAAATATTTAATAGATTAGGAATTAGGAAGTACAAAGTGAAAAGAATGATTATTGCTTTAATTATGTCATCAATTACAATGCCGACACTTGCAAGTGTTAGTGACGGTGATGTTTATATTTTTGGCGGCGGAAGGAGTGGAGTTGACCTGATCGGATTTTCGCTAGGTTCTGGTTATATCATCAATGAATATACTTCGGTTGAAACCTCTTATGCCTATGGTGACAATAAAGAAACGGCAGACTACGTACTCGGCCACACTAAAATTAGTCGTACGGGACATTTTGATGCCGTATTTGGCCTTGATGCCAACCCCTTTCTGCGTCCGTACATCAAACTAGGCGCTGCGTACAATAAAAGTAAGCGCACGGCTAACGAACCAAATAATAAAGTCACCACCTTCCGTGATAGTGAATTTAGACCACATGTTGCAACAGGTTTGCAGTTCTCCGCCCCATCATTGAGTGAGAATATTTTCGCCAACTTAGAATATAACCAATATATCGGAAGACATTCTCAATTCAATAACTGGGGAACTGTAACCTTAGGTTATACCTTCTAATAAACCAAAAATAGTACTGTTTAAAATTGTAAATATGGCTCTATAATGCTTTTTATTAGCTTATGGGGCCTTCTCTTCCATACTAACTATCATCAACATTTTTGGAGCTTCACGCTTATGTATCTTTTACAAAAGCAGGGGCTGAAAATGTTGAACGATCAGGTAATAATCCGCGAAATCTTAGAAAACGCGATCGGTTAACTCATCACTCCATTTGACCCTTGTCTCTTTCGATGGGTAACAACACTAATCGGAAATTTGGGCTCTGTAGGTCTTTGGCGGTTTATGAGAAGACTTCCTCTATATCAACCACTTTGGAGCGATTCACCGTGATCTTCCAGCGTTGAATTGTGAAGCTGCCATCCTGATTTTTCTGTTTGGAAACCAGGTTAAATTGATGACGTTTATCGATAGATTCACGTGTTACCTGACCATCGCTCAGCGCATAGTAACGCTCTTTACCACGCGCCATCAAACGGGAGAATGGACGGAAATCTATTCGCCATACTTCACGCGTCATGTCGTAGCCACTAAGAAATTTGGTGGTGGACATCTGGGTAACCATTTTTATTTTCACCACTGATTCTTCGCGCTGACGAAGCTTACCTTTGCGCATCTTACGCACATCATCAGGAATCTTATCGAACGAAATGTAGTCCAGCCACTCCAACTGACTGCCGATGCGCTGGCCGGATGTCGGGTCAGTAAACAACTTACGCCACTTTGGCCGCCCTTTGCGAATCCAGCGCCAAAGCACATCACGCAGGTCGTCTTTAAAGATTTCACGCATGGCATATAAACCTGCCATCGCCAAAGCAAATGACAGGGTAATTTCACCAAGAAAGCTGCGCATCCGGATAATTGCTACCGTCACGAAGATCATCACCAAACCAGCAGCAGCACCTTTCGCGAGTTTATTGAGGTTTTGCCCCAATATCACATCTTTCTGACGAATGGTGACCGGATATTCAATCAAGCGGCGCGCTAGGCGCATTTTGTTTACCATACGCGTCGCATCTGTTTGTGCTTTTGAGGAGTTGTAATTTTGATCGATACGGTAGGCCGCTTCAGATTCACAAAACTCCAGAAGCTGTTCTTTGATAGGTTTAAACGCTGCACTCCTTGGCATATGCGCAATAAGCGACAGAAAACGCTGCTCAGTCAACCAGGAAAGGTAGTTATCGACATTGTTGTAATACTTGATGAGGCTTTCATCTTTCGGTACGTAACGACGAAGACGACGTAAGATCTCCACTGCCATATCCGTGATGACTTCTAACTGCTCAACCGCTTCTTCCTCTCCAACATCTGTAACTGTGTCGAAGAATCGGTGTGTCGTTTTTTCCAGTGACAACGCATATTGGTATGCATACAAGCTCAAGCTGACGCGGTATTTGTCAGAAGGCAGTTTGTCCCGGCTGGCGAGGCGGGAATGTACAAGTGGTAAGTGGTGTTGCGAAGTAAAGTAGGTACGCGTGTTAGAGAGCACCTTGTAGTAAAACTCATCTTCGCTCAGCACGCTCTTGGAGAAATTCAGCTCTCCAGGAACAAATAGGTAGAATTCGACGTCCTGTCTTTTTATCTCTTCATTGATCAGCGCAATCCGTGCGGTTAACCCCTCATATTTTTCTACAGAGATCAATTATGTACTCCAAAACATTCTCTTTTTTAACGGCCCTTTCCGCGAGCTGAAACATAGTTTATACCGAAAAATCTGTATACCCAAACAGGGATAATTCAGTGGCACGGGACCCCCTTTCAACGCTGGTCACTTTTTAACCATTGAATTTTGATCGGCCTCCCCATAGCCACCAATCTGGCTTTGAAAGGAAAGAGTCATAGTGAACTAACTGGGTTATCCACAGAAAAAGTGCATAAGTCTCAGTAGTAGGACCGTGACATCGCGTTAGACTGACTACGGTTTCAGTCGTTTAGGGTAGTCGAGAAACAGAACCTGTTTGTCTGCTGTCGACCAGTTAGACCAACTTTGGCTATAGAGGGCAATCACCGCCACACCACACGTTGGGAGGTTATCTATCTCAAAAGGAATATGGGCTAGAAACTCATTAAATGCCGGGTTGTGTCCGACCAGCATGACGCTATCTTTATCATCATCAAACCGCTCTACAATCTTCACTAAGGTTTCCCAATCCTCGGTGTAAACATCGCTTTTTATGATCATAGGCGGTGAATGAGGCAACTGCTCAGCAATCAGTAATGCGGTAGTTTTCGCGCGGACTGCACTGCTGGTAATTATCGTTTTAGGTTTATTCGACCAAGCTGCGAGTCTTACGCCCATCTCAGATGCATTGCGACGACCACGTGGATTCAGTGGTCTATCGTGATCGTCGAGGGAAGGATCATCCCAACTGGATTTTGCATGGCGGGTGAGAAAAAGTAACTTCACCCGTGCCTACTTGCCCAACGCTTCGCGCATGCGGGTTTGCACCACATCCACAAGAAGATCGGGTTGGAACTTGGACACAAAGCGGTTACACCCCACTTTCTCCACCATGGCTTCGTTGAAACTGCCACTGAGTGAAGTGTTAAGCGCAATATAGAGATCGTGCATGCGACTGTCTGCGCGCACTTCTGACGTCAGCTTGTAGCCGTCCATTTCCGGCATTTCCGCATCAGTGATCATCAACAGGATCTCGTTGCGCGGGTCTTTCCCTTCATCACACCAAGATTTAAGAAGATTCAGCGCCTGCTGGCCATTCTTCTTCTCAATGCATTCGATACCGAGTTGACCAAGTGTTTCTGTGACCTGCTTACGCGCCGTTGATGAGTCGTCTACAACCAGTACTTTCTGACCCACCAGATGGTTAGTCAAATCATCATCTAACACCCCATCGGAAATACCAATATCGTAAGAAATGATTTCTGCTAGCACTTTCTCAACATCGATGATTTCAACCAGTTTATGCTCGTTGTCGTACTCCAGCTTTGTGATCGCAGTGAGATAATTAGAGCGACCTGTACTTGGTGGCTCCATGATTTCATCCCAACCCATGTTCTTGATGTAAACCACTTTACCAACCAAAAAGGCCTGCACAGAGCGGTTATATTCCGTCACAATGAGGTTACTTTCCTGATCTTTATCCAGCGGTTTTAAGCCAATGGACTGTCGCATATCAATCACAGGAATCGAGTGGCCTCGTATGGTCGCAACACCGCATATTTTGGGGTGAGAACCCGGCATTTGGTTGAGACGGGGAACTTTCAATACTTCGCGGACTTTAAACACGTTAATGGCGAAAAGCTGACGTGTTCCCAATTGGAATATCAGCAATTCAAGTCGGTTTTCACCAACCAAGTTAGTGCGGGAATCTACTGAATCTAAAATACTTGTCATGGGCTACTAACCGCTCTCAGATCACATCACTGAGACTTATCATTGTCTCATCGCTAGCTGCCAGTAAACCACATAATGAGAAGGCACTCACTTTGTGTTTACTATTTATCGCGTTACGTACCATTTATTTTTTAATAATAGAAAAACTCCTTGAATAAAGCGAAATTACACCAACTCTACTCACATTTTCATCACTGAGCAGCAAATACCTTCTCTCACAGTGAGTTAGCAACAATATGATCAGGCTGGAAATTCACGAAATGTTACTGGATTAGTTTCATAAATCAGCACATCATAGGTATAAAATACCTCGGCAATCTAAAGGTATAGAACTTAGATTGACTGGGTATAGAACCATAAAAACGCTACAATTAGAGATGAGCAATCTGGCGTTGCTGGATGCAACTTATCATTTTGTCTTGACCACTCATTCTGGCTAATAACAGGCGCTATATGAAAAGCAAAGCCAATGAATCGCAGGGAATGTTGTTGTTCCGACTCTCTGCCACACAGACTTTTGCCCTTGGCACTCTTAAGGTCAGAGAGATTGTTCCTTTCTGCCCGCTTACGGCTCTACCTGGCTCTCACCCAACCGTGATTGGTACTGCAAATATTCGGGGCATCACTACGCCCGTTATCGACATGGCGAAAGCGATTGGTTATCAACCTGTCGATAAGGAAGAGTACAAAAAATGTTTTATCATCATCACCGACTGCCAACGTCGTGTGGTCGGCTTTTTGGTGCGTGGTATCGAAAAAATCAGTGAATGTGACTGGCGAAATATCACGCCGCCACCAGAGACATTGGGCACACGGGCATTCCTCACTGGCGTGATGAATGTCGATGAAAAGCTGGTGCAATTACTGGATGTTGAGTTGGTGATGTCGAAAATCTTCCCAATGCCGGAAGACAAGCTTCATCCTATCCTCGCCGATGTGGATCGTGAGAAACTCAAACCTATGCACATCCTCTTAGTTGATGACAGTAGTCTGGCGAGGCGTCAGCTTTCAGAAGCGCTCGACAGCATCAATATTCCTTATGTGGTTAGCACCAACGGGATTGATGCCCTTGAGAAGTTGAAGAACTCAGCCAGAGAAGGTCGACCGTTTGATATTGTGGTCAGCGATATCGAAATGCCAGGAATTGATGGGTATGAGTTAGCATTCGAAATTAGAAACAATGAGCCTCTGTCAGAAGCTTACTTGATTCTTCATACCTCACTTTCCAGCGAAATCAGCGTAGACCGCGCCCATCAGGTAGGTGCTCACGAAGCGCTCACCAAGTTTGATGCAACAGAGTTAGTCAATGCTATGCTTCGCGGTGCTCATCTTAAACTGGAGGGTGAGCATGTCCGCCTTGAAGGGGCAGTCGAGTAATTTACTTTCACTTTCGTCAAAGGCACGCTTCCAGACGTGCCTTTTTCTTTTCTATCAATATGCTATATGGTTAATTTGCTCACGATTCGGGTACCCCGAATATTCTGCGCTTACGAGGTTCTAGCACACATTTTCCCGCTCAAGCTGTCACTAAAAGTTCTCGTAAAATACTGAGCTTTCCTTGATCAAAAGACTGTTTCCGACGGTCACCTTGTGGTTTAATTTCATCAGGATCACACAAAGAAGGTTATAGACCTATGAACAATGTATTCGAGATCGTTAAGTTCTCTCGTCGCAAGAATAAACTGAAGCGGGAAATTCAGGATAACGAGAAGAAAATCCGCGACAACCAGAAGCGCGTCACTTTGCTTGAGAACCTGCTTGATTACATTCAACCAGAAATGACTCACGATGAAATCGTAGAGATCGTTAAAAACATGAAAGCTGACTACGAAGATCGTGTTGATGACCACATCATCAAGAGCGCAGAGATTTCAAAAGAGCGCCGCGAGATCAGCCGTCAAATCAAAGAGCTGACCCGTCTGGACAAAGAAGGCAAAAAATAAGCTTTCTTTCTGCGATAGCGCAGTCGCCCGACAGCGAAAACAAAAAGACCACCCTCTCGGTGGTCTTTTTGTTTTTTGGCCCTAGCAAGCCGACAGTTGCATCGGACGTAAATTCGGTGACACCAACAAAGTCGCTTCGGTGGCAGCCTGCACCTCTTCAATGGAAAATTCTGGCGCAAACTCAGTCAGAACCATGCCGCTCTCATTGATTTCAAACACGCCTGTAACCCTCCCACAGGCATTTCTGAATTCGAAACCAGCTTCCAGGCGTTTGGTAAATCCGCACTGATCTGGCTGATGCGCTCAAGATCCTGCGGGTTCAGATGCACCGTGACTTTCTCCGATTTTCCCGGAAGGGCTTCGAGGGTTTCATCTACCAGTGTCAGGATTTGCTGTGGCATCATTTTCATCATGAAGGCGCAGCATTTCGATCAGGGTGGCACGCTCTGCACCACGGAAACCTGTGCGATGCAGCGTTCAATCACGTCATTCATCACCTGATGGTCGATATCCTGCAAACGAGCTTGAGCCTATGGCGCTTAGATCAGTTTCTTTCGAACATGGATAACCAGCGCTTCTGCCAATATCACCACGGCGAAGATACTGAAAAGCACCATGGAGACCTTCTGCCATTCAAACAGGTTTTGTGCATCGTTCAGCACTACACCTATCCCACCAGCCCCCACAAGACCAAGCACTGCAGACTCGCGGACATTGATATCCCAACGGAACAGAACAATGGAGTAGAACGCTGGCATGACTTGCGGCCAATAGCCCTTTAACAGAATGCTCATCCAAGATGCGCCTGTGGCTCTCAGCGCTTCAATTGTGCCCATGTTCACTTCTGCAATCGCTTCAGCGAGAAGCTTGCCGACAAAGCCAACGCTTCGAACAGCAATAGCCATGATTCCCGCCAATACACCGGGTCCAAACAGCGCGATGAAAAGCAGTGCCCAAACCAGAGAATTCACCGAGCGGGATGACACCAAAAAGAACTGGGCAACCCAGTTAAGCGTTTTGCTCGGGGTAATATTTGGTGCATTCAGTAGCGCCAATGGAATCGCAAACACCAACGTAAACAAGGTGCCCAAAGTGGCGATATGCAGGGTTTCAATTAGCGCTGCATGAATGGTTTCCGGATAGAAGCCGTAATCCATCGGTACCATACGGCTGAACATGTCTGAAAACTGCGCCGGTGCGTCATACAGGAACTCAGGGATCACCTCGACCGTCTGCCAGGACCATACAATGGCTGATACAAAGCAGAGGTATACAGCAAAACGGGCGAGTCGCTCATTAAACGTGAAACGTTGCCACTCTTTATCGATAGAAGCCGTCGTCATTAGAAAATTCTCCTTACGATGTTCGACAGGAATTCACCAACGAGTATCAGGACGATAATGGTGATCAGGATGGCTGCCACAAAGTCGTAGTCAAAACGCTGGAAAGCCGAGAAAAGTGTACCGCCCAGGCCACCAGCCCCCACGATGCCAACCATGGTTGAGTTACGAAGATTGGAGTCCAATTGATAACTCGCAAAGCCGATAAAGCGGGTAAATACCTGCGGCATCACAGCAAATAGGATAATGCTGATAAAATTGGCACCTGTCGCCCTAATCGCCTCAACCTGCTTAAATGAGATTTCCTCAATCGCTTCCGCAAACAGCTTTGCGATAAAGCCGATGGACGCAAAAACCAGGGTTAAAATCCCCGCCAGAGCACCAAAGCCCACCGCTTTTACAAACAGGATGGCAATGATCACCGGGTGGAAAGAGCGACATAGGGCAATGAAGCCACGCACAGGAGTAGAAACAATGGATGGCATCATGTTTCTTGCCGCTAACAAGCCAAGAAACAATGAAATCAAGATGCCAAAAAAGCTCGAGATAATGGCGATTTGAAGGCTTTCTGCCAGTCCACTCAATAACAAGCTGGAGCGGGAAAAGTCAGGGGGAAACATACGAGAAAGTAACCTCTCGCTCTCCCCAAACCCCACTATCAAACGCTCAACACTAAGGTTCAAACTGGAAAAGCTATAAAACAGGTACGCAATGATGCCGAGAATACAAACTCTGTTTACCCAAGAGCTCTTAAACGGATTCTCAACATCAACGGAGGGGTTTAGTCCAGCCATGACTCACCTCCATAAATCACTTTTAGATCCTCTTCGCTGATCCCTTCAGGGCTGCCATCGTAGTGCACTTTCCCGTTACACATACCAATGACACGTTTGGCAAAACGTTTAGCGAGATTCACATCGTGGATGTTAACCAAAACAGGGATTTGTTTTTCTTTGGCAAAGGTTTCCATCAGCTCCATGATCTCAACCGCGGTCTTTGGATCGAGGGAGGAGGTCGGTTCATCAGCCAGCAAGATATAAGGGTCTTGCATCACAGCGCGTGCAATACCGACACGCTGCCTTTGACCACCAGATAGACTGTCTGCGCGCTGATTGGCGAAATCTTGTAAACCCACGAATTCCAACAATTCGAAGGCTTTCTTTAGATCTTCCTTGGCATAGTTACGACGCCAAGCATTCCATGACGACATGTAGCCCAAGCGTCCACTCAATACGTTTTCTATGACTGTTAGGCGCTCAACCAAGTTGTATTCCTGGAACACCATGCCGATATGGCGACGTTGTTTTCGCAGCGCTTGTCCTTTGAGTTTTGTCAGGTCCTCGCCCTCAAACAAAATCTCACCGCTGGTTGGGTCGTTAAGGCGATTAATACAACGGAGCAACGTACTTTTTCCGGTACCAGAAGGGCCGATAATAGCGATGATTCCGGGCTCATCAATATCAATATCAATGCCTTTGAGGATTGGCTTTCCAGCCACGTATTGATGAAAAAGGTTTTTAATTTTTATTCCGTCATAACTTGCTACGGCCATACTCATATTCCTTGTTGCACTTATTTTTGGGTGCACGATGCCCTACCCGTGAGGGCACCATGCTTTTTAGGTTGAATTAACGAATTATTGCGTTGTGGCTTGCTTGGCCAGTTCAGCCGCTTTCTTCTTGGCGCGTTTCGCAGCGTCTTTTTCCGCCAACTTCTTCAAGCCAGCCTTGGTGTAAGCGGTACCCGTTGCGTGCGCAATATTACGGATCACAGACCAATCTTCTTTGTAAGTAATAGGCGAGAAGCGGTCTGCACCTTTAAACGCATCGCTCATTTCCTGCGTGAATCGATAGCTGAAGAAGGCTTCATTGATCTTCTCTACCAATTCAGGTTTCAGGTTATGCGCATAGCCAAAAGCAGAGGTCGGGAAACGCGGGCTGCGATAGATAATTTCCAGTTCAGAGTCATCAACACGACCTGCTGCAACCATGCGGTCGTAGACATCGGAAGCCACTGGTGCAGCATCATAGTCGCCATTGAACACGCCAAGGATGGATTGGTCATGCTTACCGGAGTACAGCACTTTGTAGTCTTCGTCCGGAACCAAGCCTTGTGCTGGAAATAGCGCTCGCGGTGCCAGGTTGCCAGAATTTGACGAGGCAGAAGTGTGAGCGACTTTCTTCCCTTTGAGGTCTGCCATTTCTTTTATACCGCTGTCTTTACGGACAATAGTGACCAGGTTGTAACCCTGAAAGCCAGACTCATCACCTTTAACCGCGATTGGAACGTAACCTGCCAGATTCACGGCGTAGCCGGTTGGACCCGTTGAAAAGCCAGCCACGTGCAGGCGGCCAGAACGCATAGCTTCAACCTGAGCTGAGTTTGAGTGGACGGTGTAGTAGATAACTTTCTTACCGGTGATCTTACTGAGGTGAGCCTGAAAATCGGCGAATGCATCTTTGTAGAGTGCGGGATCTTCAACTGGGGTATAAGTGAAAACCAACGTACTTGGGTCTATCCATTCTGAAGCGTCTTTTGGTGAGTCTGCAACCAAGTCCTGATTTTCATCACAGTATCTTTCATCCAAAACACCGCGATGGGAACACTCATTTGCCATAGCAACAGATGGCAGAAGCAATGAGCCAGCGATTAACAATCCTTTTACACTGTCTTTCATAATAGAACCTTATATTCACGTTATTGTTGATGTGCAGCTTCTCTATAGCAGAAGGCATGCCAACAATATTTTTATTATTTTTCATATATTTAAAATCATGGCGAAATTTCCCGATTTCACTTCGGTCATTTCTGTCCAGTTTTAAAAGGTAAAGAGAGTGGTTTGGGTCATTCGTGTCCAAAACGCTTAGAAGCGAAAAAAGGAGCCACATGGCTCCTTTGATTTAAAGCGCTTAACCGTCCCTGCTGGGTTTAAAATTCTCTTTGTCCAGCTGATGCTTTTTCATTTTCCGATAAAGGGTTTTTCTTGGCAGATTTAAGCGAACGGACACTTCGTTGATGTTACCCGAGGTTTCAATCAAGGCCTCAGTCAGTACGTTACGCTCGTACTGTTCCATCTGCTGTTCAAACGCGAATGCCTCCGTTCCCTGGGTTAGGGGGGAGTGTAAATCAAAGCCTTCTCCAACAATGCCAAGTACAAACCGATCCGCCACGTTACGAAGTTCCCTGACATTTCCCGGCCAATCGTGACGACACAGCTGTTGGATTTGCTCTGCGTAAAGCGTCGAAGGACGCGTTTTATATTTTTGGCTGGCTTGAACGACGAAATGACGGAACAGCGACTGGATATCTTCCTTTCTTTCCCTGAGTGGTAGCAAATTGAGGCTGGCTATGTTGAGCCTGTAGAAAAGGTCTGAGCGGAACTCGCCCCGTTGGCTGAGCTCAGAGAGATCTGCTTTGCTCGCCGCAAGTACGACAATATCGACGGGGATCAGCTCATTGCCGCCTACCCTTTCAATGACACGCTCTTGAATCACCCTAAGCAGTTTGATTTGAACGGATATCGGCATGCTTTCGATTTCATCCAGAAAAAGCGTACCGCCATTGGCTTGTTCAATTTTACCAATGCGCTTTTTATTGGCGCTGGTAAAAGACCCCGCCTCATGTCCAAATAGCTCACTCTCAATGATGCTCTCTGTCATCCCGCCACAGTTAATCGCGACGAACGCTTTGTCTTTGCGGGCAGAATACTGATGCAATGCCCGCGCAATCACTTCTTTCCCTGTGCCGGTTTCCCCGTTGATGATGGTATCGACGCCTGTGCGCGCCAGAGCTAACACCTGATTTCTTATCATTTCCATGTGCGCCGAGGAGCCAATCACCCGGCTTTCGATAGGCAAGGCTTGTGCTGATGTAAGATCTGGAGATTGCTCTACATGAGAAGCTGCAAGGCTCAACTTTTCAACCAGCTCATCGCTTTGCAACGGCTTCTCGATAAAATCAAAAGCTCCCAGCTTCATAGCTTCGATAGCCATCGGAATATCGCCATGGCCACTCATCAGGATCACTTTGCATCTTGGCGCCCTGTGTTGAATAGCGTCCAGCATGGAGAGACCATCCAACTCAGGCATCCGCACATCACAAAGAACGACCTGAGCAGCGTCCGGCGTGAGTAACTTCAATGCAACCTTGGGGTCAGTAAATCCTGAAACCGTAAATCCCTCTAATTCCAACATTTCACTGACTGCTTCGACGACATCAATCTCATCGTCAATCAGCGTGATGCGTTTTTCCATCATCTCTTTAGCCTTGTTCAAGATGTACTACAAATTCACTGCCTTGCCCGGGCTGCGAATAAACCCTGATAGAACCGCCAAAATCTTTAATGATATTGAATGCAATAGACAGCCCTAACCCTAAACCTTTACCAACATCTTTTCTTGTGTAGAACGGGTCAAAAATATGAGGAATATCTTCGCTGGGTATTCCCTTGCCATTGTCTTTGACCTTGATACTCACGCCTTCTTCATCACAGTTCACCGACATCACAATCAGCGGGTTCTCTGTGTTCTCGACAGCATCGACAGCGTTGCTGAGCAAATTGACCAAGACCTGCTCCAAACGAATAGGATTGGCAATCACACTCTGGGTCTGGTCAAGGTGACAATCCAATGCAATCGGCACATCCCGGCTGACGAACAACGCGATGGCGTCATTGATAACTGGCATGACTTCAACGGGGGAAATTTTGCCATCACTCTTTCTGGAGAAGGCTTTCAAATGATGCGTTAACGCAGCAACTTTGCTCAGCAACATTTCAATTTTTAAAAGGTTCTGCAACGCCTTGTCTGTGCGTTCTTGCTCCAGCCATTTTTGAGCGCTGCGCGTATGACTGCTAATAGCAGTCAATGGTTGGTTGATTTCGTGGGTAATACCAACACTCAGTTGTCCCAGTGCGGCAAGCTTACCCGCCTGAACCAACTCATTTTGTGTCACCCTTAATCTTTCTTCCGCCAACCGTCGCTCTTCGACTTCGGCCTCCAACTTTTTGTTGGTGCGCTTTACCACTTTTGCTGTGGCCTGAAACACTTTCAGAGACTTGGCCATTTGCGTAATTTCATCCTGGCCTCTCAACGCAATTTCTGTATCCAGATGGCCAGTTGAAATCGCAAACATTTCATCGCGTAGGTGCAGCAGTCTCTCCAAAATGTTTTTACGCACGTAGAACCAAGCAATACCCGCAGCGGCAATCAGACTGATGACAGAAAGCGTAAGGGAGAAGTTCCGGTTTGACGCCAAGGACTGCTGGACCTGAGCAATGGATTGATCAATTTCCAGATTCACATTTGAGGTATTGCGCTCAATTTGAATAGATAGTTGGTGCAAGTATTCACGGCTGTTTTCAAGCAAAAACGCTTGCTGATAATGATGCTCAAGCGCCTGGTTTTTCAACCTAACTAAATGACTGGAACGGGACGCCAACGTGTAAATCACGGAGAGCTTTTCATCCAGTGCTGGAAGTGATTTTGCCAGCCCACTCGCTTGCCACAGATCGAACCACTCCTCTCCAAGCTGTTCCAAACGAATCGTGGTGTAATCCAGCTCATTGAAGCTGCCGTCGTTGAACAGCTTCTCCACCAGCCCAAGCTGATAAAAGAGTAGCGCCTTCAATTGACCATACTGGAGTTTCGACTTATCCGACGCCGGAAGCTTATCGAGCTCATCAATGACCTGTTGAAGCAGTGGATAAAAACCTTCAAGCAAATTCCTCAATTCAGCATTCAGCTTTCGGGAATCTTCCGCACTTTGATAAAGCAAGCTCAAGCTATTGTTTACCTGCATCATCAGGTCTTTGAAATAGGCGTGATACTCAGGGAAATGCACCAGTATTTGGTTCATTTCCTGAATACTGTCGTCCACCCTGGTCATGGTGTTTCTTCTTTCGAGGTTTGATTCGGCATCGGCCAATTGAGAGGCGTCACTGATCACCAGACGCACCATGTCGTTCAATCTGGCAGCATGCTCAAGCGCGACAATATCTTTCTCTTTGAGCTCAACCAACGCCGACTCAAGTTTGTCGTAAGTCACCGAACTAAAAAGTGCGAGTAGCAATGTCGCCATCGACAGCATAGCGAGCGCAAGCCCAAGGCGAACCTCGATCCCCCGCCACTTGAACCTGCCTTTGCGAGTTTCTTGCGTTTTAAGTTCCTCTAAAGAGGTGCCTTTTGCATTTACAACCATAGGCGTTAAAAGAGCGTCCCTGAATGACCACCCACTCCATTCACTAACTGATGAAGTGATTACTAACAACTATATAACACATCACTGTACCCCATTGAAAACGCACAAGACGGCATCTCTATGATGCAAACGGCGGAAGGTGCGATGCATGAAATGACCAACATCGTTTACTGCATGAGTGATCTGGCGACTCAGGCACTGAACGGTTCAAACGGCGCTGACGAACTGGCAGCACTGGATGCAGAATACCAACAGCTGACTGCTGAGCTGACCAACATCACGGATAACACCAGCTTCGGAGGTAACGAGCTGCTAAAACCCGGTAGCTTCGCTGCAGGCGCAGTGAGCTTCCAAATCGGAGCGACTTCTGCTGAACGTCTGGCCGTTGACGTATCAACTGAGCTGGGCGACCTGGACGTAGCGGTAGGTGGTTTCGGTATAAGGGGAATAAAGAAATGCTTGAGAAAGAGGTTCAGGCAGCATCTCCACTGCCCAAACATAGCCCGTTACTGTGGTCCGTTGGATAGGCGGATCGCTAATTCCCAGAGGGATTCAGGCACCTCTACTTCTTTCATTTCATTCATAAACTGGCCAGGAAGACGAGTTCCTTCATCTTCAGAGACAAGATCAGCCACCTGCTGACATCTTTCAAAAAAGTAATCAGAGTTTGCCGGGTCTATGATGAGGAAAAACTGACCCAAATCGTGTGGTTCACCTTGTGGTGCTTTAAGCGGCTTAACAAACTGAGAAGCGATTCCGCCGGTCATACCGGCTGTCAGCAACTCCGCCATCAGGCCAAATCCCCAACCTTTATACCCTCCTGCTGAAACCAAAGAACCCGCTAAAGCCTTATGGGGGTCAGTGGTAGGTTGGCCATGTTCATCTAACGCCCAGCCTTCAGGAATTGACTCTCCTGCTTCTTTTGCCATAGTGATTTTCCCCAGGGCGACCACTGTAGTGGACTGGTCAAACTGCATGGCGATTCCGCCTTCTCCATCAGGTACGGAAAAAGCCACAGGGTTAGTGCCTATGGTGCGAATCTTCCCGCCAGGAGGCGCAACAATGGGAGAAGAGTTGGTAAAGCCAATCGCGATAAAACTATGCCGCGCCAACTGCTCGGTGAAAAAACCTAACGAGGTGCAGGTATGGCTATGACCAATGGCCAATGATGCCGTGCCGTTTTCGCGGGCTGCTGAAATCGCGGCAGGTAATCCGCGCTGAAAAGCAGGTTGAGCAAAGCCATATTTGGCATCGACTTTCACAAAACCCGGCTTTGGCAAAGTGACTTCCGGTTCTACATCTTTTGATACCCTGCCCGAGACGAGTTGCTCGCAATAACTTTGCAAATAATATAGCCCACAGATCCGATTGTTCCGTGATTCATTCTTAGCAACGGCATGGGCAACAGATTCTGCAATCCAAGGTAACGCTCCATGTTTTTCTAACGCTGTTTTACAAACCTGATGAATCTCAGAAATTGTAATCACTGGCATAAATGCTCCTTTCGTATTTAGCACTCAAATCAGGGCTTTCCTTTATTCACGCCCCAAGCCGATAATCCCGACAAACGACAGGAATAAACACGTCTGGTTTGAGTGTTTATTTATATTGTTAACTTACCCTCGGATTTGCCTCTCTTAGCTGATTGTGATGGTGGATTGTTGAAACTCCTCGGCGGCATCATCAAGCGCTTTCCACAAATAGTCTGCACTTGAAATATCGCTCAGGATGAGAAAACGCGTTTGCTCAAATTCGCTCTTTGATACGTTGACTACGACAGAAGAAACACGCGCCACGGATGTTTGAGCAATGTTCCCCCGCTTAAAGGCGTCAACGCTAAGATCGACTGCACACACTTTGGCGAACATTTGCGGACAGTCGTCGCCAGTCAGAACAAACAGCGCATGACTGTGCTGACAATACAAGCGGGTTACTTTTTCGCGCTGTTCTGCCTCTTTTTCCAGTTCTATCATAGCGTCGGTGTTTTGGTCTTTCTTATCGACTAGCCAAAATTCAGTGTGGCCTAAACGCAGAATCCATAAGCCATTAGGCATCTTAAGCGCGCGATTGGGCTGCTCCGGAATCAGTATTCCATGAGCTTCCAGAAATGCAGCGACCTGAGCTCCTCTAAAACCGATGCGGTTAGACGTCGTGGCATCATAGAAAGAAATAGACGACAGGTGATGCTCCTGATCGATGCAACTCTGTCTGCGATCTGGCTGATCACTGACTGAAAACGAACCCATGTTAATTGACCTCCTGTCGTTCACCTTCCGGATCGTAAAATGGCAATGGGACGACTTCCGGCCACACTTCTTTTCCGTCCACGCGGATAGGGATTAAGGTTCCCTTTTCTTGCTGGTCAATACCCACGAACGCCAGTCCGATGTAGGCATCCAAGGTGGTCGAATATTCACAGGAGGTGACATTCCCCGTGATGCTGGAATCCGCTCCTGCTTTATCCAACACCAGATGTCCTTCCTCTGGCTTAGGTGACGACTTGTCGAGCTTAAAGCCAACCAGCTTGCGGGTTTGCTCGCGGCGCATCACGATATCTACCGAGCGTGAACCGACATAAAACGGCTTGGCTTTTGCGATCGCCCATCCCAATGAAAGTTCACCGGGGTGAGACATGCCATCGGTGTCCTGTCCTACGATGATATGGCCTTTTTCCAGCCTCAGCAGTCGCTGCGCTTCCACCCCAAACGGCCGCATGCTGAACGCCTCACCGGCTTCCATCAGAATGTCCCAGATGTTGAGCGCAAACAGGGTCGGCATATGAATTTCATAGCCCAACTCTCCGACAAATCCGACACGCATCAGTCGCACTGGCATCTCTTCGATGTGCCCTTCCCGATATTCAAGATAAGGAAAAGCTTCGGGGGAAAAATCCACATCGTGACAGACTTTCTCAAGCACTTTTCGCGCGTTAGGGCCCGCTACATTGACTGCTGAAAACGCCGAGGTCACGTTGGCAATATCGACATCCAGCCGCCATTGCGCATTCCACTTTTTCATATCACGATAAACCGCATCGACACCGCTGGTTGTTGCCGTGACATAGTAGTGATCCTCTGCAAGCCGGCATGCGACACCGTCATCAATCACCACACCCTGTTCGTTGGTCAGCACAGCATAGCGGGTTCTACCAACAGGTTGTTTCACAAAGGCAAAGGTGTACATGCGATTCAGGAACTCCGGCGCATCAGGCCCGCAAACTTCGATACCACCCAGTGTGCTGACGTCAATGATCCCGACATTCTGTCTCACTGCAGAAGCTTCATCCTGAATCAGCGCATTGCGTTGCGATGCTTCCCCGTAATAAGCGGGACGTCGCCATGCGCCAGCAGGCATAAATTGCGCCCCGAGACTTTCGTGTCTTTCATGCATTGGGGTTTTACGCACGGGATTGAAAATCCTACCTGCTAAATAAGCCAGTTTCTCTGGGATAAACGGTGGCCTGGCAGTCGTTACGCCCGTTTCACTCACGGTTCTGTCTGTAGCCATGGCCACCAAACGTGCGCTGGGCAATGCGGAGTGACGCCCCTGTGAAGGGCCCATTCCTACAGTGGAAAATCGCTTAACCAGCTGAATATCCCGATAGCCCAAACGTGTGGCGTTGATGATGTCTTTAGATTGGAGGTCTTCATCAAAATCAACGAAGTCTTTTCCTTTGGGATGAGGAAATATTGGCCACGGAAAGTTAGTTGGGATATCACATTGAATATTGATGGCAGTAACCTCTGAAAGGCCCTGCTTTTGCAAACCAAGTTTTTTCAAACACTGGTAAGCCGCTCGTTGTCCGTCTGCTATGACCTTATCAAGTTCATGAATGCCATTCACTGAGCCCGCGATGTGCAGATTTTTCGGGAGATTTTTCAGAGTGAACCGCGCTGATTTATCGTCGTAGCTTAGCTGGGCACCTGCCTGACACAACAGTTGGTAAGTTGGCATGTATCCCGCAGACATACAAAGCAGATCACAAGGAATAGTCGAGACTTTTTGTTCGACACCGTAATCCTCGTTGATCGAATATACGTCCACCGCTGACAGGTGGTTATTTTTTGCTGTCGCCTCGTAAACCGTCGAGCCGGGGATGACGGGGATACCCAAAGATTTCACGCTATCACCCAGATCTTTTCGCGGTGGAGATTGGCGCATATCGACGATAGAAACAACATCGACACCCTGCTCTGCCAACTCAATAGCCGTTAGATACCCATCATCATTTCCGGTTAACACAACGGATTTTTTGCCTGGCCTGACGGCGTAGTGCTTCATCAATCTCATGGCTGCGCTGCACAGCACTACGCCTGGGAGATCATTGTTCCTGAACACCACGTGCTGCTCAAATTCACCCGAAGCGACAATGCACTGTTTGGCCCTGATTTTGTACATACGGTTACCCGTCTGTACTGGCAAATAGTTATCTGCAAACCAAGCATTGCAGACCGCATCTGTCATCACACGGATTTTCGGATGATCATTCACGATCGAACGAAAAGCATTCAGCATTTCATCTGTCATCTCACCATCAATATCAAATCGGTGGTAAGTCAGTGCACCGCCGAGCTGTTTGTTTTCATCAACAAGGATGACTTCTGCTCCATTTTCTGCCGCAGTAATGGCAGCATTCAGGCCCGCTGGACCCGCCCCTACCACCATCACATCACAGAACAAATAGGCCTTGTCGTGGTAAGTTGGCTCAAAGTCCAAATCAGCAACGCCCAAGCCTGCTTTTTTCCGGATGATCGGCTCCCATTTGTCCCAAATGCCTTTAGGTTTATAGAAAGCGCGATAGTAAAAGCCGACGGGCATGAACCGACCCACTTTTTCTAATATTGCATCGGCGTCTTTTTCCAGTGACCCGTTGTAGTTTTGCCCCATTACCACCGGTGATTCTGCAATACCTATCCGGTCTGCCAACACATTGGCTTCTTGCGGCAGTTGAACCAGAGTATTTGCATCCTGACCAGCCATTGAGAGTGGTCCGCGCGGCCGGTGATATTTGAACGATCGGGACAGTAGCCAATGATCGTGAGCAACCAAGGCACTTGCGACCGTATCGCCATCAAACCCGATATAGCTAGTACCTTCAAACTGAAACCGCACACGCCGAGCGCGTGAAATCAAAGACCCCATTGGAGGCGCTAGTCGATTTGCATCCGTCATTGCTTTCCTCCTTGTCCTTGGTTAGGGGCGGCATCAAAAGAGACTCTTTTTGTGAAAATCTCGCTTGGATCATAGGTATCAATGATCTCGTCAGAGGCTGTGTGTCTTTCAGCAATAAACCAGTAACCGGACGCACTGTGGAACCACCATTCCTGAACGACTTTTATGTTGTTGTCAGCATAAAAAACGTATTCGGCCCACGCTTTGTCAGAACACTCATGATGGTTTGGCATGGCTTTCACTTCCCCACCGTAGACAAACTCATTGATGTTTCTTGGACCGTTCAAGGGGCATGGCATTATCTTCATGAATACTCTCCTAGTGGCTTGCGGCCGTAGCCCCCATTTCGTTTACCTGTCGGAACACGTCGAATCTATCCATCGAGAATGGCGCAATCAGCTCTGGCACTTTTCCACCTGAGGCCACCAGTTCGGACATGGTTTTTCCGCAAATCGGTGTTGACTTAAATCCCCACGTTCCCCACCCAGCGTCCAGATAGTAGTTATCGACCGGGCTCAACCCCATGATCGGGCTGTAATCACTGGTCATGTCTGTCGTGCCTGCCCACTGTCGAAGCAACTTGAAATTCGCCATGAAAGGGAACATTTCAATCGCGCTGGCTATCAAGCTCTCTTTGAGATCCAGCGTCGATCGGGTGTTATAAAGCGGATAAGGATCAGACCCACCACCAAAGACAATTTCCCCACGGCCGGTTTGTTGAACGTAGCAATGCAGGGCTGAAGAACTGACTAGAGGATTGAGGAACGGTTTAACGGGGGTGGTGACCATGGCTTGAAGTGGGTAACTGGTAAGGGGCATTCGAAAACCCGCCATCCCGGCAACAATCGAGCTATGCCCGGCGACGGCCTGCACCACACAACCGCACCCAACGGTGCCCCGGTTGGTTTCAACAGAGACGACCTTCCCGTTCGAAGTATTAACACCTGTCACTTCCGTTAACTGGTGCAGCTCAACGCCACGCTGGGTTGCACCTTTTGCATACCCCCAAGCCACCGCATCATGCCTTGCAGTCGCGCCATCAATATGCCAAAGCCCCGCCAGAATCGGCATGTCCGCCGGGTTCATGTTCAAGGTCGGCACTAATTCGCGTATTTGCTGCGGGTCAATAAGCTCTGTTCTTCCGCCAAAATGTTTATTCACTTCCTTACGCTGCCGGAACGAGCGAACGGTGGCATCAGTGTGAGCCAGCGTCAGTTGTCCGCGGGAGGAGTACATGATGTTAAAATCAAATTCGTTGGAGAGGTTCTGGAATAATTTGACGGACTCACTGTAGAACTTAACGCCTTCTGACGTTAAGTAGTTAGAGCGGATAACGGCGGTGTTCCTTGCCGTATTCCCTCCACCCAAATAGCCCTTTTCGAGAATCGCAACATTGGTAATGCCGTGATATTTGGCAAGGTAATAGGCGGTAGCAACACCGTGTCCACCACCACCAATAATCACCACGTCATAATGACGCTTTAGATCGCTGGGAACTGGTAAATCCGCTTCCTTCTCAAAGGGATAGTCATTCGTTAGACCATATTTTAAAAGTGAAAAAGGCACAGCAGACTCCTTTCTTAACGTGCTTTGACAACAGGCTGTTTGACGCCCCGCTGTTTCGCTGCAACCAGTGTGTTTTTGATAAGGCAAGCGATAGTCATAGGGCCAATGCCTCCCGGGACAGGGGTTATTGCTTTGCAGATATCAGCGACATCCGCAAAGTCAACGTCTCCCATCAGCTTGCGTTTGCCGTCTTTTTCAATGGCGTTGATGCCGACATCCAAAACCACGGCACCAGGTTTAACCCATGCACTATCCACCAGCTCGGGCACGCCCACAGCGACCACGAGGATATCGGCTTGTTTGCAGAGATTGGCAGCATCCATCGTTTTTGAATGCACCACGGTGACAGTGCAGTTGGCTTGAAGTAGCAGGCTCGCCATGGGCTTGCCTACGATATTGGAACGACCTACGACAACCGCATGTTTCCCCGACAAGTCGCCGACTTCCCTTTTCAGAATTTCAAGGCAGCCTAGAGGCGTGCAAGGGACAAGATGCGCTTGTCCTGTTGCCAATTGCCCGACGTTCATGGGGTGAAAACCGTCTACATCTTTTTCAGGTGTGACCAGGTTGATAATGCGTTCTTCTGAGAGATGCGCAGGCAAAGGGAGTTGAACCAGAATGCCATCGATATCATCACGCTCATTCAGCTCAGTCACTACCTTATCAAGCGCCTGCTGAGAGCAAGATGCGTTCAAATGAGTAACCACCGAATGCAGCCCTGCTTTTTCAGCGGTCCGGATTTTGTTGCGAACATAAATGGCACTGGCGGGATCTTCTCCCACCAACACCACTGCCAGCCCAGGTTGCTGATATCCCCGTCCAGTTCTGGCTTTCACTTCTTCAGCCATCTCTTCAACCAAACGCTCGGCTAGCTGACGGCCATCAATGACATTCACAGACACAGTCACCTCTGCTGACTATTGGAAGACGACGGTTTTGTTACCGTACATGAACACGCGATGTTCGAGATGAAGCCTGACAGCCTGCGCGAGTGCGATGGTTTCGGTATCCCGGCCAACCGCCACTAATCTGTCTGAAGAATAAGTGTGGCCGACAGGCTGCACGCTCTGCTGAATGATTGGACCTTCATCAAGGTCAGAGGTGACGTAATGCGCCGTGGCACCAATCAGCTTCACACCGCGGGCATGCGCCTGATGATAAGGCTTGGCACCTTTAAAACTTGGTAAGAATGAATGATGGATATTGATGGCTTTACCGTGAAGCTTTTTACAAAGTTCGTCTGAGAGGATCTGCATGTAACGGGCAAGGATAACAAGCTCAGTATCTGTCTCTTGGATGACATCCAAAAGTGCAGCTTCTTGTCTCGGCTTGTTTTCAGAATTGATAGGTAGCCAGATAAAACGAATACCGGCTCGCTCAACAATTGGTCGCAGATCTTTATGGTTGGAAACAACCGCGGTCACTTCCATTGGCAACTCGCCATTTTCGTGTCTGTAGAGCAGGTCCTTCAAACAATGGTCGAACTTACTCACCATGATGAGCACGCGCATAGGCTTGTCGATATCGAAAAATTCCCAGTCCATATGGAAACGACTGACCTGTTCTTCAAATCCTTCTCGGATCATCTCCAGATCAATATCCGGTGATTCAATCCGACACACGGCACGCATAAAGAAATTACCATTTTCTTCATCATCAAACTGATGCAGCTCAGAGATATAGCAGCTAAGACCCGCCAAATAGGAAGTGACTGCCGCAAGAATCCCACTCGATGCATCACACGTTGCCTTGAGAATAAACTCCTTTGACTCTTGCATGTTCCATCCTGTTGGTTGCTTTCCGTACTTTTCGTTTGATATGTGAATTGTCAATAAATTGACAGCAAGAATGGACATGAACGCAAAATTAACACATATTTTATTCACATTTGAACATTTCATTTACATATGAGGGAAAGATGAGCAAAACGGACTATCAGGTTCAGTCCTTGGCAAAGGGGTTGGATATCATCGAACTCTTCGATGCGGAACACCGAATTCTAAGCACCAATGATTTTGCTGAGCGTTTGGGTGTCAGCCAGTCGTCTATCTACCGGATCGTCCAAACTTTGCTCGATAAGAACTACCTTCGAAAAGTCGCCAGAAACGCCTATACCTTGGGTCCTCAGGTGGTTTCGCGGGGATTTTCTTTTTTGGCTGGACAGGATTTAGTCGATATTGCAGCCCCTCACCTAAAGAAGCTGAGAGATGACACCAGTATCTCCTGTCATTTGGCAATAAGGGACGGCCTGGAAACGCTATATATATACCGGGCACAAGCTTCACAAAGGCTGTCAGTCAATATTCCTCTAGGAACCCGATTACCTTGCCATACCAATGCAATGGGTCGAATTTTGCTTCAACAACTGAGCGACATTGAACTAAGCGCGGTTTATCAATCGATTCACCTGGATATGTACCCTAAACCCCACCCTCAGACCTTTCCTGAACTTAAACACCTGCTTGCAACAGAAAAGAAACAGGGCTTCGCCTTGAATCGCTCCGATAACGCAACAGCGATTGCTGCGCCCATCACTGATTATTTGGGTAACATCATTGCAGCCATCAACATTTCTGGCGCTGAGCAAATTATGGATAAGCGGCACCAATTTGAAACGGCTAAAGAGAGTCTACTCTGCACCGCCAAAGCCATTTCCTGCGAAGCACCTGCTTAGTATTTAGCGAGAGCAACAAGACCACCCTCTCGGTGGTCTTTTTATTTTTAGCCATCCCAAACTAAATTAGCTTGTAGGTAATTGCATCGGTCGTAAATTCGGTGACACCAACAGTGTCGCTTCGGTGGCAGCCTGCACCTCGTCAATGGAAAACTCTGGCGCAAGCTCAGTCAGAACCATGCCGCTCTCATTGATTTCAAACACGCCCATTTCCGTCACAATCAAATTCACCTGATTGGCAGCAGTCAGAGGCAATGAGCACTGTTTCAGCAGTTTCGGCTGGTCTTTCACCGTGTGCTCCATGGCAACAATCACCTTCTTCGCACCGACGACCAAATCCATCGCGCCACCCATGCCGGGCACCATTTTCCCTGGGATAATCCAGTTAGCGAGATTCCCGCACTCATCGACTTGTAGCGCCCCCAGCACCGTCGCATCAACATGACCACCACGAATAATGGCAAACGAGTCGGCACTGTTGAAGTAACAGGCACCATCAACGGCGGTAATATGCTGGCCGCCTGCATTGACCAAATCGGCATCTTTGGTGGCTTCGCATGCCAGTTGATCGATACCTAGCAGACCGTTCTCGGCTTGAAGCAGCAACTCGACGTCTTTGTCGACATGGTTCGCCACCAGCGTTGGCAGGCCAATGCCAAGGTTCACGATATCGCCGTCTTTCATCTCACGGGCAACACGCCATGCAATGCGGTGGCGAACGGTGTCTTTATCCAGTTGCGCTGTCATTGGTTGTCCTCCACTGAGCGCTGACCGACATAGCTGTTATCAACAAGGATGTGATCAACAAAGATACTTGGCGTATGAACGGCTTCTGGCTCTATATCGCCAAGCCCAACAAGCTGCTCTGGCTCAACAATTACTGTCTCTGCTGCAGTCGCCATTAACGGGTTAAAGTTCTGGGTCGTTTTGCTGTAAAAGACGTTCCCACGACGATCGACTTTCGAACCCCGGATCAGTGCCAAATCCGCTTTCAGCGGCGTCTCCAGCAGGTAGGCTTTGCCATCGACTTCAATCACCCGTTTGTTCTCCGCCACAATGGTGCCAAGCCCCGTAGGCGTAAGCACGCCACCCAAACCCGCACCGCCGCTTCGAATACGTTCTGCCAGCGTACCTTGGGGAACCAGCTCGACTTCAAGCGTGCCGTCGTTCATTTGCTTGCCCGTTTCCGGGTTGGTGCCGATATGAGAGGCATACAGCTTCTTCACCCGCTTCTCTGCAATAAGGCGACTTGCACCTCGACCAGGAGAGCCAGTATCTGTGGTGATCAAAGTGATGTCTTTTATGTCTTTTTTGATCAGAAGATCAATGAGACGCTCTGGAGCGCCTGTTGCCATAAAGCCTCCAATCATAATGGTCATGCCATCGTGCAAAAGGCTTTCTATCTGTTGTGCGGTCGCAGCTTTTTTCATGGTGTTCACGCCCTCAGCAACGTTTCAGGATGAGAGCAGTGCCCATACCGCCACCGATACACAAGGAGGCAAGGCCGTAGTCCTTCTCGGTACGTTGCAGCTGGTAAACCAGCGTGGTGACAATCCGGTTGCCAGACGCACCGATGGGATGACCAAGGGCTATCGCCCCGCCGCTAAGGTTGCTGCGCTCTAGCAACCAGTGTTCATCGACATGGTGTGCTTCTGCCAACCCCTGAATCACACCCAAAGCTTGCGCAGCAAAGGCTTCGTTCAGTTCGAATACGTCAATGTCCTCGATGGTCATTTGGGCCTTTTTCAACGTATTAGCGACTGCAGAAACTGGGCCGAGTCCCATGATTTCGGGGGCAAGCGCACCTTGGCCGTATTCCACCAGCTCTGCCAGAGGCGTAAGATTGTGTTGCTTCACCGCACTTTCTGATGCCAGCAGGATGGCCGAAGCACCATCGTTGATACCGGATGCGTTACCTGCAGTAACGCTGCCTAGTTTATCGAACGCTGGACGAAGTGCCTGCAAGCCTTCTAAGGTGGCATTGGCCTTTGGGTATTCGTCGTCTTTCACTTCAAACTGACGTTTGCGCTCAGCAACAGTGATTGGAGAGATTTCAGCAGCAAAGTGGCCTTTTTCGATGGCGTTAACCGCTTTCTTTTGGCTCTTTAGGGCGAATTTATCCTGCGCCTCACGGCTGATATTGCATTGGGTCGCGACGTTTTCAGCCGTCACGCCCATGTGATAGTGATGGAAGGCATCAGTCAAACCGTCTTTGATGATGCTGTCTTCCTGCATTTGATGACCCATACGAATGCCACGACGGATTTTCCCTGACGTTACGTAAGCGGCATTAGACATGCTTTCCATGCCGCAGGTCAGCACAAGTTTAGCGTCACCGGCGCGGATATGGCTGGCACCGTCCATAATCGCTTTCATGCCGCTGCCACAAATCATGTTGAGGGTATAAGCAGGGACCGTATCTGGCACGCCCGCCTTGATAGCGGCTTGTCGGCCCGGCCCCATGCCAACGCCACCTGTCAGCACGTTACCGACAATCACTTCGTCAATGTGCTCAGGTTCAATTCCCGCTTGCTCAACCACCGCTCTCATCGCGTGCGCGCCGAGATCAACGCCTGATAGTGACGCCAGAGAACCGTTAAAGCTCCCGATTGGCGTGCGCTTTGCCGCCACAATAAAGATGCGTTCCATACCGCCCATACTCCCATGTCCACTGTTTGGTTTTCAGTGTATGGGAGAGGCGAAAGTGGCGATATAGACAGAAATTCAAAGTGGCTTTGCGAAAATGCAAAGCAAAAGAATATACCCAAACAACCTGAAGATGCAGGATTCAGCGAGATTGACTGGCGTTGTGATCGCGGCGTTCCTTTGCCGGTGTAGTCATCTCCATCAAAAAGGAACAACAAAGAGCACGGCGTCAGTCAACTCGCCCGAAGGGAGGCCATCAATGCGCCCACTTCTTCGTTAAACTCCACGGAAATAGAATGACTATTCCTCGCGAAATTTGCCTCGAATTGAACGCATTGATGACCTCTGAATGCGCGCAGCTTCAGGTCGTTTGGGTATAGTATCAGCAGGGTTTTTCCAGCAGAAAGTCCTTAAACTTGCCGGCAACAGGAGAGGCAACCCCAGAGGGGTGATAATAGAGATTAAGACTCCAAGTACTGGTTTCAAAGTCTTGCATCAGCGGGACAAGCGCGCCATTTTCAATCGCAGGTTCAGTCACAAACTGCGGCAGATAAGCCACGCCAGCCCCTTGAGTCACACCACGAAGCAATAGGTCACTGTCGTTCACTTCAATGGTTTTCGGCACTTTCATGACGATGGTTTCCACACCTTTTTGGAAAATCCATTCGTTACTGCCAGTGAGTGTCGTTGCCACCAGACAGGCATGATCCTGCAAATCTTCCGGTTGCGTGGGTAAGCCCTGCTTTTCGGTGTAGTTGGGAGAAGCGACGACCACAAAGGGGGAGGCCAACAGTTCCCGCTTAACCAACATAAGGTCCTTTTCTCTATAACCCTGAAACCGCGCGTTAGCACTGATCATCAAATCGCTGGTGCTGGCGTGGTCGATCGCCCAAGGCGTAACATTGATATTGAACGTCACTTTCGGGTTGAGTCTGGAATATTCGGTGATTTTATCCATCAGGTAATGGTTGGCATAAACCGGCGTGCAGGCGATATTGATGTGGCCTTTCTCATGATCCTGAAAGCCTTCCAGCTTACGGCTGATGCGTTCGGCTCGGTCGACAATGGGCGAGAACTCTTCATAAAGCGTCTGGCCAGCCGGGGTGGCTTCTAAAAGGCGGTTGGAGCGATGGCAAAGTGTAGTGCCAAAATGCTGCTCTAGCTCCTGAAGCCAGCGACTGCCTGCCGACACTGAAACGTTAAACTGGCGGGCTGCAGAGGAAATTGACCCAGTGCGGATCACATAGATAAAGAACGCCATTTTATCGAGCATGGAATCTCTCCGAAGCTGAGCAAGAACATGTGCTAAATCTCTTTGTAAAATATTCGGTTAACTTTTGCACGTGCGCCAACGGCAGTTTTTGGATTTGTTCTCGACACAACAGGCAGATACAACAAAGCCCAGCATCCTGCTGGGCTTTAAAGACAGTGTGAAGTCTAAGCGTGATTTACTGGCTAATTACCAGTATACGCGTGCACCGATTGCGTACTTCGCTTCACTATCAACAGAGCTTGGCGCTACGCTAAAACCATCGTTCTTGTTGTTGCTGTAACCTGCAGTTACACCATCTGAGTAACCCATCTCTGCCCAAAGGCGGAAGTAAGAGTTGAACTTGTGCACTGCACCTACGTATACATTGGTGTAGTCATCTTTTGCAGACGCTGATACCTCGTCAGCACTCAGTTCAACTTCTGAGTATTCGTAACCGCCGTATACTGCGGACTTGTCAGACAAGCCGTAGTTTAGTGCAAGAGTGTAGCCTTCACGATCCAGGTCTACTGCAAGTGCACTACTCTCGATGCTGCTGTTTGCGTACTGGACACCAACAGTCAGGTCACCAAAAGAACGCTCTGCCCAAAGGGTGTAGTAAAGGTCATCTACACTGCCTGAGCTAACTTTCAGTGTGGTGCTGTCGTTGACTTTGTAGTCAAAAGCGCCGTGCTCTTGCTCAGCAGAAGAAACACCTGCGGTGAATGAGAAGCCCGCGATATCTTTGCTGATGAACAGTTCCGCAACTTCTGCTGCAGCACCATCTTCTGGTAGGCCATAGCTCGCATCGATGGTTGCAAAGTCAGTTTCTAGGATGTAACGGATAGCGCTGTCGTGCTTACCACCAGAAACGGCACCCTCAACAATGTGAGAGCCACCGAACCAGTAAGAGTTATCAACACCCCACAGGTCATCAGCAGTCAGGTATTGTTTACCCAGAGTGACTTTGCCGAAATCACCGGTAAAGCCGAAGTAACCCAGGCGGTTAGCCATTGCATCTTTGTCATAGCTGATGCTGTATTCCAGTTTTGCGAATACGTCTACGTCGTCAGTCACAGAGTAAAGCGCGTTAACACCTGCACGTGAACTACCGTCATTCAGAGTCACATCTTTATCTGGAGATTTCGCCAAAGTTGCGCGAAGTTGACCGTAAATCTCTACGGAACCTGCGTCACCGCTGTATGCTTCAAATGCATTGACATTGCCTGCTAAAAGTACTGCCGGGATTGCTACTGCTAAAAGTGTCTTTTTCATAGAATACGTTCCTGTATTTCTTATAAATTCCATTTGCAAAATGCTGCGAGATGAAAATTAACATTCTGAAAACACAGAGTTCAACGCTATAAAAATTAACAAAATCAGCTATTGACAGTTACATTGACCAAAAAGCACTCAGTTATCTGTTCTTCATAAAACTCCTCCTTATTTGAATACACAGTCATAAAAGTGAAACA
Organism: Grimontia kaedaensis; assembly: GCF_023746615.1. NCBI lineage: Bacteria > Pseudomonadati > Pseudomonadota > Gammaproteobacteria > Vibrionales > Vibrionaceae > Grimontia > Grimontia kaedaensis. Next base: position 89,821 of record NZ_CP082276.1, on the reverse strand, counting down.
AACCACATTTAGTGAGGTTAATCATTCATCTTTTGTTCAATAAAACTCCCGCTATAACAATTCATTAACCGTTCAATAATTGAACAATATTCACACTAAAAACAGAAATTTGATTTGCGATACACTTCTCTATATGAGCAAATTGTCATTAGTCGTTTCATCCTATTTATTCGCGTCTAGGCGGAAATTTCGTGCAACATACCGCCATATTCGTTGACATGGTGAATATTTTGATTCTGATTAATTGACTTTTTGAATGCTTTGTTGGTGAGTAGAAGCTACTTCAGCCCTAATGCTCGAAGACGTTTATAGATGGTATTTCGACTCACGCCGGAAAGTTCAGCGATGCGGGTAATGTTTCCCTCTGTGGCAGAATAAAGTTCTGGCAGACTTTCCCGCCAACTCGCAACTTGCAGGGGAAGCACTTCTGGTTGAAAAGAATTTGTGACCAAAGGTTCTTCTGGCTGTGTTTCAAGATCCAAAAAGAAATCGTCTGGCAAATGATGAGAATGGATCATACTGCCGTCAGATAGCGCCAACGCCACACGCAAGGTATTTACCAACTGACGGATATTTCCCGGCCAGGGGTGACGTTCAAATAACTGCAACACCTCATTACTGACCGGAGGGTTATTTCCTTCCGTCAATTCATCAAGTAGATGACCAACCAGTGCGTTGGTATCTGAACGCTCCGAGAGCGAAGGCAGAAATAGGGTCAGTCCATTAATTCGGTAATAAAGGTCATCACGAAACTGCTTTTTTGATACCGCTTCCCTAAGCGGTTGGTGGGTCGCGCTGATCACACGGAAATCGACAGGATAGCTTTCAGTGCTTCCTAGCGGCGTGACCGCTTTTTCCTGGAGTACGCGCAACAACCTTGCCTGAACATGCAATGGCATATCACCAATTTCGTCTAACAGTAAAGTGCCACCGTCAGCCTGCCTGATATAACCAATGCTGCCTTTGTTATTGGCACCGGTAAACGCACCTCTCACATAACCAAAAAGCTCCGACTCAACCAACTCAGTGGGAATAGCCGCACAGTTCACTGCCACAAACTTTTTGTCAGCGCGTTCTGACGATGCATGTACTGCCTTGGCAAACACTTCTTTACCCGCGCCCGTTTCACCTTGAATCACCAGCGGAATGTCACTGTTGACCACACTGGCAGCCTGCTTGATCGCTTTCTGCATTTTCAGATCGCCAAGATCCAGATCTGACAATCGACGCTCACCAGATACCGCTGCGACGGGCTTTGGTTCACTCTTCAATTTGACGGTAGACAATGGAGATGGCGGTGTGCGAATCATGTTGGTGAGGGGGCGCTTGAGCGTACCAAACAGGCGATAGTTTGAAATACCAAGAAAAGACAGTGTTTGGTTCTCAGGATGCGCAGATAGTTTTAGCGTCGTGATCCCAGTAACCATTTCGATGTTCAGCCCCTTCAACACATGTCCAACCAGCAAGTCTGCACGACGATTAGCAGCCACTATCTCACCTGCGTCGTTGAAAACCAGTAATCCCGCCCACTGACTGGTGTGATTATCCTCACTATTGTTAAACACCAAGGTGTAATAGTGCTGGCGATATGTGGCCATGATGAGCTGGTTCTCAACTGATTGCGTCATCACTTTCACCATCCCATTCACATGAGAGGTAGGCAGATACGCATCAGAGGAAATGTTCAGTACACCGACAAGTTCACGTTCACTGTTAAAGATAGGAGCGGCAGAGGCTGTCATATAGCGGTTGGCGATCAGATAGTGTTCATCACGGCCAACAACGACGGATTCACCTGTTTGCAGCGCAGTTCCGACTGCATTGGTGCCATTGAAACGTTCAAGCCAACTGGTTCCCTGCTCGAAGAGGTGCCCTTCCATTTGGTTTATAAAACCAGGTCGCCCCCAACGGCTCAATAAGTTCCCACTGCTGTCGGCAAGTAACACCAGGCTGTTACTGTTCACCAGAATATTTTCATAGAAAGGGAGCACCTGCTCTTGTGTCGTCACAATCAGGTCTTTGGATTTCCCCTGTGTATCTTCCCAATCACCTTTATTTAGTCGAACAATTGCCGGTGCACTTTTTGGGTTAAGCCCAAACGAGCGGCATCGCTTCCATGACGCCTGTATAACCTCATCGTGAGAGTGAGCCAGATCGCTCATTTGACTACCTACCCATGCGCGTTCGAACAGAATTGAGAGTGTCAAGCATTGTTCACATTCTGTTAACAGTCAACAAATAACTTCACACTTTTTACACAGTGACCGTGTTCACACTTATTTTAAACCTTTTAAATTCAATATATTAACATTAATTTAACTTTTGGCATGAATCTGGCGTATGACATTCGGATTCGAAAATTAATGCGCGTTCGCGCAGTTGACGATGTTGCCAGCAACGCACATCGTTATTGAACAGGGAGTTTACATGTCACTCGAATTGGAGAGCGTCACAAGGATCAGCAACCATGAAACATGGTTGGACGACATTAACCTGAGGATTGAGCCCGGCTCCTTCAACGTCCTACTTGGAAGGACATTGGCGGGTAAAACAAGTTTGATGCGCCTAATGGCAGGCTTGGATAAACCTACCAGCGGTCGCGTGCTTTTTAATGGTCAGGATGTCACGGGCGTACCCGTAAGGGAACGCAATGTCTCTATGGTCTACCAGCAATTTATCAATTACCCCAATCTGACCGTCTTCGAAAACATCGCCTCACCGCTACGACTGGAAAAACAGCCTGAAGCACTCATTAAACAGAAAGTGCAGGAAACGGCGGAGATGCTTCATATCGAACAGTTCCTTGATCGCTTGCCTCTTGAACTCTCGGGCGGTCAACAGCAACGTACCGCCATGGCAAGGGCACTGGTGAAAAACGCTGACTTGATTCTGTTTGATGAGCCTTTAGTCAACCTCGACTACAAACTGCGTGAAGAGCTTCGCCAGGAAATGCGCGAGCTGTTCGCAGAGCGCAACACCATCGCAGTTTACGCCACCACAGAGCCGAATGAAGCGCTTGCTCTTGGCGGCAATGTGGTTCTGATGCACGAAGGCAAGGTGATTCAGTCAGGGCCAACAGCTGAGGTTTACCACCACCCTTCTTCAGTCACCAGTGCAGAACTCTTTGGTGAACCTCCCATTAATTTGATCCGTGGCCGTGTCGGTGGTGGAAATGTCTCATTCGATGAGCACATACATTTCCCACTGAACACCGACCTTGGCGAGCTAACCGATGGCGAATATCAATTTGGCATCCGTCCTAACCACCTAAGCTTGGTGCCAAACAATGATGACGACTTAGAACTGACCGTTGATGTCGAGCTGGCGGAAATCAGCGGCAGTGAAACCTTCCTGCACGTGAGAAACCGCGACATCAACATGGTGCTCCACTTACCGGGGGTTCACGACTACGACGTTGATCAGAAGATCAGTATTTATGTGCCTACCCACAAACTTTATGTCTTCGATGAGTCACAAAAGCTCATTCAGTCTGCGCGTCGAGTGCAATCAACGCCGGGCATAGGGGGGTAACAATATGGCAGAAATCATTCTTAACTCCTTGGCGCATTCCTACAAGGCTTCACCTCAAAGCCGTGAGGATTATGCCATCCGCAAAATGACCCATACCTGGCGCAATGGCGGTGCCTACGCCTTGCTGGGCCCTTCTGGTTGCGGCAAAAGTACCATGCTGAACATTATTTCCGGCCTGCTGACGCCGTCAGAAGGTGAAGTCATGTTTGATAATCAGGACGTCAGCCAGCTTGCGCCACAAGAGCGCAACATCGCGCAGGTTTTCCAGTTTCCTGTGGTGTACGACACCATGACGGTATATGACAACCTTGCGTTTCCGCTTCGGAACATGAAAACGCCGGAAGCCAAGGTGCGTTCGCGTGTCAGTGAAGTGGCTGAACTGCTGGAACTCAACAACGTTCTGGAAAAACGCGCCAGCAACCTAAACGCAGATGAAAAGCAGAAAGTCTCCATGGGACGCGGTCTAGTGCGTGAAGATGTCTCCGCCATTTTGTTTGATGAACCGCTGACGGTTATTGACCCACACCTGAAATGGAAACTGCGCCGTAAGCTCCGCCAGATCCATGAGCAGTTCCACATCACCATGATCTATGTCACCCACGATCAACTCGAAGCGGCCACCTTCGCGGAAGAAATTGCGGTGATGTATGACGGTGCCATCGTGCAGTTTGGCTCTCCACGCGAACTGTTCGAACGACCCAATCACACCTTCGTAGGCTTTTTCATTGGTAGCCCGGGCATGAATCTCCTGCCAGTTCAACGCACCAGTGACGGCAACGTATCTTTTGAAGACATGCCCATCACCCTAACGGACGCTCAGCGCCAAGTTCTAGAAAGCACCGACAGCAAGAATATCAAGGTCGGAATACGCCCTGAGTTTGTGCACGTTTGGCAGGAAAAACGAGGTGACTCCTGGGAAGTGTCGGTGCAACACGTTGAAGATTTGGGAACCTACAAAATCGTCACGGCGATGTTCGGCACGCTACCGATCAAACTGCGCATTGCCGAAGAGGCGCCAATTCCTCAGGGGCATACCCATATCAGCTTCCCGGCTCAATGGCTAAAACTCTACATCGATGAATATCTGGCCGGAGAGCCAGAAGAAAGCGCAAGCGCGACAGGAGGTCAGGATGCAAACTAAGACGGAAAATAACCGCGCCTGGCTACTGGTACTCCCAGTATTCCTGCTGGTCGCTTTCTCCGCCATCATCCCGCTGATGACAGTGGTGAACTACTCAATTCAGGATATTTTTGATCAGAACACCCGCTACTTTGTGGGTACGGAATGGTACAGGGAGATCTTGAACGACCCACGTTTACATGACTCTCTGGTTCGTCAGTTCATTTATTCTTTCTGTGTACTGGCGATTGAAATCCCGTTAGGTATCGCGGTCGCGCTATGCATGCCAGCACGCGGTTTCAAAGCCTCGCTGGTATTGATCGTTCTTGCCATTCCCCTTCTTATCCCCTGGAACGTTGTCGGCACTATCTGGCAAATATTCGGACGGGCAGATATCGGTTTACTGGGATGGTTCCTCAACAACATTGGAGTGGAATACAACTACGCCTCAGATCCGGTCGATGCATGGATTACCGTGCTGGTGATGGATGTTTGGCACTGGACATCTCTGGTTGCCCTGCTTTGTTATTCTGGCCTGCGCGCTATTCCAGATGTTTATTACCAAGCTGCGAAAATCGACCGCGCATCAAACTGGGCTGTATTCCGCTACATTCAGCTTCCCAAACTGAAGAGTGTGCTACTCCTTGGCGTACTGCTGCGCTTTATGGACAGCTTCATGATCTACACCGAGCCATTCGTGCTGACAGGTGGAGGACCAGGTAACGCAACCACTTTCCTTTCACAGGCGTTAACCAAGATGGCAGTCGGTCAGTTTGATATCGGCCCTGCAGCCGCCTTCTCTATTATCTACTTCCTCATCATCTTACTGGTGTCCTGGGTGTTCTATACCGCTATGACCAACATGGACAAAAGGAGCTAAGCCATGAACAGAAAAACCTTTGGCCTGCTCGCCTACATTGTGTTCCTGATGACGCCAATTTACTGGCTACTAATGATGTCGTTCAAAACCAACGAAGAGATCTTGGGCGGACTCACGTTCTGGCCGCAAAGCTTTACGCTGGATAACTACATTGTCATTTTCTCAGACCCAAGTTGGTACTCGGGTTACCTGAACTCACTTACCTACGTGAGTATTAACACCCTGCTGTCACTGTCGGTTGCACTGCCTGCCGCTTATGCGTTCTCGCGCTACAAGTTCGTAGGCGACAAGCACCTCTTTTTCTGGCTGCTGACCAACAGAATGGCACCGCCTGCTGTATTCCTGCTGCCATTCTTCCAGCTATACAGCTCAGTGGGCTTGTTCGACACCCATATCGCTGTGGCACTCGCCCACTGCCTTTTCAACGTGCCGCTCGCGGTATGGATTCTAGAAGGCTTTATGAGCGGTGTGCCAAAGGAGATTGATGAAACCGCCTACATCGATGGATACAGCTTTCCCCGTTTTTTCGTGAGGATCTTTATCCCGATGATCCGCTCAGGGATCGGTGTCACCGCGTTCTTCTGCTTTATGTTCAGCTGGGTTGAACTGCTGCTGGCGCGGACACTCACCTCTGTCAACGCAAAACCTATCGTTGCGACCATGACGCGAACCGTCAGTGCCTCCGGCATCGACTGGGGAGTGCTCGCTGCTGCAGGTGTGTTGACTATTGTTCCCGGTCTGTTGGTTATCTGGTTCGTGCGTAACCACGTTGCCAAAGGCTTCGCACTCGGACGTGTATAAGGAGAAATGACATGAATTGGATGGCCTGGACACTCCCGAGCGCCCTGTTTTTTATCACCATCGCCTGCATGTTGGTGGCGATGACCGTATTCGAAGTACTCCGTCCTTGTGTGGAAAGGAAAGGATTTTTGCCTATCCGCACAACCCGGGGTGATCGACTATTTATAGGACTGCTCGGCAGTGCCTATATACACCTTCTCTTCATCGGAATGACGGATCTGCCTATCTGGTATCCCTTCGGGGTCGCCATAGTGTGGCTTATTGCGGTTTTACGTTGGGGTTAGGACAAAACGACAAAGGAGCGAAACTATGAAGCAATTGCCTGCTGTAAATAAATGGACACCACTTGGGTTCATGATCGGCATGCTACTGGCACCGGCGGCCCTCGCCGATCAGTACAGCGACGCAGCAAAGAAGTGGGTTGGCGATGAGTTTACCCCTTCCACGCTAAGCCAAGAGGAACAGCTCAAGGAAATGGCCTGGTTTACCGACGCTGCCAAACCTTTCCGCGGCATGGAAATCAAGGTTGTCTCAGAAACCATTACCACCCATGAATATGAGTCCAAAGTGCTGGCGAAAGCCTTCGAGGAGATCACCGGTATCAAGGTCACCCATGACCTGATCCAGGAAGGTGACGTGGTCGAAAAACTGCAAACGGAGATGCAGTCCAACCGCAGCATCTACGATGCCTACATCAATGACTCTGACTTGATTGGCACCCACTTCCGCTACGGCAAAGTGTTCCCTATCAGCGATTACATGATCGGTGAAGGCAAAGACGTGACCCTGCCTACACTGGATTTGGACGATTTCATTGGCATCAGCTTTACCACCGGACCGGACGGCAAAATTTACCAACTGCCTGACCAGCAGTTCGCTAACCTCTATTGGTTCCGCGCCGATTGGTTTGCCCGAGATGATCTGAAAGCCAAGTTCAAAGAGATATACGGCTATGAGCTCGGAGTACCGGTTAACTGGTCTGCCTATGAAGATATTGCTGAATTCTTCTCTGTTCACGTGAAAGAGATCGATGGCGAGCGCGTTTACGGCCACATGGATTACGGTAAGAAAGACCCATCACTGGGTTGGCGTTTCACCGATGCTTGGTTCTCCATGGCAGGTGCAGGTGACAAAGGTATTCCGAACGGAACGCCGGTTGATGAGTGGGGCATCCGTGTGGAAGGCTGCTCACCTGTTGGCTCAAGCGTTGAGCGTGGTGGTGCGACCAACGGCCCTGCCGCCGTTTATGCCACGACGAAATACGTTGATTGGCTGCGTGAATTCGCGCCACCCGAAGCACAAGGCATGACCTTCTCTGAAGCGGGCCCGGTTCCTGCACAGGGTTCGATTGCACAGCAAATCTTCTGGTACACCGCCTTTACCGCTGACATGACCAAACCCGGTCTGGCTGTTGTGAACGAAGACGGCACACCAAAATGGCGTATGGCACCTTCACCACGTGGACCTTACTGGGAAGACGGCATGAAGCTCGGTTATCAGGATGCCGGTTCTTGGACCCTGATGAAATCGACCGATCCAAAACGCCGCATGGCGGCATGGCTTTACGCACAGTTCACTGTGGCGAAAACCGTGTCTCTTAAGAAAACCCTGGTGGGTCTGACGCCTATCCGTGAGTCCGACATCAATTCTCAGGCAATGACGGATGTCGCACCGAAACTGGGTGGATTGGTGGAATTCTACCGCAGCCCGGCGCGCGTGCAGTGGACACCAACCGGTACCAATGTGCCTGACTATCCAAAACTGGCACAGCTGTGGTGGCAATTTATTGCTGAAGCAGCAAACGGTGAGAAGACACCTCAGGAAGCATTGGATGGATTGGCGAAAGCACAAGACCGCGTATTGCAACGTCTGGAGCGTGCAAAAGTACAAGGTGCTTGTGGTCCTAAGCTAAATAAGCCACGTGATGCTGAGTACTGGCTGAACCTGCCGGGCGCACCAAAAGCCAAGCTGGGTAATGAGAAGCCACAAGGCCAAACCATCAATTACGATGAACTGCTACAGCAATGGAAGTCAGCAATGTAACGAGTCCAAGTAAGTACAACGCCTGCGAAAGCAGGCGTTTTTATTTGGCTTAAAAGGTTCTAAACGTTAGAGCGTTTTGGCTTCACCATGCTGAGAACCAGGCATATGCGCCTTAATCATTCGTTCCAGATCTGCCTTGCTGACCGGCTTGGCGATGTAATCATCCATACCGCATTTCAAACAATCATCCCTGTCCTGTGCCGTTGCATTAGCAGTTAGGGCGACAATCGGCGTATGAGGCGCATATTCGTGCTCGCGAAGAATACGCGATGCCTGGTATCCATCCATGATGGGCATCTGACAATCCATGAAGATCAGGTCGAACATATCTTCCTTACAGTAATCAATCGCCACCTGACCGTTTTCAGCCACTACCACATCCACACCCAACTTCGCCAACATCGCCTGCGTGACACGTTGATTCACTAGGGTATCTTCCACCACCAGCACACGGCCGGAGTATGTAGTAGGTTCTGGTACCTTGCTTTCACGTGATGCCTGATCTGCTTTGTGCTCAATCATAGAAACCACACCCAGCTTGGCCTGTTGACCGCGTAGAATTCGGGTTAGGTGGTTGCGAAGGTCATTAAATTTGTAAGGTCTGGAGAGGTAACCTTCAATGTTGAGGTTCTCTAACTTCACATTGTCGTGTACTTCCGGTGCAGCAGTGATCATCATCAAGCTCGGGCAACGCTTGCCAAAGCGCTTACGCAATTTAGAGGCAATAGAGAAGCCGTCTGAGTTCGGCATGAGCTTATCAAGAATCACAAGCTTGAACGGCTTGGCGGTATCGATACGCTCCGCAATCATCCCTTCCGCATCTTCAGGATGTACACAACAGGTCACCTGACAACCCAAATTACCAAGTTGTGCGCTGGTAATTCGCATGTTTAATCGACTGTCATCCACCAGCAGCATGGCAGCATCAGAGAAAAGCAATGCATCGGCCGGGGTAGCTTCCGGCATTTGAGCGCGTTCAAACGTCACAGTGAAGAAGAAACAGCTTCCCTCGCCTTCCTGACTTTCCACTTCAATATGCCCCCCCATGAGCTCAACGATCTGGCTCGAAATCGCGAGACCCAATCCTGTACCGCCAAAGTTGCGGCTCATGCTACCATCAGCTTGTTCGAACTTTTCGAAAATGGTGTCGAGTTTGTTCGATGGAATCCCAATACCTGTGTCCTGCACTTCAAAGCGCACAGAAATATTGTCACCCTCTTCACCAACCTGACGAATGCACACGCGTACGCTACCGTTTTGGGTAAACTTCACCGCATTCCCGACAAGATTGATCATCACCTGGCGCAGACGGGGCGCATCACCCATTAGGAGTGGCGTCATGTCCTGATCCAGACTGCATTCAAATTCGAGACCTTTTTCTTTGGTACGAAGGCGGAAAAGATGCTCAATGTCTTTGCAAAGCTCCAACATGTTCAGCTCGACGTAATCCAGTTCGAGCTTACCCGCTTCGATTTTCGAAAAGTCGAGAATGTCGTTGATAATATCCAAAAGCGATAGAGAGGATGTTTCCAACATCTCTATAAATTCTCGCTGTTCTTCGTCCAAACGCGTGCCTTTCAGCAGCGAAGCCATGCCGATAATGCCATTCATTGGCGTGCGAATTTCATGGCTCATGTTGGCGAGAAATTCACTCTTCTTCTGGTTAGCTGTTTCTGCCTGCACTTTTGCACTTTTAAGCTCGGCACTGTACTCACGCATCTTTTCGATGGTGTCGTTGTATTGGGTGTAGAGCGTGACCAGTTCCTCACCCACTTTTTGATTGGGTGGTTTAATGGGTTTTGGCAGGTTGTCTGTCCCGAATTTGGTGACACCATGAGAAATCCAGACCAGCGGGCGAACCACATCAACATAAACGATGAAGAACACCAAGCTACCGAGGATCAACGTTGCGCCACCAAGGAAGAGCAGCAATATCACAAAACGTTCAGTCAGAGCGCTGTAGATATCTTCGAGGCTTACCTCTATTTGCAGAAAACCGAGTTGATAGGTTTTACCAAATTGCTCGTGCACCAATGGCCATTGATAGGCAAACTTTGGCTCTGAAGGCATCACGCCGTGCTCGGCCAATGTGCGATCGTCGTCAAATACTCGAATATAGCTAATGTCTGGGTCGCGAAAGATCCCCTGCGTTGTTACCTGCAGTTGGTTCATGTCTTCCTGCCAAACACTGTTGGTAATACTGGCTACGTCAGTCTTTTGAATTAAAAGGGCATTTTGGCGCATTTGCTCCGTACGTGCCTGATAATCCAAATACAAAGCAAAAGCCGCAACAAGGAATGCAAGCAGGCTACACACAAGAAGAACACGACCTACTAATCGTGCTGCCATGCTTGAAGGCTGATGAAGATTCTCTTTTTGATTCAACATAGTCTAGGCTTATTAATGTCTTAAATTCAGAGCACCCACCTGTAAGAATAGCCACGATTTGTAAACATGGATGGTCAAAACAATGTCTGAAAAGCAATCCATTATCCGTACTGTTAATCGCGTCATCTTCTATCCGCTTTTACTTTCCCTGTTTTCTGCTCCTGTTTCGGCTGCGATGCTGGATTATTTTGTTATCCAGGATCAGGCTGAACCACTGCAAATTCAGGACAAAGGTAAGAACCATCGTGGCATAGTCACGGACGTACTTAAACAGGCATTTAAAGGCACTGAGCACCAGATAGTCATTCACACTTACCCCTTCAACCGCTACCTCGCTGAATTAAATAAAAATAAAGATAAAAATTGGGTCACTTACGGCAGCCCAGCATGGGGTGACATGCAGGCAGCGAATCTCTCCAAATTCCCAATTCTTGAAGTAGAGCACAGTATTCTGAGTCGAACCGACTCTGAGTTTGTGTATCAAACGCCAGAGGATCTGAACGGAAAAATCGCCGTTTTGCTGTTTGGATTTGACTATCCCGGTCTTGAAGAGCAGATAAGAAGCGGCTCAGTCAGTGAAGTTCGAGTCAAGAACTATGATTCGGCATTCCGCGTCGTTGATCGTCTGAAGAACGTTGGCGGTTTTGTCGAAATGGACCTTCGTCTCAAATACCACCTTAAGCGTCTTGGTTACACCCAAAACGAATACACACTTTTTGAAGTGAACAACCTCATCCCGAAATACAACATCCATTTGGCCTACTCACCCGGAATCAGTCCTGAGATTCAGCAGTTTATGGATAAGCGTATACAAGAGATGCGAGATAACGGGGAGCTGGCTAGCATCATTGGCGGTTATTTATGACCGTCACTTTGGGGAGAGATCAGCTTTATGCAGGCAGTTAAAAAGGAATCGCAAGACAGTTTTTACCGGCTCTTATCAGTTGGAGCCCGATTGAATATGGAGCTTTCAGACGATCCACGTAAAACTCAGGTTACCTCTCGTATCGTGGGCTATCGTAAAGATCAGTTTTTATTGATCGATTGCCCAAACGGCAACGACCCCATTATCGAGCGTTTCTTTATCCCCAATAATCAGCTTATTATCCGCGCCATCACCGACAGTGAATTCCGTGATGTGATTGCGTTTCGCTCCTTGGTGATGGGAGTGATTCAAAAACCCATTCGCCTCTTGATTGTCTCCTTACCGGAAAGTATTGCCCACCGCCAAATTCGTCAGGAACCCCGTATAGATACTAACCTAACAGTGCGTGTCGACGCTGACGAAGGCCCATTCAAAGGGCGCCTTATCGATTACTCTGTCTCTGGTTGCTGCCTTTCAGCATCCGGCGATGAACACCTGTTCTTTGAAGACGAGACCCTGAAAATTCATATTGAATATGGCAGTGATTTGAAAGGTGTGATTACTGGCAAAGTAGTGACAGTTAATAATGATAAAGAACCTCCCACGGCGGGCGTTCTCTTTGATGAGAGCAGCTCGACACTGCGCAAAGAGTTTTTCTACCAGTTGCTCTTTGATATGAGAGTGAACGACAGGTCACTGGACGTGTAACAAAAAACAGGCCAATTGGCCTGTTTTTTCATTTTAAGAGTGATGCTGATTATCCCGCATCCAATACGCCACGGCGAATTTGGTCAAGCTCAATCGACTCAAACAGTGCCTGGAAGTTACCCTCACCAAATCCCTGATTTCCTTTTCGCTGGATGATCTCAAAGAACACAGGACCAATGACGGTATCTGTGAATATCTGAAGCAAGATCCCTGTTTCCCCATTGCCATCAATCAGTACTCTCAGATCGCGCAACTGATCAATGCTCTCTTCGTGCCCTTCTACACGCGTGTTCACTTTCTCATAGTAAGTGTCTGGCGTGTCCATAAAGCGCATACCGCGAGCCCTCAGTGACTCTACCGTTTTGTAAATGTCATCAGTGCTGAGCGCAATGTGCTGGATGCCTTCACCATTGTACTCTTTGAGATATTCGGCGATCTGGGATTTGTCGTCGCTCGACTCGTTAATAGGGATTCGGATTTTGCCACAAGGCGCAGTTAACGCGCGAGACTTAAGCCCCGTAAGCTTACCTTCAATATCAAAGAAACGGATTTCCTTAAAGTTCGCAATACGGTCGTAGAAATCAGCCCATGTATCCATGTTGCCTTTTTCAACATTGTGGGTGAGATGATCAATCACCTGCAGACCCGCATCAGATGCTGAAAGGCGCTCGCGCCAATCTGGATAATAGTCAAAATCGATGTCGTAGATTTCGTTGTCACCATAACGGTCAACGAGGTACAAATAAGAATCACCGATACCGTGGATTGCCGGAATGTTCAGCTCCATTGGCCCTACACGTGCCTCACAGGCCGTGGCCCCCTGCTTGACTGCATAACCCACTGCATGTCGCGCGTCCTGCACGCGAAATGCCATGGCGTTCACGCTTGCACCATGCACTTTGGCGAAACCTTCCGCCTGTGAGTCAATTTCACCATTCACAATGAAATTGATATCCCCTTGGCGATAGAGCCACACATTTTTATGTTTATGTTTCGCAATCTCGGCGAATCCCATCAGTGAAAACAGATTCTTCAGAGCAGCAATACCTTTCGCATTCGGAGCAGTGTATTCAACAAACTCGAAGCCGTCAGTCCCCATTGGGTTGATTGTTGTCTGTGTCATCGTTAATCCTCCTAATCTACGATCCCTTTCAGTTGGCCATAACAACGCTTGGGTTGTTATAACCTTGTTAAATCACTTAATTAGGGATAGCACTCTGAAACGTTAGAAGGCAACGCAAGAGGGCGTGCTGCACAAGAGCACGCTGTAAAGAAGATTTTGTACACTCAGATTGACAGAGAAGCGTAACTATCTACTGTAAAACGAATTTTTCAGCTAACTCTCTGGGCTCGATCTCTTCGCCACTGAGATCATCTCCCCAATCTGGTCCAAGCATGACGGCGTCATTCGCCAGATCCACCAGCCAGTCATCCACAAATTCTTCAAGTGGAATGGCGACGGGAGCAAATTCTGACCATTCATCAACACAGTGAATTTCAGCGGCTTCTCGTGTTGACCAAAACGGCATCACATCCGTGCCTTCATAAATGGCCGAGTCACAGATCACCCATCCATCTTTACAGTGTAAACCCCAGATCGCGCCGGTTTGACGGGATGCATCAACGAAATGCTCAACAGGCGCTGTATTTTCGGTCGTCATGCAGGCTCTCTCCTATTCGTCGCAATAAATGACCAAGTTGGGAATTCATCCTTCCCAACTTCTCAATCTAAGCGCCAGAGAGGCAAAAACATGTATTAAAAGTGAGGATCATGCAGTAGCGCTTCCAAACCGACATTAACGACAGTTTTGTGCCTTACGGAAAGCGGCAGGTGTCATGCCAACACGTTGTTTAAACTGCTGGGAAAAGTGCTGTTGAGAAGAGAATCCACAGGCCATCGCGATCTCAGCCAGTGGCAGGATATTTTCCTGAAGTAAATCTTTTGCGCGTGCAATTCGGCGTGACAAAACGTATTGGTGTGGCGTGCAGTCAAAACTGGTTTTGAACATGCGGGCAAAGTAGAATTCACTCAGTTGCGTCAAGGTTGCCAAATCAGTCAAGGTAAAGGACTTCATAAGGTGGCTTTCAATGTACTCCAAGACCAGTCTTTGGTTTTGTGGAGAGAGCCCACCCCGCGATTGCGGCAATTGCAAAGGCAGTTGGCAATAACGACGTACCAGATGTAGCAGCAACATTTGCTGGGCATGAGACATCATCAGCTTATCGGTATCACTTTCCCAATCCAACCGCAGCATGGTCTGGCGCACCAATTGGTTGACGAAAGGATCATCAACAAAGGTGTACTCTTTAAGCTCAATATGCCGGCCTTCTTTGTCGAACACCTGTTCAGCAAAGTTCTGTAGATGCTTCTGTTCGAAGTAGAAATGGAAGAAGCTGAAGGGATCGGCAAAAGACCATTGCGAGCGATGATCGGTTGGCATCAGACACAGCTTGTCTTCACCACCAAACATATCACCACCGGACAGGCAGCGCTTGGTATTCTGTCCGCCACTAAGATAAAAACTCAACGTATGGTGACCCGGCTTTTCATAGCTGGCGCTGCCATGACTGTTACTCCATACGGCTGACCCCAAGCCATTATCCTGCCAGATTTCATTGTGCAGCCGCGCCGTGTTGTCCTTCAATACGTTGTAAACTCGCTGCCTTTTGAGGGTTTGAGACGAATCCTTGTCCATTGAAATACCACTCCTTTCTCTTTTTCAATATATCGGCACTTCCGCTGGTTGAACATGCTTCGAAGGAAAAAAGCGCAAGAATCTATAAAAACCGCAGGATGCTGAAAGCCTAAAAAATGGCTTGGAGATAGATTGATGAAAAAACAACGATAGTTGGCACAATAAAAGGGGAAGTCATGAACGCATCGCTTTACGTCATCACGGTTTTAATCTGGGGAACCACCTGGTTGGCGATCGCTTTCCAGATTGGGGACACTCCGGTGGTTGTTTCCGTTGGATGGCGGTTCGCTATTGCATCCGCTGCGCTTCTGGCTTGGCTTGCCCTTCGCGGCAAGCTGCCCCGACTTTCCAAAGAAAACCACAAAATGGCAGTGCTGCTGGCACTTTGCCTGTTCTCCAACAACTTTCTCTGTTTCTATTTCGCCACCCAGTACATTCCAAGTGGGCTCAACGCGGTCGTCTTTTCCCTCGCGCCGATTCTGAACGCGCTCAACCTCTGGTGGCTTGAGAAAAAACGTCCCGACACTTCTTTCATTCAAGGGGCACTCATGGGGTTTTCTGGCATCTTGATGCTGTTTGGCGCCCAGTTTATTCACTCCGCCATGGATCTCACCATATTGCTCGGCCTTGGTGTCACCTTTGTTGGCACTTACTTCTTTTCCATGGGTAATCTGGTTTCTGCCCGCGCACAACTAAAAGGCATGCCACTGCTGCCAACCACGGGCTGGGCCATGGGTTATGGCGCGCTGTACCTGTTCGCCATCGCATTGTTGATGGGGCATTCACTCGCCTTCACCACCACGCCGCTGTATGTATCCGCGTTGGTCTATCTCGCCATCATCGGCTCTGTGGTCGGATTCAATACTTACCTTGCATTGGTTGGGCGCATTGGCGCGGCTAAAGCGGCTTACTGCACTGTCCTATTCCCGCTGGTTGCCTTGTCTTTATCAACCATTTTTGAAGGCTATGAATGGACATGGCAATCGGTGCTCGGCGTGATGCTGGTGGTTGGCGGAAACCTGAGGGTGTTTGGCTTACCAGAGCCTGTAAAACGCTGGTACCACGCACACCGCTAAGCGCTCGATTTTTTATTCTGCCGCCAGCTGAATAACCCAAACCATGCTGATCAAAACCGGCCAAAGCCAGGATGGGATCCCGAGCGTAAATGAGTGTTTGTTTGGTTGCTTTTTCATCGTCTTGCCCTCTCTTGTTTGATTGGGTGATTAAAGCGAACAAAGCGGGCAATACAGGCGTTAAGAAATGGCATTATGGCGAACAATAGTGACCAAAATATGGCAGTAACGTTCACGCTACTTAGGAATACTGAGATGGACAAAATTACCCTGACCGATAAGTTTTCCCTGTTTGATGAAACCTGGACGCCCAAGATCATCGCCGAATCTAATGGTCAATTAGTAAAGATCGCCAAAGGCAGCGGCGAGTTGGTCTGGCATAGCCATCAGAATGAGGATGAACTGTTCCTGGTGCTGAAAGGTCAGCTGACGTTAAAGCTTCGCGACAGAGACATTGTGCTTAATCCGGGTGAATTGTTTGTGGTGCCAAAAGGTGTGGAACACTGCCCGGTGGCAGAGGAAGATACCCACTTCATGATGATTGAGCCAGCGTCCACCCAGCACACAGGCGCGCTGGAAACTGATGTCACAGTGTCAGTACATGCGCAGGAGTGGATTTAGACTTCATCACGACCCCAAAACTCTAGAGTTTCGAATTCGCTCATCTTCTTGAACATGCTTTTCAGCGATTCTCACGACATACCTCGCGTATGTCTTTACCATTGATTTTTCCAATACTACTTTGTGGCAGATTAGCCCCCACAAAGAGATTGCTGCCAAGCATTTGGGAATATCAGAGGAGGAATTTTGAAAGTTGGGATCATCCAAATGCCGATGGCTTGGAGCCTAGAAGAAAATGTCGCCGAAATATCAAGGCTGTGCGCTCGCTTCAATCGCCTAGATCTGCTTATTTTCCCTGAGCTTGCTACTACAGGTTTCCATCGAGAAGTGCTCAATCATTCTAATGAACAGACCACTCGGCGAGCTATTGATTTTCTTGCCAGCTCGGCATACCAAGCAAGGGTAAATATCATGGTCGGGACACCTACTTATTCCGATGATGCGATATACAACAGCTACCTTTTGCTTGGCCGTTGTGGAACTTTGTTGTCTCAGTGGCACAAAGTCGGCTTAACACAGAGCGAAAGACGTGCATTCTCAGAGGGGTCAGGTCGAAATAATTACTCTCTAAACGGCTTAGACATTGGAGTGGTGATTTGCAGAGAAATTGATGACCTCGACTGGTTTCTTACTGAAATCTCTCCCAACATGCCAGATATCATCGTGTGGCCGGGGTACATGGAAGCAGCCCCTCGATCGCTCTCCGGCAGCAAGCGCGATCAAGCCACCGATGCAAAAGCACCCAAGGCGATATCGGAGGCAACAAATGCAATACTCATCCAATGCAATTGGCCACATGCATTGAATTTTACCGAGGGTAAACCTTTGGGTGGTAGTCAGATAATCAAACCTGGTTACGAGCCTCTTTACCTACCAGCCAACAAGGCTTGTGTTGGTATATATGACACGCTAGAGCACGATTTGGAAGTGATAGATATTTGATTGGTAGCGCCAGCCAATGAAAGCGCCGCGGAAACTAAACCTTGAAGTTGTAACTCGTCTCACCTTCGTTTGGCGTGATGGTTTTTTCGACTTGTTTTAAGAGTTGCTGCTGGCCTTGGGTGTAAGCGGAGAACTTGGCCATTTTAGCTTCCTGCTCCGCTACGCGGTCTATCAAACCGCGGTAATCACCACGCTGTGGCAAATCTTCCTGTGCTTTATCCGCCTGCATTTTCTCTTCGCGCTCTTTTCGGAGCATTTCCGCGCGTTCTGCGGGAGTCAACGACTGATCAGTTTTCACGCCTTCATTACGCGCGCCATACTGTGCCTCATCTTTCTCACGCTGACGCGCACTGAGGTACATGTTGTTCGAGTAACTGGCGTTGATCAGATTTGGCATTGCCCTTTCCTGTCAGCAATTCATTTTACACATCGGGATCTTAAACTTAGTACAGGCTGATAGGGTACGGCATATATTTTCCTTTCTCATATACCTAAACAACCTGAAGATACCGTATTCAGGTTGTTTAGATATATCCAGATAAAAAAGCGAGCGTTATTCAATAACGCTCGCTTCTAAATCTAACGATTTGATATATCAGTTATTGCTTGAAAGTACGCTTACGCGTTTTTTCCAGCTTCTCAAGAATTTTGTCGATTCGGTCTGGGTGAACCATATATTGCTGGAAGCCCTTCATCCCTTCTTTCGCCATTGCCGGGTCAGTATCACGGTCGTAGAACTGCGCTGTGCCTGCAGCTTCGCCCAACATCACTACACCTGCATTCAGAAACTCATCGTCCTTAGGTGTCGCTTTGTTGTTAGTTGGGATTTGTAGCAGCGCTTCGTTGATCATGGTTTGGATTTCAGGCTGCGCGACAAACGCAAGGAACCTTCGCGCATCTTCTTTGTTCTTCGCTTTGGAAGGAATGTGTAGCGTATCCATTGGCGCATCTTCCGCCTTTGGCACGTTGGCATTAATCACTGGGAACTGGAAGAAGCCCATGTTTGAACGCA
This sequence comes from Grimontia kaedaensis, assembly GCF_023746615.1. NCBI lineage: Bacteria > Pseudomonadati > Pseudomonadota > Gammaproteobacteria > Vibrionales > Vibrionaceae > Grimontia > Grimontia kaedaensis. Next base: position 71,141 of record NZ_CP082276.1, on the reverse strand, counting down.
CTTCATCGGTAAAGTTTGCCGCGAGGAAGTTACCCATCAGATACATCGCTGCTTCACCGTTATACAGGAAGGGCTGTGCTTCCTGCCAAGAGTAAGATGCATGGTTGTCGAGGTAATAACCCGGCTCAACAAGATCATTCCATTTTTCGAATACGGCTTTCACGCGTGGGTCAGTGTAAGGCACTTTGCCATCCATCAGATCGATGTGGAAATCGAGACCATTAACGCGCATGTTCAGATAATCGAACCAACCCGCTGCCGTCCAAAGATACTTAGTACCGATCGTAAATGGTGTCACGCCATTGTCTTTGAGGGTTTTAGAGGCAGCAACCAAATCCTCCCAGGTTTTAGGCACCGCAATGCCGTATTTATCGAACAGGTCTTTGCGGTAGTAGATACCCCATTGGTAATAGGTATAAGGCACCCCGTATTGCTTGCCGTTGACGCTCATCGCTGGCATAGCGCTGGCAAAATCTTTGTCCATGCCATTGGCTTGCCACATGTCGCTCACGTCTTCAAACAAACCACGGTCGACGAAGGTTTTCATTCGGTTACCCGCATACCAGAACACCACGTCCGGTGGAGAAGTCACCAGCCAGTTACGAATCGTGGTCTTGTAAGCTTCGTGGTCATACAGGTTGTATTTCACCGTGATATCCGGGTTCGCCTGTTCGAACTTTTCAATCACCTCGGCCCAAGCTTTCTTTGGCGCTGGGTCTGAGGCATCAGAGTTAATCACCAGCGTCCCTGCGGTTACTGAACCACTGAGCGCCAGCATCAGAGCGCTGATCATGCCCATGCTTTTCTTAGCAAGCGTTCTCATATCCTTCATCCTTACTTTCGTTAAACCGGGATCAGCCTTTGGTTGCGCCCAAGGTTAATCCAGCAATAAAGTGGCGTTGCATCGTAAAAAACAGTGCCACAGGCGGAAGTGCAGCGATTACCGCGCCTGCGGACATGTACTGCCAGGATGCAAGCCATTGTCCTTGCAATGCGTTCAGGCCTGCAGTCACAGGACGAACTTCATCGCTTTGAACCAGCACCAGAGCCCAGAAAAAGTCGTTCCAAATAAAGGTAAAGACCAAAACAGACAATGCTGCCAGTGCGGGCCTCACCAAAGGGAGAACCACATACCAGAAAATGCGCCACTCACTGACCCCTTCCACACGCGCTGCCTCAATCAGAGCATCGGGAATGCCAATCATAAAGTTACGCATAAATAAGGTGCAGAAACCGGCTTGGAAGGCGACATGGAAGAAAATCAGCGCCCAGTGGGTGTCATATAGACCGAAGCTGATGGTGAGGTCGCGAACCGGGATCATCAAAATCTGAAACGGAACAAAATTACCGCCGATAAACAGAGCAAATAGCCAGATATTGGCGCGGAACTTATATTTGGCCAGTGCATAACCTGCGAGGGTCGAGAGCAATACCGCCCCCGCCACCGCAGGAATACAAATCAGTAAGCTGTTCAGCAGGTAGCGTCCCATAGGGGTTGCAGTGAACACCTGTGTGTAGTTTTCGACCAGTTGTAGTTCATCCGGCATACCCCAGTAATTACCCGCGTTAATGTCAGCGATGGAGCGCACAGAGGTCATCAACACCGCAGCGAGCGGAATCAGCCAAAGACACACGGCAATGTAGAGCGAGATGCGATACGTGACGTTGACGAATTTGCTGCGCTGTTCAATCGGTCTTGGAAACATATCAACGCTCTCCTTTCAGCATTCGCCACAGGAACCAGGCGATATAGATATCCATAATCAGGAAGAGCACCACGGCGACCGCCGCACCATAACCCATGCGGTAATTGAAAATAGACTCTTCATACATCAAGTACGCCAATACCGTTGAGCTGCCCCAAGGACCACCTGCAGTCATGGTTGCCACTAAATCAAATGACCTCAGCGCACCAATCACCGTCACAACCACCGCGATGAAAGTGGCGGGTTTGAGCTGCGGTACCACCACATACCACATCATTCGCCAGCCTTTTGCGCCATCAAGACGCGCCGCCTCCAGCTGCTCGGGGTCGAGGTTGTTGAGACCCGTCAGGTAGAGAATCATGCAGTACGCCACCTGAGGCCAAAGCCCGGCCGCGATGATGCCGTACGTCACCAGATCTTCATCAGCCAGAATCGAGATAGGATCAAACCCCAACGCGACGATAAATTGCGTTAGCAGACCAAATGACGGGTCATAGAACCAGGCAAAGACCAAGCCCACCACCACTTGCGAAATCACGAAGGGGAAGAAAAACAGCGCCTTAATAAGACGGATACCTGCCACTTGTTGATTGAGAAAGAGGGCAATCAGAAGGCCAATCGGAGGCGCAAGCATGAAAAGGATCATCCAGAGGAAGTTGTTCACCAATGAGGTGTAAAACGCATCTGAATCGAAAAGCTCAGTGTAGTTTTCCCAACCAACCCAGGTTTTTTCTCCCAGACCGTCCCAATCAAAGAAGCTGAGCCAGATACTTTGACCAATGGGATAAAGCACATATATCGCGAAAACAACAATGGCGGGGGCAAGGAAGAACCAAGGTGCCATTGCCAACTGACTTCGCTGAACAGCGAAAGGCTTGGATGCTGATGAGGAATGCACAGTCATATTACGTCCTGTTTTTCTAACGTTGATGAACCAACAACGCGCAATATCCGACGCATTTTTTTGTTACTAAAATGTAACCAACGCGAGTTCATTCTTTAAAACTAGTTCACAAAATCGACAATGTAAACGTTTCCATTCGTCGAAAAACCGCCTATTTTTAGAAAAGGGTGACCAAAACGACGAAATTCGATTCACCGAAAAGAAACTGATTGCATAGGGACCGCGGTATGGCCGACATCACACTGAGAAAAGTTATTAAGCGCTTCGGTAAAATCGAAACGATTCACGGTATCGACCTAGATATCAGCGGGGGAGAGTTCGTGGTGTTTGTAGGCCCTTCCGGTTGCGGCAAATCTACGTTGCTGCGCCTGATTGCCGGTCTTGAAACCATTTCAGATGGCACCATCTCCATCGACGGCGCAGAGGTGAACAACGTTGACCCGGCAGACCGCGGTGTCGCCATGGTGTTCCAATCTTATGCGCTTTACCCGCACATGACGGTCCGGGAAAACATGGGTTTTGGCCTGAAAATGAACGGCGTCGACAAAGCGGAAATCGACAAGCACGTCGACCGCGCTGCCAAAACCCTGCAACTTGAAGCCCTGCTGGACAGAAAACCCAAAGCATTGTCTGGTGGCCAACGCCAGCGTGTGGCGATTGGTCGCGCTATTGTGCGGGATCCAAAAGTCTTCCTGTTCGATGAACCCCTCTCCAATCTGGATGCTGAGCTTCGCGTTGAAATGCGTCTGCAGATTGCCAAGCTTCATCAGGAACTGGGCAACACCATGATTTACGTGACCCACGATCAGGTCGAAGCCATGACACTTGCCGACAAAATCGTGGTGCTGCGAGCCGGAAATGTGGAGCAAGTTGGCTCTCCTTTGGCGCTATATCACAATCCCGCTAATCTGTTCGTGGCAGGTTTCATCGGTTCACCGAAAATGAATTTTGTCCCCGGCCGCATTTCTGCCATCAACGGTAATGAAGTCGCTGTCGCTATGCCTGACGGCCAAATTCTTACTGTCAGCGTTGCCCGTAAGGTCAACGATGGCGAGGCAGTGACCGTCGGTATCCGACCTGAACATATTCAGATCGGCGAAGGCCCGGGCTTTAATTTCCAATTTCACAGTGAAGTGGTGGAGCGCCTTGGTAACAGTACCTACCTGTTCGGCCAATATTGCGGTGAAGACGGATTCAAGGTTCATATTCCCGGCGACAATGCCGTGAAAGCCTTCCAGACTGTCTCCCTGCACTGTTCTCTGGACGACATTCACCTGTTCGACAGCAACGAGCAGGCAATAACCCACCGTCCGGAAGGCGAGGAAGACCCCGCACCACTCACTGCCAACGCGCAGGAGTAATGATAATGCCGCTTTCAGGCAATTTGATAGGAGATCTTCTTCATGGCAACCATTAAGGACGTCGCGCGTCAGGCAGGCGTGTCAGTTGCCACGGTCTCCCGTGTGATCAACGGCTCGCCGCTCACCAAATCCGATACCGCCGATTTGGTAAAACGCACCATGCGCGAGCTGGGCTACCGTCCGAATGCCGCAGCACGCACCTTGGTCAGCAAGCGAAGCCGGGCGATTGGTGTCGTTGTGGCGGACGTGTCTGACCCCTTCTTTGGCTCCTTGGTCAAACACGTTGATACCATTGCCCACCGGCAAGGTCATCACCTCTTGATTGGCAACGGCTATCACGAAGCGGCAAGGGAAAAGCAGGCAATTGAATCATTGATCCAGAATCAGGTCGCCTCACTTATTGTGCACAGTAAAGCGTTGGATGACGACACACTCCGCGCCTTTTCAGAAGAACACGGTGCCATCGTGTTTATCAACCGTCTGATCCCAGGGCTAGAAGGCCGGTGCATCTTCCTTGATAACTACCGCGGTGCATTTCTGGCAACCGAACATCTGATTGAACAAGGCCACCGCTATGTGGCGTACATCGGTTCCAGCCACCCCATCGAAGATACGGTGCAACGCCAGCAAGGTTATGAAGATGCGTTGAATACCTATCGCGTCACCGATAAGACCCATCCGGTGATGATGGCATTCGATACCCCTGACGAAACAGGTGGTGAGCGGGCTATGGCAAAGCTTATGGCAGATAACCCGAACCTTAGCGCAGTATTTTGTTACAACGACATCATGGCAGCAGGGGCAATGACCGCGCTGACTGACCGTGACTTTCGCGTGCCGGAAGATGTCTCGGTTGTCGGCTTTGATGACAGCCTTATCGCACGCTATCTCCACCCAAAACTCACATCGGTTCGCTATCCTATTGAGGAAATGGCAGCGCTTGCCGCAGAGCAAGCCATCGCGGTATCAAGCCAACAACCTATGCGTGATGAAAAAGGCAATTACACACCCACACTGATTAAAAGAAACTCTGTCGCTAAGCCAAACGAATAGAGTCAGGAATACGGAAATTGTTGGGCGTTAAGCGCCAGATGAGAGGGAATGGATTCATGGCGAGAAAGCCCACGCAGACAAACAATGCTGCTTCTGAGCGTTATGTGCATCTGCAATCAGCGCAAGCCAGCATTATCTTAATGATACAACCTGCTCCGGCTATCGTTTACTGGGGCAAAAAGATAGATGCAGAAGTGCCACTCAGCGGTGCCCTCTTCAATATTCCAGTAGGACAAGCCAGACTCGACGTATCCATACCGCTGGCTCTAATCCCCGAGCAAGGTCGAGGCGATTTCGGCAGCCCTGGCATTGAGGGACATCGAAACGGGAAAGACTGGGCAGCGGTCTTTGAAGTGATCTCCGTTACTGCAACCCTTAGCTGCGCCACCATTACTATGAGTGACCCCCGTGCCGGACTTGAAGTTTGTTCAATGCTCTCGCTTGATGAAGACACAGATGTCCTGACCCTCAGCCATAAACTGACCAACACTGGCACAACAGAATATGCGCTTCAGAGACTTGCACTCACACTTCCGGTGAATGATGATTTTCTTGACTTAATCAGCTTACATGGGCGCTGGTCCCATGAGTTCCACCAGCAACGCCTTTCATTCAAGCACGGCGGATACGTGCAGGAAAACCGTCGTGGACGCACATCCCACGAGTACTTTCCTGGCTTGATTGCCTTACAAAAAGACACTAACGAGCTGCGCGGCGATCTGATAGGAATGCATTTGGGCTGGAGCGGCAACCATCGCGTTCAAGCTCACGTGAAAAGCGATGGCCGGCGTTATTTGCAGGCTGAAGCGCTGCTCGCATCTGGAGAAATTTCTATCGCGCCGGGCGAAAGCTTCTCAACGCCCGAACTTTATGCCGTGTTCAGTGCGGAAGGGCTGAATGGCATGATGCAGCGTTTCCACCAGTTTGTGCGTTATCAGATTTTAAACTTTCCGCAGTCCAAGTTGCGCCCGGTGCATTTCAACACTTGGGAAGGCATCTATTTCGACCATGAGCCGCAACGCATTATGGAAATGGCCACCGCAGTGGCAAGACTCGGTGTCGAACGCTTTATTCTGGATGATGGCTGGTTTACTGACAGGGATGATGACACCTGTGCCTTGGGTGACTGGCAGGTCGACAAACGGAAATACCCAGAAGGCTTAAAGCCTGTGATTGACCACATCAACCAGCTTGGCATGGAGTTTGGCCTTTGGGTCGAGCCGGAAATGGTGAGCAAAAACTCGGCGCTTTACCGCGCGCACCCAGAATGGATGCTTGGCATGGATGAACTGGGCTACCAGCAGCCTGCCGGTAGAAACCAGTTTTTGCTCGACCTGCAAAACCCCCAAGCTTTCGATTACCTGCTGTCGTCGCTCAACAGCCTGATGACAGAATATAACATTGGTTATCTTAAGTGGGACATGAACCGCGAGTTGGTGCAATCTGCTCACCAAGGTAAAGCCGCTTACCACGGGCAAACACTGGCGCTTTATCGGTTGATAGACGCACTGCGCGAAAAGCACCCCCACGTGGAGATAGAATCTTGCGCGTCGGGAGGTGGGCGCGTGGATTATGAAGTGCTTAAACGCACCCACAGATTCTGGACGTCCGACTGCAACGACGCTCTCGAGAGACAAACCATTCAGCGTGGCATGCAACTGTTTTTCCCGCCGGAAGTCATGGGCAGTCATATTGGCCCCAGACTCAGCCACACCACAAGGCGCTGCCATGACATGTCACTGCGCGGCATTACTGCGCTTTTCGGACACATGGGCGCAGAACTCGACCCGCAAGGGTTGGAAGACAGCGAGTTGCGGGCATTTTCCAAATACATTGCACTGCACAAGCAGTATCGTCCGCTTCTTCATAGCGGCAAATCCTTCATTCTGCCTTCGGTAGATCCCGGTACTCATATCTATGGTGTGATGGATGAAAGCGTCGTGTTGCTTGCCGTCATTCAATTAACTATGCCTCAACATGCACTAGGCCAACGGCTGAAGATGCCGACTCTTAGCGGGGATAAAAGCTACCGTGTTGAGGTAGTTGATGCACCTGCCGCTTTCAGTAAGACCATGAAGCATCTCCCTGTCTGGATTGAAAAAACTCAGGTCGTTAACGGCGACCAGCTCAGTCAAATTGGACTAAGCTTGCCAGTAATGGATCCAGAAAGTGCCATGCTGTTGTCCTTTACCGTTGAATCGTAAACGTTCCATGGCCCGCCTTGAATGAACGAGTTTGAGAACCACAACATGACCCGATTTGCAGAGTTGATCCGCCGTCGTCAGTGGGAAAATCCCTCTGTTACTCAGTTAAACCGCCTTCCTGCGCATTGCCCTATGGCGTCGTATCCCAGCGTCGAAGCAGCGCTGGATGATCAGTACAACGCCATTCCTGTTTCACGACGCCGTATTTCACTGAATGGTGACTGGCAGTTTTCACTTTATGAGGCACCGGAATCTGTGCCTTCTGAAACCACAAACCGAGAGTTCGACGACGCAACCTGGCGCACGATCCCTGTACCTTCAAACTGGCAGCTTGAAGACACTGATGACATTCCCATTTATACCAATGTGCAGTACCCCTTTGACGTGGAACCACCTAAGGTACCGCAAAAAAATCCGACTGCGGTATACCGTACCAAATTCCAGTTACCTGAAGGCTGGCTCAACGAACAAACCCTGATCTGTTTTGACGGTGTCTGCTCCGCCTTTTACCTATTCTGCAATGGGCATTTTGTGGGATACAGTCAAGATAGCCGCCTACCTGCTGAGTTCGACCTCAGCCCTTTCGTCACACTAGGGGAAAACCAAATTACCGCTGTCGTGCTGCGTTGGAGTGATGGTAGCTACCTTGAAGATCAGGACATGTGGTGGCTAAGCGGCATCTTCCGTGATGTGACACTACGTAAAAAGCCCCAAGATCAAATTTCAGATTTCAGTGTACAAACGGTGCTCGACCCCACCCACCATGTCGGCACTTTGAATATCACCACCAAGCTTCAGGGCAGGTGCAACAAAGTCGCTATTCAGCTGTTTGACGAAGGCACAGATCTCAGTGGACCAGTGATAGCTGAATGCGGTCAGCGTGTGATTGATGAGCGCGGTGCTTGGGGCGATCGTTGTGAACATTCACTCATCGTTTCCTGCCCAAGACTTTGGAGCGACGAAGATCCGCATCTCTACCGTTTGGTCATTATGCTGTTGGACGAGAATGACGAGCCCATTGATATCGAGGCCTGCAACGTGGGTTTCCGGCAAGTTGGTATCAGCGATGGTGTATTGAAAGTCAACGACCTCCCTACACTTATTCGTGGCGTGAACCGTCACGAGTTTCACCCAGAAAGAGGTTATGTTCAAACCGTTGAAGACATTGAAAAAGATCTCAAGCTCATCAAGCAATTCAACTTCAATGCAGTACGCACATCGCATTACCCTAACCACCCTGCGTTTTACAATCTGTGCGACAAACTTGGGCTCTATGTGGTTGATGAAGCTAATATCGAAACCCATGGTATGGAGCCCATGTGCCAGCTCTCCGACAATGCAGAATGGCTGAGCGCCTATACCGAACGTGTGACACGCATGGTGGAGCGTGATAAAAACCACCCTTGCATTATCATCTGGTCGTTGGGCAATGAGTCCGGCATTGGAAACAACCACCACGCCATGTACCAATGGGTCAAACAGCGCGATCCCAGCCGACCCGTGCAGTATGAAGGCGGTGGTGCGGACACCACAGCCACAGACATCATTTGCCCTATGTACGCGCGTGTCGAGCAGGATCAAACCGACCTTGGCCTACCAAAATGGGCGTTGTCCAAGTGGATTGGCCTACCCAACGAGAATCGCCCGCTGATCCTTTGTGAATATGCTCATGCCATGGGCAACAGTCTTGGTAGTTTTGATAAGTACTGGGAAGCTTTCCGCCGTTATCCCCGCCTTCAGGGCGGTTTTATTTGGGATTGGGTTGATCAGGGCATTTCCCGGAAAGATGATCAAGGTAGCCAATGGTGTTATGGCGGAGATTTTGGTGACACACCTAACGACCGACAGTTCTGCATCAATGGCCTAATGTTCCCAGACAGGACACCGCACCCAGCAGCTTTCGAAGCTAAATTCCACCAGCAGCGCTTCAGCTACAAACTGGAAGGCACGTACCCGCTGGTAGTGGCGATCAGCAATGAGTACCAGTTCCATGCCCCGGAAAACCTCACGCTCCGTTGGTCGATTCAGGGCAATGGTAAACAGGTCGCCAGTGGCGAAGCTGCGCTTCATCTTCTGGCTGGGAAAGACGCACAGATTGAGCTCGCCAAGTCCTTGCCGTATCCGAAACACAATCAGGAATACTTCCTGAATCTGGAAGTGGTTCTTTCGGCGGGTGAAGCGTGGGCTCCGGAAGGGGCCGTTATTGGCTGGGGGCAATTAGTGCTTCCGGTTTATCGCGCGCTGCAGTCCCCTGAGTTGGCTCCCGACAGACTGCCTGATGTGATTGATGAGCCGGATCACTGGACAGTAAAAGGCGATTATTTCGAGCTGGATTTCGACAAGCAAAGTGGCCATTTGGTGCGTTGGTTGATTGATGGAGAAGAACAGCTTCTCGATGCGCCAAAAGACAACTTCATCCGTCCGCCCATCGACAACGATATTGGAGCGAGCGAAGCCGATCGACCTGATCCTAATGCCTGGCTCGGAAAATGGCAGCAAGCCGGTTTGTTCGATTTGCGCCATGAGAATCTGTTTAACACCGTTGATGTACTTTCTGATACGGTACAAATCCGCTCCCACCATGGCTATTTCATAGGCGGCGCTATGGTTATCAGCACACTATGGCGCTATGAAGTTGATCTTTCAGGCACCATTGTCTTGACTGTTGATGTCAATGTTGCGCAGGATTTACCGTCACTTCCACGGGTTGGTTTAGAGTTGGCATTGCCGCTCACTGACTCTGTCGCTTGGTTTGGACGTGGACCGTTTGAGAACTACCCCGACCGTAAAGCGGGCGCCATGGTGAGTCGCTATTTATCAAGCATTGATGACATGCACACGCCATATATCTTCCCGTCTGAGAACGGACTTCGCTGTGACGTTCGCCAGTTGGATATCGACAACCTGCGCATTGAAGGAATGTTCCATTTCTCTGTAAGCCGCTACAGCCAAGAAAGCCTGACTGAAGCCAAGCATCAGGAAGAGTTGGTCAAAGACGATCACATCTATATGCGCATAGATGGCTATCATATGGGCATCGGCGGCGATGATTCCTGGAGTCCAAGTGTGCATCCAGAATTCCTGCTCGATGCAGCGCACTACCGTTATGCGCTGAAACTCTCGATGAAAAGGGACTGATAGCAAAGTCTGTAGCCCTAGGAATTTGCTACCATGGCCATCATATTAATACCCAAACCCTAGGGAATGAAGATGGCCATGGCTTCCAAACATATGCTCATCACGGGTGCAAACCGTGGTATTGGGCTAGCACTTACCCAAATCTATCTAGACGCAGGTTGGCATGTCCATGCCTGTTGCCGCCACCCCTCCGAGGCCACTGATCTGAATGCACTTGCTACCCAGTATGAATCGCTCAGTATCCACGCGCTGGATGTCACTGACCACGCCGACATTGACGCATTGGCTCAATCACTCTCTGGTAAACAGTTCAACCTTATCCTCAATAATGCTGGTTACTATGGTCCGAAAGGCTGTGGATTTGGCAATACAGATATGGATGAATGGCGCAAGGTCCTCGAAATCAACACTCTTGCTCCTCTCAAAATAGCAGAAGCGTTTTATCCTCACCTTTTGGCAGCCAAAGGCACCTTCGCTGCAGTTTCGTCGAAAGTAGGCAGTATGGCGGAAAACACCTCAGGGGGCGGGTATATCTATCGCTCATCCAAAGCAGCGCTTAATTCCGTCGTGAAAAGTCTGTCCAACGATTTGTCTTCACAAGGCATCATTTCTGTCGCATTGCATCCAGGCTGGGTTCAAACCGAGATGGGCGGGCCAAATGCGTTAATTTCAGCGGAAGAATCTGCACAGGGACTATATGTAGTGTTGGAAGGGCTTGAAGCGAAAGACAGTGGAGGGTTCTTAAATTACCAAGGTGAAAAGATTCCGTGGTGATTGAGCTCATACCCAAGCTATCTGACGATGCCCGCTGACCTCCTAACCCCCAAGTTGTTTGGGTACATTACATTAGCAATGAATAAAATATTCGAAAACACGGGTCTTATGCCTAGCAAGACCATTCACAATCAAAAAGGAAGAAGTATGCCTGATTTAAATGCTCACAGCCTTTACCACAAAAACTACTGCCCATTCTGCCTCAAAGTCCGAGCGGCATTGAAGATGATGAATCTTGATGTGGCGTTGGTCGATGCGGGTGCTGATCGAGAAGCTTACCAAGAACTGGTGAGTGAAGGCGGCCGAGGAATGGTGCCTTGCTTGCGTATTGAGCACGATGACGGCACCGTTGAGTGGATGTATGAGTCTGATGACATCATCGAGTACTTCGAAGATAATTTCGCTAAGTAGCCGTTGAGTCATGCCAAAAGAAAACGCCGCTAGCGGCGTTTTTTGTTTTCGTCCTGAACGTTTATGACTCGCGCTTTTTCTCACCTACACGTTTTGCCCACCCCATAAAGCTTACTTCAAGCTGATCCATCATGCTTTTCAACGCCGTTTGATTAAAACGGCTCGCGTCAGGCGCAGATAGGAACGCAATGTATTGCTCACGCTCTTCTGGTTTAAAATCTTTGTAGGCATAAGCCAGTGAGACATGCACCATCTGCTGCACGTTCGCCGTAGATTGCGTACGCACTGCATTAAGTTCCTTTTTCATCTCGCTCATATCTAACGGAATATCAGGCTGAAGCGCGGACATCAGGCCCGCAAAAATCGCCATCTGAACTTGCTCGAAAAAGTTAACAGTAAGGTTGGTCGCATTCAGAAGTTGGTCGATTTTCTGTACTTGAGCAATAAGCTTTTGGTTTTGCAACAGCTTGGGTGCTTCTGCAGACATTGCCGCAAATGCTTCTTCTGTGCCGCTTTTTTCTTCAGCTTCAGTAAAAGATTGCCCGATCGGTGATTCATACCATTTCATCAAACCAGCAATTTGCTGGTCGTTTAACTCGCTGGAGAGTGATTTGCGGATACCTGCGAGAATCTTGGCGGGAACAATGGTTTCATCAACAGAGAGGATCATCGCATCAAGATCTTTCTCTGGCAGCGCACCTTGCTGCTGTTGCGCTTCCAGGATGCCTGCTTTAACGGTGTCGGGGAACTGATTCACCATTTCTTCAATGCCGGAAGTCTTAAGGAGTGCATTGAGAGATTTGTCTGAAGCTGCCTGAGCGGAGCCAGCAACACAGAAGATCATTAAATAGAGCGCCCATTTTACAGCTTGTTGGAACATGTTGTTATCCTTAATAGAGGTTTTAATGCAGCACCCTGTTTGCTGGGTGCGTAGAGAAACTTTTCTTTTTATCCCGGCTTCCTTGCGCCGGAAAAGGAATCATTAATGATGGTGGTTGAAAAACACACAGCAGCTTTGGGATTTATTTGGAATTAGTACTTATTTCGGTAAAAAGACGCACGCACATCATCAGCTAAAAGCATGGATATTTAGCGTGTTCAGGCGCAAAATAGCACCCCATCAAAGTACTCTGAGAGTTTGGCATATGAAACCCAATAGGACTGGTCTAAAGCGCATACTGTATGCCGCCGGGTATTCTTTTCAGGGACTTCGCGCGGCATGGAACAATGAAGCAGCATTTCGACAGGAATCGGTTCTGTTGATTGTAATGACCACCCTTTCGTTCTTTCTTCCTGTCACACAGGTAGAACAGCTTCTGATGGTGGCCTCTTTGTTTATCGTAGTGATTGTGGAGCTGATCAATTCTGCAATTGAAGCAGTCGTTGATCGTATTGGCCCTGAACGCCATGAACTGAGCGGCCGAGCCAAGGATATCGGCTCTGCAGCGGTGTTTATTGCACTGCTTCTGGTGGTGATCACCTGGGGTTCATTTTTACTGTTCTGATAAGCGCAAAAAGGCGACGTTATGTCGCCTCTTTGTATTCTGAGCAAGCCCGGCTTTTAGCGCGAATACACCTTTGTATCTTGCATCTCTGCAAAATCGGCCAGCAATTGAAAATCTGCTTCAGTCCAGGCGGTTTTTGATTTAAGGCTATCTGGCAAAGCAAGCACACGTTTTAACGAGAACATACTTCTGCTTCCAGATACCCCTTAAAAGGGGCGATAACGATAGGGAGGCGCAGTTGCGGAAGGGGCGAAGAAGAGCACGGGAGACTTTCGCAGCAGCCTAAAGAGGCGCATATCGTACTCAGCAAATCGCAAAAGTAAACTAGAAAGTTTACATGCAAAAATAACGATTCAGCGACCGTTTAATAATACTATTAACATCTTGTTTTAAGGGTTTTCTGAGAAAGTCAGTGGCGTGATATAGGCGGAGGTTTCAGATTGAGAATTGTCACTATCAGATGTCACCGCAACCACTGACAGAGTTTTGTAGTCTTTCCCGAACAGACGAAGGAAATCTTCCCGCACATTCCGCCTAACCGAAACCCACTCGTTTATCTGTTCACCTGAGGTAGCAGCCAACATTTTAAAGCGTTTAGGGGCAAAAGGATTCGGCCAAAAACTGTTCTCCGGCTGATTCGGAGTCCAGACATACACAATGGTTCTACTGCTCATCATGGTCATACCCGTCACGACAGTCACTGATAGTCGCCAAGCAAAATCATCCTGCGTTTTTAGCTTTTCGTTATCGGTTGTCGGAAAGGTATCAACTTTCCATTGCCAGCTCAGCCAAGGCGTTTCGGTCAGGTCTATTTCTTTTTCCATGATCAACCCAGAAGCAGCATCCCGGCTTTTACCATGAAGCACCTGTCCGTTGACCGTCTCATCATAAATCAAACGGTAGCGTGTTTCGTTTTTGAACGCTTTGACCTGCCATTCAGAAAGATCCTGATAATCGAGTGCCACGTTCGCTTCCGCTGAGAATTGAAGCAGAAACAAAGTGGGCAACCATGTGTAAGTACATCTACTCAAACGAATCATTCCGGTTTTGGGGATAATCGATAAGAACGGATTTCTCCGCATCATCTTTCAATACTGTCAGTATTTTTCCGCTGAGCGTGATTTGAGCACAAGTCATATGCAACACGCACTTAAAACGAGGCGTAAAAAAAGTCCATTGAAGTACTAAAAATGAGACACCAATGAATCTTGCGGTTAATTAATATACTCCTAGAAGAATATGGTGCAGATGCACTGATACGAAATAAAAAGGTCGCTTGATGGAATTGGCAGTCACGACCAACGGATTGATTTGCGGGAATTTATGCGACAATTTTACGTTTTTATTGGCTTGTTTTTTCAGGCTGCATTTGCCTTTGCTGAACAGCCTCTGCGCGTTGTATCCGAAACTCTGCCGCCCTATCAGATCATCGATGATGAAGGACAGTTTGGAGGACGAGCTGTTGACATGGTACAGGCTATTCTAGATGAAGCGGGCTTCGACTCTCCCATTGACGTGATGCCGTGGGCCAGAGCATATAAAACAGCGCAAAAAGAGAAAAACGTCGCCATTTTCGCCATCGCTTTTTCGGAAAAACGCAAAGACCTATTCCATTGGATTGGTGCGTTGTATGCGCTCGAGCGTTCTTCTTTAATTGGCCTTAAAAACCGATCCGAATTGGCGAAAGACTCACTCGAGGAAGCTAAACAATTTCGCGTTTGCTCTGAACTGGAAACATACTCCTACCAGTACTTAGTTAACAAAGGATTTGTTCCTAACGAGAACCTTTTCACACTCAGAGCAACGCTTTTTTCTATCCAAACAAACTCAGGTGGCGTTGCCAGACCTGCGAGACACTTATTGCTGCTACAAAACCGCAAGTGCGATTATGTCACTGGGCTTTGGTCTGTTTACGCATATAGCGAGAACAATAACAATGACCTGGAACCCTACTTTTATCTGGGGGATCCGAAAAAGCCACTGATATTGAACCTCGCTATAAGCCTTAGCTCAGATCAGGAGGTGATTGACCGCTTGAGTACCGCTTATCAAACGCTTTTCGAGAATGGTACGCTCCACCAAATCTGCACTAGGGACGATCCAGAACTGACATATGAGCTTTCTTGCTCCGCTATTAAACCAACAGATCACACCGAGGATTTATGACATCCAAGTTTTTCGGTACTAGGGCTCCACTGTTAAGACGATTTGTTGCGTCTGTGATGCTACTGAGCATCATTGGGGGTGTTGTGATCAGTGTGGTGATTGCAACTGCTCAGCTCAACCACCTTAATACCGAAAAGGAACAGGACGCCCGCCTCCAGCTGGAAAACATTCTCGATAGCGCGGCTTATGCAGCGTTCAACCTCGACTCTGCTCAAGGCCTTTCACTCCTAAAAGGCTTTGAAGGTGACCATCTGTTTCAAGAAGTCACCATTCTCGATAATTATGATGATGTGGTGGCTTCTATAAAGCAGCCTCATCACGAAGATCACTTACCTGGATGGATGCATGCCCTTCTTCCTGTTCATGAAACCTTTACTCTCTCCTACCCGTTAAGCTTCAAAATCTACAGAGACAGTCAGTTTGTTGACCAACATGTCGGGACCTTAATTGGAACGGTGAACTTTCATACCTCAGAGGCGGAGTTTTACGATTTAGTGTGGACCATTTGCCTTTCTACCATGGCAGAAGTTCTCTTGATCGCCATCATCCTGACCATCCTATTCCACAATCAGATAGGGAGACCGCTCTCCAAGATCATCGATTCTATTGATAAGAACGCCAAACTGGCACGGCAGAAAAATGCACGTCTGCTAGAAATCGATGGACACGAAAATGATGAATTCGGCTTGTTGGTACATGCCTATAACAACTCCGTTCAGCAGGCAGTGAGCTACATGCGAGAACTAGAGAGCGCTAAAGCCGAGCTGAAGGCGTTGTCAGAAATAGACCCCTTGACCAATGTTTCCAACCGCCGCGCCCTGCTCTCTGAGCTCAACACCCTTTGTAACAACGAACACCCTTTCGCGTTGGTTTCTCTCGATATTGATGACTTTGGTGGATATAACGATGCCAATGGTCATCAGGAAGGCGATGTACTACTGGTCAGGTTTGCCCATGCGCTTAAACAGCAGCTTCCAAAGGCATCTATCAGCCGCACCGGCGGCGACGAATTTGTCTGCATTATCCCTTCCCAGAGTCATCAGCAAACCGTTGAAGACTTGCTGATGCCCCTGCTGAATGTTGCAGTGAAAGAGGATGTCGCCAGCACACCTTGGATCTCCACCTCTATCGGCGTCGCCTTTTTCCCGGAAAATGGCCACACGCCGCGGCAATTGCTTCATGCCACGGATATCGCCCTCTACATCGCCAAAGAAGCCGGACGTCGTTGTGTGCGCTTCTACGATAAAGATGCCGATATAGCCCGCACCAACCGCGAAGCAGTGCGAAAAGCACTACAGCGTATTATCGAAACCAAAGAATTCACCCTCTACTATCAGCCTAAAGTCAGTATGAAAACGGGGTTAGTGACAGGCTGCGAAGCGTTGCTCAGGCTTAATCATAGTGAGCGGCAACAGAATGTTGCACATGTAGATATTGTCGAGGAAGCAGAGCGTACGGGTCTGATTGTTGCTTTAGGTCGAGAGATCATGCGTCGGGCGTTTTATGACGTCAGCCATATTCTGGACCATTTACCCAACGATTTTCGCTTCAGCGTGAATGTCTCGCCTCAACAGCTCACGTCCGATGGCTTTATCGCTGAGTTGCTGTCCTGTTCAGAAGACAACGATGTACCGCTCCAGAGTCTGGATATCGAAATTACCGAGTCATCCCAAATGATCAATACCGACTCAACCAACAAGGTCCGTAACTGGCTCAAGAACGCAGGAGTGACCGTTTCATTGGATGATTTCGGTACCGGATTCGCTTCGCTTGAATACCTGCTGACCTATGGGTTTGACCAAATCAAAATCGATCGTCAGTTCACACAGGTCTTACCGGGTGATAATGATGCTAAAGCCATCTTCAATGTCGTTAAATATCTTGCTGACAAGCTCGACATGGCCGTCATCGCCGAAGGCGTAGAAACACTCGACCAGGAAACCTATCTCCTCAACCAAGGCTTTGAGTACGCCCAAGGCTACTTTTATGCCAAGCCTCTCACCATTGAAGACTTCATGCGGTTTGTCGCCAACCGCCAAGCCAAACACAGCTCCTGTCTGGATTCGTAATTTTTCTGGTGTTTTTCATGCGCAGCAGCTTGCAATGTCTTCCATCTCGAAAAAACTCAAATTCATTATTAAAATCATACAAATAGCTCAAAATCACTAGCGTACTGAAAGCGCGACACTCCTGAATCCTCACCATTCACTATTAAATAAACCGACACCAATGTTTCATTTATTTAACATCCATTCAACCTTACGTAAATTTTTACTTTTAAAATTTCGCTTCTTGAATAAAGCTTAAATCAGAAAAACAAAACGCGTCTTCCACGAATACTGTAATTGAACTTGCACCTGTAATAAGCACAACAAGCAGGTTATTAAACATTAGGGGAATGGCTCCTTTTATCGAGTCAAATAAAAATAACAATGTGATTAAGCAGGGTGTTCACACTCACTAACAAAATGGGAGATATCCCATGAAAAAAGTTAAATGCTTAGCAGTAACAATTTCTAGCTTTCTATTAACAGCTTGTATTGTTAATAGTAGTGACCAGCGCGAAGCTGATTTAAATTCCGCATTACGACAAGGTGGTTATTATTATTCCCACTTTGGCATAGATAGCGAACAGACACGCGAAAAAGTCATTTTTGAAGACAAGCAGGCGAGGATTGCCTCAGTATCGCGGGTCACAATGGTCAGCAGCCATGACGGCTCAGTCACCAAGGCATTGAAGCACGGAGGAAAAGGGAATTATCAAATAGATTGTCAGGTTGGCGCACACTTTTGTTTTCTGGTGATAGGCGCATTGATCAATGGACAAAAGATCAATCACAAATATCACGTGAATAAATCAGGGTTGCTCGTTAGGGAAAATGGTATATCAAAGCGGTTTATTCATGAAGATAGCGAAAGTATTGAACAGTTTTAAATTCGTTTTTGGCTATGGTAGCGAGCCTTTTGGTTGGTAATAAATTGATGCACCCAATACATTACCGCCTCCACTTTACTGGCATCATCAGGCAGCGTTGATGGTATCTGGTAAAACAACATGGAAGTTCCTTGTAGTTGGTGTAATTTATTTCAATGCAATTATTTGCATTTTGGACAGGCAATGCTCAGTTGAGCTGACTCCATATTGCCTGTCCTTTTTCTTTTCTATTAATTCCTAATCTTTATACCCAAACAACCTGAAGATGCTGAATCACTGACCGAGCTCCCGCATTTCAAGTCCATCTCCATTAATGTCAGCGCCTCATCCCTAGTAACACCGGAGTACCAATTCCGCTTTAACTCCCTGATCGCCGGGAAATTGATTGCGCCCAATCAAATCACACTGGAACTGATTGAACGTGAGTTTCTGGAAGGCAATCAGAACGTTTTGGATATTCTCGTTAATCTTCGAATCAAAGGTGTTGGCCTATCTCTGGATGATTTCGGCACTGGGTATTCGTCGCTTTCACTGTTCCACACTCTGCCGTTTTCTGAGCTCAAAGTTGATAAGTCCTTCACTAAAACCATGCTCAGCAACGCTCAATCTCTAAACATCGTCCGCTCCTGTATCGACCTAGCGAAACGCATGGAACTCAAGGTCATCGCAGAGGGTGTTGAATCCCACGAAATTTACGAGCACTTGCAACACGAATGGTGCGATTCCGCGCAGGGGTTTTACATTGCTAAACCTATGCCTATTAAAGCCTTGATGAGCTGGAACGCCAATTTCAACCACCAGATTTACAACTAAAACAAGGAAGCTATTTTGATCTCAATGCACGGATTGTATGAGCTCAAACCTGAACAGGATCAGAGCGAATTTGGCTGCTTATGCCAAACAACTGTACGACATGGGACTAAATATTGGATGGCAGTCCTTCTCCCGTCGTACCCACCCCGGATACAACCTCGCCCCGCCAGACCAAGAAGGACTTGTGGCCATGTTCTTTGAAGACGACGAACAGGCGAATCGTTGTTGGGACGTGGTTTCCACCGATGAGGAGCCTATCGCCTCCCTTCACCGCGGCGTCAACCAGAAGGTCACCAACATCAGCTTTTTCTACAGTGATGTAAATACTCATAATGTCTGAGAACGATGAGCTGCGAAAACGCATTGCGGAACTTGAAGCAGAGAATGAGCGGCTCATTAACGCTGATCACGCCTGCAAAGGTCGTGAAGGCCAGATTACAATTGATGTTTCAGTGGTCGAGCTCACCGCCCAAGACATTGAATCTGAGTGGTTGGCACAGCCCGGCATGTTTGCGAGAGTGACCATAAAAGATAACGGCGTTGGCATCGTCGATAAGGTGTTGGAACACATCTATGAGCCGTTTTTCACCACCCGTGCTCACGGCGAAGGGACCGGAATGGGTCTCTCTATCGTGCACGGTATTATCAGCCGTTACCAAGGTGGAATAAACGTCAAAACACGCATTAATGAAGGTACAGAGTTCAACATATACCTTCCGCTTTACAGCAAACGCTCCGAAGACAATATGATAAGGCCAGAAAGCCTTCCCTCTTCAGGCATCCCTCTCGAGGAAAATCAGGATCAGCCCAATGTGGTCTTTATTGATGACGAAGAAGTCATGCTTGAAGTGGTGAAAGCCAACCCGCCCATTTTTGGTCTTCGGGTGGATACTTTCAGCGACCCACTTGAGGCGCTTTGGGAAATAGGAAGAAAGCCAGATAAGTACCACATTCTTGTGACCGATCAGGCCATGCCTCAACTAACCGGGCTTCAGGTCATCAATGAGGCCCGCAAACATAGTCCAGACCTGCCGGTAGTGCTCTACACAGGACTCAATGATTTCGCCGACCAAATCGGGGAAAGCCAACAGCTTCAAGGCTTTTTGTTGAAGCCACTTAGGGTGAATGAACTCATCGCACACATCCGCGCGATACTGAGTAAAGAAGGCCGTGGGTAGTCCCTATAATCCCGCTCAGAAGGAAATCGTTAGATAGGGAAAAATGTCATGGACGCCACACCATGCACGACTTGGTTGATATGGCGATTGGTGCTGTCAGATACCATCTTGGCCATCATATCCTGAATCACGATCATCTTTGCCAACACCCGCTCATAGCTGTAATTGGGTGTGCCATCCAGTGCGATACCATTGCTCAGTAACATCAGTTCACCCTGTATGTCTTTCCTTGTATTAAGCAACCAGGCGACAGTTTCCAGGTTACGGGCACTATTGTAGAGCTTTTGCTGATCAATATCGTCGAGAAGGTAAAACTCTAGCTGGTTGTTGTAACTGGCGCTGATCATGCCGGTAATACCAACCATCAAAGCAAAGACTCTGTCTCCCTCGAATTCTTCTGAGAACGCCAGATAAAGTGCATCCACCCCATCCAATCCTCCGAGTTCTGCATAGCCTCCTTCTGGTCTTTTTACCGTCATGAAAGCATCGAGGCGCTCAGAGACGGTCATCTCCGGCACCTTGGCCAACTCTCGAGGATTGCGCTTATAAAGTTTCACGGTGAGTTCGCGGATCGCATCGCGAATTTCCACGATATGGATATCCGTGATCAAGTCCATGTCAGATTTGGCGAGATTTTTAAATTCAAAGGGACGGTTGTTTGCACTGCAAGCGGTTAACGACAAGGCTAGCAAAACGGCAATCCCAAAACGAAGTGTCATTCCAATTCTTTACGTATTCCGTCGACGCAATGAGTGTAGGTGTGGACTATCCATACGGTAAATATTCGTGCTTCAACTCTGAGCTATGTCTCTAACTTCGCGGGAATAATCATTCTTGTTCAACTGCGATTTGGGTTCAGTTCCGTATTCGGCCAGCAATCAAGACTAAACACGATAAAGTTATCTCGACTTTACGTAGAAAAACGGAGCACATATGGACTTTTATCAGTTATCCACCAGCGAACCAATGTATTTGCTGGGAAATGTCTGGGATGCAAACAGCGCTAAAATTGCTGAGTCACTGGGCTACAGAACCATTGGCACCTCCAGCGCTGCCATTGCGCATTCTCTGGGTTATGAAGATGGCGAAGCCATGACATTCGATGAGCTCTTGTTCATCGTCAAGCGGATCCTTGCCTGTTCTACCTTGCCGCTGAATGTGGACATTGAATCCGGCTATGGGGATTGCCCGGAGCAGATCGCAGATAACGTTAGCACCCTCATCAAGATGGGCGTCAAAGGTATTAACATCGAAGACAGTAAAGTGCATGCAGGCGAAAGAGTTCTTGAAAACGCAGATGACTTCCAGCAGAAACTTAGGGATGTCATCAAGCTATTGGGCAGTCAGCGAAATGAAGTGTTTATCAATGTCCGTACCGATACGTTTTTGCTTGGTTTAGATAACGCGAAGGAAGAAACGGTTGGACGAGCACAGCGATATGCAGATGCAGGAGCCAATGGCCTGTTCGTGCCATTTCTCTCAAAGCCAGAAGATATCAAAGCCATTGCAAATGTGATCGCGATTCCTTTGAATGTCATGTGTACGCCCACCCTGCCAGATTTCTTCACGCTTAAACAATTAGGCGTCAATCGGGTCAGTATGGGTAATTATGTCCATGGTTATTTGCAGGACTCCCTTAGCCGCATTCTTACAAAAATTCAGGAACGTCAGTCTTTCTCTTTTCTGTTTTGATGTAAAAGCCATGTTGTTCGTTGTCTCCGACTTGTCTAAAATCATCGCCAATTCCAAGTGCACAAATTGAGCAAAAACAATGAACAAAAGCTTTTTGACCAATCTTATCGCGACATCAGTTTTTGCAGCGGGTTACTACTTTGAACAACCACTGGCACTTTACGGTGGTTTATTTGCGCTGTCCGGCTCGCTGACCAACTTGCTGGCTGTACACATGCTGTTTGAAAAAGTGCCGGGACTGTATGGTTCTGGCGTTATCCAGGCGCGTTTCGAAGCGTTTAAGCTTGGCATTAAGTCATTGATGATGGACCAGTTCTTTACCAAGGAAAATGTTGACCGTTTTCTGAACAAAGAAATGTCTGACGGCACCGCTATGAATCTTGAGCCTGTGATTGAGCAAATCGATTTCAACCCAACGTTTGATGGCCTGGTAGAAGTGATTAACAACAGTCCTTTTGGCGGTATGCTCGCCATGATGGGTGGTTCGGAAGCACTGGCACCACTGCGCCAGCCATTCGTGGAGAAAATGAAAACTTCGGTGGTTGAAATTACTCAGCAAGATAACTTCCTTGAGGCGCTGAAAGACCAAGTTGAACAACCGGAAATGATGGGCGATATCACGGCTAACATCGAGTCGGTTATCGAGCAACGCCTGGATGAACTCACACCAGAAATGGTCAAAGAAATCGTTCAGAAGATGATCCGCGAGCACCTTGGCTGGCTCGTGGTCTGGGGTGGTGTGTTCGGTGGTGTGATTGGCGTGATTTCAGCACTCGTTGCGGCCTGATAAAGCCTCCACCAATGTAAGCTTGCGGCACCTTTGGGTGCCGTTTTAGTCACTTTAACAGCAGATTGTTTGGGTACAGCTCACAAATATCTGATCTTGTTGCTAAAAGCTGTTCAGTTCCCCCGCTACACTGCCGATTCACTCCTAAACTGAATTCCATATGTTTTGTCGCAAGCTTGCTACTGGTGAGCGCTTTTATAAACGGGGTGACCACATGGCTAAATCTAAGAAACTGATAACGCTGGCTGCATTAAGTTCAGCCCTTTTTGCAACCTCGGCCTCTGCGCTGATCCTGCCTATCTCTGTCGGTGCAGATGCAGGTATTACCGACGTAAAATATAAGGGCCGCAGCGCGACCGGTTATTTCTGGGCCATTAACGGTAAGCTGCACCTAAACGACTTCACCAGTATTTACACGGGTTATGGCGAAACGACTGCCGATATTCCAGATGAAAACGGAGTAGATCAAGACTTCACCTCTACCTCAATCCCTTTAGCACTTCAGGTGAACATTCCTATCGTCCTAGGTGATGTGTATGTACGTGGCGGTGGCAACTATTACGACAATACTTATGCGATGGAAAAAGAGGATGGTTGGGGTCTGCTGGGCGCGGTAGGTATTAACCTGTCTCCGGGTATTGGTCCTGGCCTTGCGGTAGAACTGACTTACCGTGATGCGGGCAGTGCAGAAACCAGCTCTGTTGGTGTCGGTGCCAGCCTGAATTTCTAACTGTTATGAACATAAAAAGCGCCGGGTTCCGGCGCTTTTTTGTGAAATTTAAGCTTTTTTAGGGTTGAGTCCTCTCTCTACGCCCTTTAAGCAGGCAACCAATGTGGCGTTAACCGGCGTTGGAATCCCTACTGCTTTCCCCTGACTAACCACAAAGCCGTTGATAAAATCAATCTCAGTCGTCATTCCATTTTCGATGCTTTGAAGAACAGACGGTTTGAAGTCAAAAGGAAGTCCTGCTGATGCTTTGACCCATGCTTCCTCAGGATCGGCTAATGACAGTGTCACACCCAATGCACTTGCGACTCTCATTGCCTCAGCAACAGCCTCAACACCTGTTTGTTTAATTGAAGGTATGTCGTAGAGATTACCAAAATTCAATCCAGTAATAGCTGAGAGCGCCCCTGCGGCAACATTAATCAATAACTTATCCCACATTGCTCCCATGATGTTGTCAGTGGCAACCGTCTTCAGACCAGCGTCATTAAAGATACGCTCAACTTCTTTGATTCTTGGGGTCAGTTGACCATCAATCTCACCAATAATCGTCTCTTTACCCGCGACGCCGGCCTTCACCTTTCCTGGAGTCAGCATCATGCCACCGACATAGGTTTTTCCCGCAATAACATGCTCACGGCCTACTACCTCTGATAGCAAAGACTCTTGCCCTAAGCCATTCTGCAGAGACATGACCATGGTATTTTCTCCCACCAGATTAATGGCTGACTCAATCGCTGCTTGGGTGTGAAAGCTTTTGACCAACACTATTACTAAGTCAAATGGCTCGAGGTGTTGTGTTTCAGTGACAGCAAGCACTTTCACGATGTGCTCTGCATTACCTGTTTCCAATATCAACCCAGATTTGTTTACTGCTTCTACAAATTCAGGATCAATATTAATCAAAACCACATCGTTATCAGTAAGTGCTAAATGCCCTCCAATAACAGACCCCATTGCGCCAGCTCCTAGCATCGCAATTCGCATAACTCATTCCCTATCTTGTTGGGGTAATCGCTCAGAAAATAGAGGATTACTGATAGTTAAAGTGATTTAGGAGCCATGGAGCGTTTAGCCTGCATTGAGCCTAACCGAGGTCGATTTGAGACACAGAAAGTACAATGGATGCATGTTAACCGCGCAAGCTCCGCTGTATTCAGCCTAGGGAGTAACCAGACATGAGCAATAATGATGACACAGCACAATTAAAAAAAAGTACCGTTATTGGGACGTTGATTGTTAAATTGATTAGCTAGAAATTGTCGCCAAAACACGTTTCCAGTAAAAAACAGATACCATCTATTTTTGCAGATGGTGGTCGAGATAGGTTTCCGCTTGCTCTTTGCCCATGTATCTGCCGAGCGTCTTAGCAGGCACATGGCGCAAGTCCACCATAATCAAACCATCCAAGGCATTGTTGAACGCTGGATCTACGTTAAAGCACACCAGTTTGCCATTTAAGCCAAGGTATTGCCTCAGCAACACGGGCACGCCTAAACCTTGGCTCATGCGGCTGATCACTCTCGATAACAACTGCAAATCGCCAAGCCCAGCCAGCATTGAGGTATGCCATGGCACAGGCGAAGAAGTTTCCAGCGGTGTCGTCGGTTCCACCAGCTGAGCAATGCTCTTATCATAGTGATGCACACTCAGACTCTCAGCCAGCAGTCGACGCGCAGTCAACGGGTAGTCGTTGCTGATGCTGACGGGGCCAAACAAGGTGGTGATATCCGGATGTTTGCTCACATAAGCAGCAATCCCTTTCCAAAGTAGCAGCAGAGCTGACAAGCTTCGCTGATACTTTTCATCAATCACCGAACGGCCCATTTCCAACGAGTTGCCCATGCTTTCAACAAAGCGGTCCTCGTATTGGAAAAGGCTACGGGAATAGAGGCCATCCAACCCTTTCTCTGACACGATTTCCTGCACTTTACCCAAACGGTAAGCACCAACCATTTGACGTGCTTCCCTGTCCCAGATAAACAGATGCAGGTAGTAATCATCGAATTCGTCGATATCACAGACCATGCCAGTGCCTTCACCGACAGCACGAAAATTCACTTCACGCATTCTGCCGATTTCCTGAAGGATCACCGGTATATTCGCGCTTTCCGTGCAGTAGACCTCAAACTCATTAGACGATAGAAGCTTTGCTTCTGCCGGTAATGTCGTCAGCTCCTGTTCTATGTCATCAACCGGCTGCGGTGCGATGATGGGTTCACCTGCATGTTCCAACTCAACGTTAGTCACCGCTTGCTCGCGGTTGAGTAGGTAAGTATTGAGCCTTAGATAATTCACCAAGGCGTCGTCGCTATCAAATGACCTGCACTCTTTCCATGCGATAATTTCACCAATAGAGAGTGGAATGGAATCGCCCCGTTTATTGAGAAGTTCACGTGCCAGCATCGCGGTACGGAGCAACGGATGGATACGCCCCGCCCGATAGAATCTGCGGCTGTTCTGACCACCAATATAAATCGGTAACACTGTCGCTTTGTGCTTTTTCACCAAAGCAGCAACTGAGCGGCTCCATGCCTTGTCTTTGAGCTGTCCATCTTGGTCAAAGGTTGAAACTTCACCGGCTGGGAAAATCAACAATAATCCGCCGTCGCTGACGTGTTGGTGCGCTTCACGTAACGCTCTCAGGTTTGCCTTACGTGCGCTTTCGCCTTCAAACACGTCAACGCCGATAAAGATGTCGCTGAGTTCAGGAATACGTTTGAGATAGTAATTTGCCAGCACTTTCACATCAGGGCGCACCTGACGCAGTAGTTTGGCGAGGATCACCCCTTCCACACCACCGAGCGGATGATTGGCCACCACCACTGTGCTGCCAGTAGCCGGGATATTTTTCATATCCTCGGCAGAGACGGTGTAGTCAATGCCGAGCACATCCAGGGTATAGGAGAGAAAATGATCGGTATCTATCCCTTCCGGACGACGGCGGTAGTGCTTATCCAATGCCCGGAGACCTGTCAAGGACTCCAGCGCTTTTTCAATCACACCAAACGGCGTTTTTCTCGGGAGCTGAAAGGGACTGATCATTCACGACTCTCCATTTACAGTTAAACAGGTTGGCTTAACGCTTAGACCAGTTCTTGTCGCCAAGGTCGATAAAGCCTGGGATATCTTTTTCCCATGCTTTTTGTACTGAATCGTCGTAGTTCAGATACAGCTTGTTATCAACGATGGTCCAGAACTCAGGGTCGCCCGGTGCCAGGTCATCTTTCTCAGCAATTGCCCACGCACAATAGCCACCGTACTGAGGTGCATACTTCTCAGGATCGGCGAGGAATTTGTCGAGGTTTTCCTGACTGGAGAACAACCAGTCAGCACCCTTATATTCAGTTTTGAAATCTGATTTACCTTTGACTGGTGTGCCATCGAAGAAAGACACAGTGTCGTAACCGCTCACCGCTTTGTTGCTGAAAAAGCCAGTGTAAACATCGGCGGCAAACGTCAGTGGTGAGAACAACAAAGTTAGCAGTAACAGTACGCGAGACATCTTTCACTCCTTATTATTTTGGGCAGGTTCGCTTGCCAGGGTCTGTTGACATTTGGTGGTGAAATTTTGTTCTAGCCATAAGCGTTTTAGGCGCGGCGAGGTGTATGCCGCCTAGTTGTTCTAAGCAAATACAGCTCAACAAAGCATAAAACGCTTAGGGCAGAACCCTTCGGGCAGCGTTTGTGGGGACTTTCTCCTGCGTTATAGGCTTCTCATGTAGGCCAGCTACACATCAAGGCCTCTGCCTTGTATAAAGTCCCCACAAACTGCTGCAAAAATCATCACCAAAGGTCAACAGACCCTATATAAGAACCTGTCGGAGAGGTAAAAATTTCACCTTTTTTCGCTGGCAACCAAACGCATGTTTGGCACTTTTCGAATCAAGGTTTCTGTCGCCGTTGGAACGTTTTCACACGGTGATCCATCGACATACACCATTTCCATTGCCCCCGGTGTGGCGCTGAGGTGTGTGAAGCTCACTGTGTTGGCATCGTCCCGGTGCATGCACACGGATTTGTAGCCCGCTTCCGGCACATGACTACGGTGAAACGCCCACGCTTTCTCGACCGTCTGCGGTTCTGTCATGATATTTTTGAGAGCCTCACGCCTTGCAATCATCACTTCCTGAAACGCCATAGACGAGGAGATCATTGGCTCAACACTCGGTCGCTGAGTCAGCACGTGACCATCCCATTGGAAAGCAATCACATGGCCGTTGTGCGCGTTTAAATCGGGCGCAAATACCAACAAGGTGAAAGGGGCGTAGGAGCCCATATGAAGGCCATTGAGCGTATTAACCACTTCTGACACAGATGGTGAAGACGCCAGCATTTTTACCAGTAGCCCTCGGCTGATGAGAGGCAACTCAGGGATATCTCCCTGATAGTAGTTGAGCAGACAAAGGGAGAGACCATGTTGATTGGTGGCGATCCAGGTACCGCCACCGTCAGGATCCATCGGCATCAGAAACACTGTGCCTTTGTCCTGAAAACGTTGGGGTGGACGCGCAATGGAACGACCCTTTTGCTCATCACGGTTAAAGAAAACGTCGTATCCGGTATCGTTCAGCAACCAGCTGACAGTACACATTCACTTTTCTCCACGGAAATGACTGAGAGTGGCAGGTGCGAGGCCAAAGGTCTCTGCAACGCTGATATTCTGTGCACTTAAGCTGACACGGATTAGCGCAAAATGATGCACCGCATGGCTGGAAACAAATGCCAGCTCGCGCCCAAGTGTAGAGGCTGACTTTGCCGCAGCCTGACGGTTCAGACTGACCTCATGACGCACATCAATCGCGGTATCCATATCTGCTTCACAA
This sequence comes from Grimontia kaedaensis, assembly GCF_023746615.1. Classification (NCBI taxonomy): domain Bacteria; kingdom Pseudomonadati; phylum Pseudomonadota; class Gammaproteobacteria; order Vibrionales; family Vibrionaceae; genus Grimontia; species Grimontia kaedaensis. Next base: position 42,961 of record NZ_CP082276.1, on the reverse strand, counting down.
AGGTTTTCCAACCATTCGCAAAGGTGTCGCCATTCCAAAATCGCAATCTCTTTATCGGTTTCCACAGGGTGCGCACGGCGGCGAACGTCATAATCGATTTCCCGCGCGGAAGCAGCATGGACCACATCAAGAATATGGCGCATGTGCTGGCCGATTGAACTTTGCAAATACGGCGCTGCGACGAAGTTATATTGCTCATCAGAAAGCTGGTGCAAAAGCTCAAGCGCCTGCGCCGCCACATCAAGACACCCTTCTACCTCAACAGTAGTGGGTTCATTCAGTGATGGCCTGGTGTCTCTCGCTAACATTGTATCCCCTCAAATCGACTGATTTTTCTCGATTGCTTATTGTTTTAATCGGTAGACGGATAATCACGAACCAACGCCTTTTCTCGACGCCATGCTCGGTAAAGCTCCAACAAAGAAGGGACTTTGTGCCCGGCCTTTCGCTGCAAACTACCAATCTCAAACAGCATGCGGTATTGATCCAGCAAGGTACCGAATGCACTCTTGAGCGTCGCACCGCGATCCCAGATATGCGCGGCTTCGCTGCTTGCACCATTGACTTCCAGCAACACAAAATCCTCACCTCGCGTCAGGCTGTTGATGTCCCGGAACTTGAGATCGATCCGCCCATAGTGAAAACCGGGAAAGTCATCAAAAATTTCATCCAAGCGCTCGGCTAATGAATCGCTTATATAGTCACGCCCATCGCGGAAAATCGCACCGCGAGAATGACTACCGGCAAAAGCAAGGCGGAAGGTTTCCCCTTTTGCCAAGACTAGATCCAGTTTGTCCTCATGGCGCGTCCGGTATAAATGCGCGAGTTTTCCGGCACGGGAATCCTCATCAATCAATTGGGCGAGATTACTTTCTCCATCACCCACCACGAAAGGGTTGTATTTCAGGGTCATGGAGAAAATCTGACCTTTTTTCTGATCGGGATAACGCACATAGAACACGCCTGCTTCGGCGTTGTAAGGCGCCTTTTCTTGCAACATCAATCGGGCGCCATCTGGGAACAAGCGCAGGTATTCTTCCAGCTCGCCTTTGTTCTCGACCAAACGTACACCCGCACCGCGACAGCCCAAGTCTGGCTTGGCAACAACAGGAAAGCCGAGCCCTACCTGATGTAATGCCGTCAGCGCCTGATGTGCCTGTGTTTCAGGCGGCATCGAAGATTTTTCCCACATGATGTAAGGCAATACCCAAGGCTTGGCTGTATCACCAGCCAGTGACAAGATAGCGTCTTTGGATTCACCCACCATGCCACTCAATTCAATGCCTGGGTTTGCTATCAACGGTAAACCAAAGCTTCTGAACTTCAGCCCGTTCCATATCCATTGCAAGGCAACCGGGGCGTAAAACACCCAACCCGGCCAAAATTCAAAAAACGACACCGGTTTGCCGCTCATGTCTAAAGGCGGCATGCCATGGTTAACCGGTAAAGCAGGAGAGGTTTTCTCTTCCACCAGCTTTAATCTGTGCAAACGGCTTTCTCCTTGAGCTTGCTCACTGCAACGCGGTTAACGGCAATGAGCAAGATCACCACAACTGGGATAAGTCCCCAGCTGAGATGGTTATTAATCCATTCAATTTCGCCCAGTTTGTAAACCAGCACGAAAACCAGTACCGTCCAGAGCCCAGTAGCAACCAGCACGGCCAATAAAAAGGGTTTCAGTCCGACACGGAAGAAACCGCTCAGGCAAAAACCGACAAACCTAAGACCTGGCACGAAGCGAATTAAGAACAAATTACCAAACGCGTGGGCACGCAACTTCCGGCGTATCATTCTTCCGCTCGGTTTGGTCAGCAAAAATCCGCGCAGCTTTCTCCAGCGACGTGCCCACAAACCCAGTGCGTAAAGACCAATATCACCAGTCGCAATACCAACAAAAATGGCAGCTAGCGCTGCAGGCACTGACATAACACCTTGCGACGCTGCAACGCTGGCGGTCACAATCGCTAAATCTTCAAGTAGATAAGACAACAGGATCACCACGAAAAAGAGGGTCACCGGGGAATAGGTCAACAAGGTTGTGGTGATATCGTTCAAGGTAGGCGCCTGACTCAATATTCTCGTTACAGAATAGACAGGATTGGCAGGCGTTTGCTTTCAGCTGAAAAACAAATTCTTATTTTTCACAAAAAAAGGACAGGTATATATCTGATTTAATGACTATTCTGGCAATGCAAAACTTCAGTTTTCCCATGCTTCAATTCGTGACACACTAGAGGCTGTTGACCTCGTCACTCCAGATTATCTCAAGGACACGCCCTCATGACGGATAAACCACAAAGTGCTTTTCTTCGGCTGCAATATGAAATGGCTGAATTTGCCCGTGAGCGGGATTGGGAACAGTTCCATAGCCCAAAAAATCTGGTCATGGCATTGAGTGGTGAAGTCGGAGAACTGTCTGAGCTTTTCCAATGGTTAACACCGGAACAAGCTGAGAACTTTCCCCCTGGGAAACGACAAGCACTTGAGCATGAGTTGGCAGATATCCAACTGTACCTAATACGCATTGCAGATCGCTGCGGCGTTGATTTAGAAAAAGCCTGTGATGAGAAAATCGAACATAACCGGAAAAAATACCCTCCGGAGAAATGTTTTGGCCGCGCGGTAAAATACAACGAACTTTAACCGTAATGGCATGTACGAGACCGCTTACATGCCTTTGTGGGCCAAAAGGTTTTCTCGGCACAAAAATAAGACATCATCTAAACTTTTGAGACAAAACTTCCCCTCTCGGCGTACCTTAGCTGTCGACGCCCACCAATAGGGAAAATGCACTTATTTGACTCAAAGCAACGGATGAAACAATGACTCCAACGGCAGCACCGAACGAATCCAAGGACATATTTCCTGAGAACGCTGTTTTACTCCGGGTCACGCTTCTTTTTTTCGGATGCCTTTTTCTCGCCTTATTTGCTATTTACCTTCTTAGGCAGCCTGAAAGTGCAGCCTTTATCTGGTATACCAATGCCTTTGCTATTGGCATGATTGCCCTTGCGCCTTCATGCCAACGCCTCGCATTAATTGGCGCCGCCTTTGTCGCCATCCTATTCTCGAATCTGCTATTCGGCGATGAAGTGGTACAGAGTCTGCAACTCGCCGCCGCTAACAGCACCACGATTGCCCTTGGTAGTGTATCTTTCGCCTATATCAGCCGAAATACAGAACCATTTCTGTCCATGAAAGCATTTACTCTCTTTGTTTTCTTTACGGTGTTAATCAGCCCAATGGTTGGCGCTATTTTAGGGGGATGGGTACTTAACCGAGAACTCTCCATTCCGTTTGAAGCTGTCGCTCCAGCATGGTATCTGGGTGACGTGGTTGGCATTCTTTCCATTACTCCCTTTATTTATACGGTACTAAAAAATAACAAAGAATTACCATCAAGCATCTACAAGCCGTCCACACTGGCAACGATATTTCTCATTGCAGCTTTATCCGGCTGGTTGCTGGCACAAGTCACATTCCCCTTTATTGCTATCGCCATAGCATTAACCATTGCAGGTGTTGTTTTAGATAGGCTTTCAGCTTTTTTTACCGCCTTCGTGGTATCAATAACACTGGACTTACTATTGGTTAATCCCAGTGAAAACCTAACGATATCGTCCGAACCCAATGGTATAATGAATCTGCTCTTACCTATCAGCGGTGCAATGTTGCTGGGTGCTATTCTTGCTATAAAATCAGCGCGCCTGCTTCAGATTCAGAAAATGAGCGATGAACGTGCGGAGTTGTTTTCAAATGCCATGCAATCTTCTGTGATTGGCACTGTGATGGTGCAACCGGATGGGAGAATCACTAACGCTAACCAAAGTTTCATCGACCTGATTGGTTACACCGCAGAAGAGCTGACAAAGAAAACCTTCAGAAAGCTTGTATTCCATCGTGACAAAAATGCCGCCAATGAGCAGCTTCAATTACTCTCTTCAAGTAAAATCAATAACTTTCAAACTGAAGTTCGCCTCACGCGCAAAAACAAACAAGTGGTTTGGACGCGCATTGGTGTCTCTATCATCAGGGACAAATGGACAGGAAATACCCAGCAGTTTATCTACCAGGTTCAGGATATCGACAAAGATCGCCGCTTCGATGATGAACGGAAAATGTGGTCGAAGAAATTTGAATTTGCCCTCGGTATCAACCGTACAACGGTTTATGAAATGGAGTGCCACACCAGGTACCTGCACCTTTCAGAAAACGCCAGCCAGGCAATTGGCATAAAAGCCAGTGACATCAAACGACTTTACGAGTGGATGTCCCGTATTCACCCTGATGATCTCAGAGAATATCAACACGCAGTGACATACAATGGCGGCCAATTTGGTGCCATTGAATATCGGTTACTGGATGACAATGAACGCTATCGCTGGGTGAGGGATCATTGCCAACCTATCGAACATGACAGCCATGGCCTAACCACCAAAGTGATTGGTACCATCACCGATATTGATGATGAACGCGAGCTTTCACTGCAAGAGGCGTTCGCTGCTAAGCAAGCTGAACTTGTCGGCCAGGTATGCGATTTCGGCCTTTGGGAGTACAACCCAGAAACGGAAGAGATTTACTGGAATACCGAGATGTATGCCTTATACGGGCTTCAAGAAAGCGACGGTGTATCTAAATCCCTGTGGCGAGATAAAGTATTGCCTTCAGACCGACACCAACTCGAGGCCATGTTTAACGTATCGAAAATTTATAACGAACAGCTTGACCTCAACATTCAGGTGAGGAATGCCAATGGTCTGGTGGTGTGCCACCATATTCTCGCCCGCGTAATACACCCAGACACCGGTTCACGCCTGATCGGGCTTTGTCAGGAGACTACCACGATCTACCGCGAAAACGTGCAGCTCGAAAGGGAGAACTTGCTACTCTCAACCGCTGCTGAATCCGTCAGTGATGGCATCATAACGCTCGATTCCCTACTCAGAATCACCTTCATCAACCGCCATGCTGCGGCTTTTACTGGCCTACCGAACAATGAGCTGGTCGGCACCAATATTGATGAGCACTTCAATATTTTTGACCGCCAAAATCAATACACTTTTGCTCACCTACTCTCTGCGTACCATCAGGACTTCCGCCTAAGCGATACCTTCACCTTGCAAACTGAGCAACATCAGGAACAACAGGTCTATTTAGAAGTAATTCCGGTTATCCCCAACGGAAATGCACCAAACGGATGGGTGATCACCTTCCATCATCACATAGCTTCGAGGGAAGAGCAGGTTGCAGTGCAAGAAGAACAGTCGGCTGTAGATATGCTCACCAAGCTCCCGAACCGACATGCCTTTGAACAAAACCTGCAAGGCCACATCGACAGTCTCGAAAAATCGTCAGACAGACACACACTGGCAGTCGTGGAAATAGGCGGACTCGAATCGCTGGCCGATGCGTTTGGTAACCAAATCAGGGATCAACTTGTTAAATCAGCCGGTTTAATTATCAAGTCTTTTGGAAAACAGAATGCTGCCAGACTCAGTGACAACCATTTTGGCCTCTTGCTGCCCAACGAATCTACCGAAAACGCCCAGCAATCTCTGCACAAGCTTTCAGAGAAAATCTGCTCATTAAAATACCAACATGGCGAAACATCTTACCCGTTGAATTGCTCAATTGGCTTGACCACTGCCGATGCACAGCAAAACACACCATTCCAAATCATATATCAAGCGCAGGTTGCACTCGAATCATTGACGGAAAGTTGCAAGCCGGCCATTTCAGTGTTCGACCCTTCATTGCTGAATGATGGAATTTCATTCCGTCGCGACTTCCTGTTGCAGCGTATTGATACCGCCATATCCACGAATTCTTTCAGTCTACTTAGCATGCCATTGGTACCCAATAGCCAAGAGCTCCCTACTTGGCATGAGGTGCTGGTCAGACTGATCACCGAAGAAGGGAATTTACTGCTTCCCGCCGAATTTCTCCCAGCTGCTGAGCCGACAGGTCGCCTGATCAGCATTGAGCGCTGGGTGTTTAATGAGGTGCTTGTCGAGCAGGCGGATGCACTCGCTGAGACTGGATTGGGTGTTGCTGTCAATATTTCAACTGGTGCATTCTACAGCCAAAGCTTCATGAGCTATTGTTTTGGGCTCATCAAAGAAAGCGTGCTTCCTGCCAATCAGATTTGTATTGAAATCAAAGAGAGCACTTTGCTTATCGACACCATTCGCTCTCAAGACATCATTTCATCACTGCGTAAACTCGGATGCGAAGTCGCCGTCGACAACTTTGGCTCAGAGCTCTCCTCTTTTGGCCACCTACGCAAATTCAATATCAGCTTGATCAAAATCGATGGCAGCATTATCTCAATGATGAAGTCGAGTAAGGTCGACAAACGCATTGTTGACTCTATCAAACAGGTGGCAGATACACTGAAAGTTAAAACTTCCGCGCATAAAGTCAACAGCGAGGAAGACCTTCACCATGTGCGCGAAGTGGGTCTGGATTACACCCAAGGATATGTGTATGGAGAGCCAATCCCCCTTGGCCGTGTCATCTCCTCTTCTAAGGCAGGCATCAGAAATCCCTATGAGAAAGATGCTGCCAGCAATAGAAAATCTGCGGGTTAACTTTATTCACATCTAATTAGTATGCAGATCAGGCATTCAGACCGTTTGGGTATATCTCGTGTCACAGAGTCACTCCTAACACCTTCCCATCATTGACGATTTAGCATTCAATCAGACTTCTTAAAAATGGCTTTATCAGGGATTGATACATGGTGAATTGCGACTATTTGATCGTTGGCGCAGGAATCGTTGGATTGAGTGTCGCCAGTGAACTGCAACAGCAGGCCCCCAATGCGCGTGTCGTGGTGGTCGAAAAGGAACCTCAGCCTGCCAGCCACCAAACTGGACGCAACAGTGGTGTCATCCATGCCGGTGTCTACTACACGCCCGGCAGTATGAAGGCCCGCTTTTGCAAAGAAGGGAATCAGGCCATCAAAGCTTTCTGTACCGAACACCAAATCCCTTTTGAGGAATGCGGCAAACTGCTGGTTGCCACCAGTAAAGTTGAACTCGAACGCATGGAAGCATTAAAAATCCGCGCAGCTGACAACGACTTGGATTTCGATGTGCTGGACACGGCACAGCTTAAGAATAAAGAGCCAAATATCAGAGGTCTTGGTGCTATCTTTATCCCTTCCACAGGCATCGTTAGCTATCGCCAGATCTGCCAAAAGCTCGGAAGTATGATCAAGGAGCGCGGTGGGGATGTTTTTTATAGTCATCCTGTTGAGTACATTCAAGAATCCAAAGATGGCGTGACTGTGGTGGCAGGTGAACAAACCTTCCATACCGGCAAGCTGATTTCCTGTGCAGGCATCATGTCAGATCGCATTGTGCGCATGCTGGGTGAAACGCCCGATTTCCAAATGGTGCCGTTTCGCGGCGATTACTATCAACTGGCGAGCGAACATAATGCCATTATCAGCAGCCTGATTTATCCCATCCCTGACCCTGCTTTGCCCTTCCTCGGCGTTCACCTGACCAAAATGATTGATGGCTCAGTCACTGTTGGCCCAAATGCGGTGTTAAGCCTTGCCCGTGAAGGCTACTCTCGCTTTTCTTTCTCTCCGAGTGACGTGGTTGAGATGCTGCAGTATCCGGGGTTTTACAAAGTGATTCGCCGCAATTTCAAATCCGCCATGAAGGAGCTCAGGAATGGGTTCTGGAAACCGGGCTACTTAAGGGAAGTGCAGAAGTATTGCCCTTCACTGACCAATCAGGATTTGCTTTCCTACCCTTCCGGTATTCGCGCTCAAGCGGTCTATCCAAATGGCGATCTGGTTGATGATTTCCTATTCCACAAAACCGAACACGCATTAGTCGTTTGCAATGCACCTTCACCGGCAGCAACATCTTGCTTTCCTATCGCTAAACATATCGTCGAACAACTCAACTAGACCTGCTCAAAAAGCGCGCTAACACCTTGTGTGCTAGTGCAAAATTTCTATCTTTCGCTCCCTCGATGCCGACAAAATTCTTTCCTTTTTTAAAGGTCAGGCATAGCATCGTCGCCTCTATTCACTAAGAACAAAAACAACAATCAGAAGTGACGATGAAAAAAACCATTCTTCTGCTGTCAGCAACCCTGCTTGCTGGCTGCTCGTCAGCGCCCGAAACCCCGGACTGCAATTGCGATAACACACCGCCACCTGTGACCAGCCAACCCGTGTCTGATGCCAACAAAAAGGCAATCAACGCCCTGTTCGCTTATATTGCGAAAGAAGCGAAAAAACAATGGGACGACGATGAGTATGTCGAGTCCAGCAAACACCGCTATGTGAAGTATCTGGACGGTTATCAGACCCGTGCACACATCGACTTTGAGGCAGGTAAGATCTATGTTTCTACCGTTGCCCAGCGCCAGCCGATGGAGAAGCTGCCAAAAAGCCATCGTTCAAACGGTATTAATGCCCGCTGACCCCAAGCACGTCGAGCAGTTTACGGACAAAGATATTGAGCTCACCGGAAAGCCATTTTTCCTCGGTCAGATTGTCGATCAGGAAGGCAAATCGATTGAGTGGGAATGGCGCGCAAACCGCTTTGCGGATTACCTCATCAACAACAAGCTACAAAGCAAAACCATCAAGCGCGGCAAAGCCTATTACGTGCAAATTGATATGGTGAAAGACCATTTGGAGCAGCGCGAATACCAGTATGCACACTATGTTCGCGACGCCTCAAAGCGTTACGACATTCCAGAAGATCTGATTTATGCGGTGATCAAAACCGAAAGCAGCTTCAACCCTTATGCGGTCAGCCATGCGGGCGCATACGGGTTAATGCAGGTGATCCCGAAAACAGCAGGCGCAGATGTGTTTAATCTGGTGAAGAAAAAGCCGGGAATGCCGACCAAAGAGTACCTGTTCGATCCGGCTAACAATATCGACACAGGCACGGCGTATCTGCACATTCTGAAAACCCGTTATCTGCGTGATGTGAAGAACGCTTCATCCAAACACTTCAGCATGATTTCCGCCTACAACGGCGGCACCGGCGGTGTTCTGGCCACCTTCCATAACGATCGCAAACAGGCCATGGTAGAGCTAAATCGTAAGTCTCCGCGCCAGGTCTACGATGCCCTGACAACCCGACACCCGAAAGACGAGGCGAGACGCTACCTGCAAAAGGTGCTCTACTTCCAGAAAGACTTTAATGAAGGGAAAATTTCAGCAGTTACCAGAAATGGTTTAACTGGAAACGCGAAGTCATTTACTTCGCGTTTTTCATTTCTTCAAAACCACCTGCATTGTGAAGATTGGTGAAGCCCTTGCTCAACAGATATTGATAGGCTGCACCCGAGCGAACGCCGCTGCGGCAATACAACACCAGCGGTGTGTCTTTATCTAAATGCTGGATGTGCTTATCCAGCTCCGTCACAGGGTAATTCAGTGCACCACTCAGGTGGCCATCATCGAACTCAGCCGGAGTACGAACATCCACCACCATCGCGCCCTGCTCAATCATTTCCCAACCATACTCTGCGCGCTCCGTTGCCGAAGCCACAGGCGCCACCAGCAAGGCGCTACAAAGTGTCAGGGTTAATGCGATTGTTCTGTTCATTCCTTCATCCTTGGCTTTAATCTATTTCTTCTTGTATTTATGTAATAAATCCAGAGGGATATGGCAATAGTCATCAGGAAAACGGGTCAGCCTGTCTTGATGCTCATCATCACTCGGCACATAGTTACTCAGGGGCAAGACTTCCACTGCAATCTTTTCCGCATCTTCCCTGGCCGCAATGAATTCGCGGGCAATAGTCAAATGATCAGGATGCTTGCTGTATATGCCTGTGCGGTATTTCTCGCCGACATCTTCGCCTTGCTGGTTCACACTGTGCGGATCGATGATTTCAAAGAAATATCCCATCAGCGTCATGACAGAGACCGTGTCAGGATCGAATTGTGTTCGTACACTTTCGGCATAACCATCATAAGGTGCGGCCGTTGAGTCGCTGGTGCCGTTTGCCCTTCCCGCTTCTGTGGATACTACACCTGGCAAGTGGCGCATAAATTCCTGAACACCCCACAGGCAGCCACCTGCAAAGTAGATCTCTTCCAACGATTTTTCTGGCGAAGCTTTTTTCATTGTTAATGAGTATCTTGTTTATTGGTTTAAACGACTTTCAACGACTTCATAGTGAGACACGTGAAAGTCAGGTTTCAGTTCGTACTTTCATCTTCCGGGTACAAACGGGCAATGCCGATATCTTCACCCGCAAAGGCCTTAATGCACTCCAGATCTTTCCAGTAGCTGATTAAAGTAATTTCTGAATTTCCATCCATCTCGCGCTTGAATATCTGCGCCCCCCGAAAACCCTCAGTCTCAGACGTTTCTTTTACCCCGGTTTCATAAAGATAAGCAATAAAACCCTCTTCATGGTGCTTTGGACACCGTGCTTTCCATTCCCTTGCGATCATCTCAAACTCCTTGTTACTCGCTGAACTTTGAAAACCTTAACACGGTAAAATCCCACTTGGTGAAATTTGTCCGCTAGTCCTCATACATATTCATCCTCTCCAACGAAAAACAGCCCTCAAAGGGCTGTTTATGTATGATATTCAACGGTTGGAATGAAGAGAGAAAGCTACCTCCTAACAATGTATGGAGTGATACTATTCGGCCTATCAAACCTCTCAATAGCGGCTAATCGCAACGCTTTATGTCGCGGATTTCAGTCTGATATAGTCACTCTGACTGGCCTTGCGTTGGTTTTCCCCCAAATAGTCAAGCCAATCATCGACAGGCAGCGGTTTGGCGAAATAGTAGCCTTGTGCCGACGTGCACCCAAGCTGACGCAAAGTGTCGACATGCGGCCGAGTTTCTGTCCCTTCTGCCACCACGGATAAATCCAGCACGCTCGCCAGTTGGAGAATCGCCTTGGTGATTTCATAGTCAGACGATGATGAGTGAACGTCTTTGATGAAGCTCCGGTCTAGCTTGATGTAATCGGCGGATAGGTTTTTAAGCACAGAGAGCGAGGAGTAACCGGTACCGAAGTCATCAATCGCGATTTTATAACCTTTGGCGTGAAGGGTTTCGATTGTCCTGACGCAAGTTTCAAAGTCCCGCATCATATCGCGCTCAGTGATTTCCAAAATCAGCTGACTCGGCTCGCAATCTGTCTTATCGAGGATTTTTTGCAGTTGTTCTGCCAAATCCGTCATGTAGAACATTCTTGCGGAAAAGTTAACCGAGATAAGAATGCTTGACGTGTCGATACCCGCGTTTTTCCAATCTGTTATCAATCTGGCTACCTTGCTGAACACCCATTTATCAATGTCGACGACCAGATCAGATTTCTCTGCGACTTCCATGAAAGCAGACGGCGGGAGCAAGCCCAGTTTAGGGTGCTGCCAACGCACCAATGCTTCTGCACCAATGATATTGCCGGAAGCTAAATTCACTTTGGGTTGGAAGAAGACAGTCAGCTCATCTCCGCGGACTGCTTGGTTTAAGCCGCGGTTGGTCTCGATAATGTCGTTCACTTCAGTGGTCATTTCATCCGTGTAAATACGGTAACTGTCGCGGCCATTGCGTTTCGCGTAGTACATTGCCGTATCTGCATTCCGGATCAGTGTTTCACCATCATACCCGTGGTCAGGGAATTCACAGATACCGATACTGGTCGACACAAAAACTGTGCTTTTTTCAATGTAATAAGGTTGCTTAATTGCCTTATTAATTCGCTGGGCGATGAGCTTCCCTTGCTCTAAGTGAGTGTTAGGAATGAGGATCATAAACTCATCCCCCCCCATACGGGCAACAAAGCCGGAATCGCCAATCAATCTGGTCAGTTTACCGGCCACGTTGACCAGTAGGTTATCTCCCGCGGCATGTCCCAGAGAATCGTTGATAGTTTTGAATTCATCAATATCCAGATAGAGAAGCAGGAATTTGGTGCCATTTTCCTTGGAGTCAGCAATTTGATTACGCAGCTCTTTCGTCGCCAGCAAGCGGTTTGCGAGGTGAGTTAAAGGATCATGATGGGCAAGAAAGTCGAAGTTTTTCTTCTCTTCGGTGATGGCCTGATAAGCCTCAGACAACCTCGCCGCCATATTGTTGTAGGCATTCTCAATATGCCCCCACTCATCCGTCCGTCCCAAATCAATGGGACGTTTGGTCCCATGTGAAACCAAGCGATCAAATCCATCTTTAAGATCGTCAAGAGGCTTCTGGATATGTCTGCTGACAACGTGATTAACCAGCAGCACAGAGAACAAAAACGCCAGCAGACTGATGATGATAGCGTTGAAGCGAGATTCAGTAATCACATCTTCCAGCTGTGTTGTCAGCTGTAAAGTTTGCTCCTGAACGCGGGATTCAGTGCTTTCCACCATTTCAAGCAAACCCGCCTGAGCCTGAACAAGTGCCGCCATGACAATCCAACGCTGGTCAAGGTTGGCGCGGATTTTCCTGAGCGTCGCATGGTATCGCTCTAGAGTTCGCTTAATTGCGATTTTCTGCGTTCGGACCTCTGTGGTGGATATGTCCACGTTTTCCAGATGAAGCTGAAGAATGTCCAGCTCTTTTTCTGCCTCGATGAGTAACACTTTTTCGGTTTCAGGCGTAATGCGGCTATGAATATCCCCCAACATTTTTCCAACCATCAGAAATGACTCACGAAGCATGGCGATAATATCAAGCTCGTTATTGTAGATAGTCACCTCTTCCTCGCCAAGGTGTTCTAACTTACTCGCCGCCACTGCCACCTCAAGCGCGTCGAGTTGCTCAGCCAAGGTAGCATCAATGGTGTTGGTCTGTTTTAGGATTCTGTTCAGCGCCAGTGAACTGCCTAAAAAGCGGTGGAAGTTGTCGATGAACGCATCTATTTGATAGGAAAAATCCTGATTCGTAGAAAGATCTCTTAGCCTTTGCAGTTGGAAATCAATGTTAAACGCTTCTTCAGAAAGCACGGTTTCACTGTACAGGAAGGTTTGTTCCAACAATTTCACACGCGAGGTCAACGCAAAGACTCGGCGGCTGATCTCTGAGTTCACAATCAGTTCAGACACATGACGCGAGGTTTCCGTTTTGAGTGTTGATTCAACATAGAACAGCGAACGAATAACAATCAAAACAGCGAAGCTCACCATCAGAAGAGAGATGAGGCTCGAGATGATAAGCCGTTGGGTAATACTGGTATTGTTAAAATTCATCATGGCTTCCATATCTTGAGGTAGGCATCGCGGTAGCCATTTTTCGGGTCATAGACACCACGTTCATGCTTGCCAATCAATTCGCTGACATTCTCAGGTGTCACCATGTGCACTGGCGCGGAATATCCACTCGGAGGAAGTTGGTTGAATGCGCGGTTCAGCTCATCCGTGATCTGCCAACCATGTAGGTAGAGCGGCTCAGGAACTGTTGCCAACTGGAAGCTGCCATTGTTAATGCGCTTATAGGCCGCGCGGCTTCCATCACCGGCAGAGATGTTCTGCGGTATATGAATTTGCTGTTCTACGTTTGTTTCTAGAGAGGGGATAACATAGTCAATGTAGAGGTCGTTGATAGCGAGAATGTGTGTAATATCTGCGCCGTATTTCTTCCAAAGACCTTCAAACGTTACTGGCATCTGCTCGGCGATTTTATCCAGAGGCAGCGCGTTGACCTCCAAGACTTCACAGTTTGCACAACGACGGATGGTGTCTGCCATGGCGTTCGCTTTGATGGTGGCAATTTTGTAGTTTGGATCTGTGAATATCAGGGTTTTTGCACGCCCTTTGGAGTTGACGATAGCCAGCATCGCGGCAATTTCGGCAACGGCGAGCGGATCCGTAGTCACGTTCATGAAAAGACCCAGTTCGCTGTTCCCACCCGCCAGCTCGGTTGCATGCCAACCAATCACTACAATGCCATGGCTTTTGGCAATTTTGAGCACTTCTTTGTGATGCTGAGCGTCGATACCACCGAGCACAATCGCATCTGGTTTGAAGCTGATGGCTTTCTTGATGGCTGCTCCTTGACGCACCTCTGAACCAAACCCATCAATAAACCTAAGGTGCCAGTCGAGATTGGAAATGGCTTCAGACATCCCTTTACCAACGCCGTATACCCCACCATTTCTCAAGTCAGAGGCAACAAAAATAATGTTTTTACCGCTCACAATACTTGGGCCGGTCGTGGGGCCACCCCAGACAGCATTCTCATATATCGCTCTTTTCACTTTTTCCTGTGCATAGCCAACGTAATATGCTGTCAGCGTTTCGGCAGAACACGTTGTCGCGAAGAAAAAGATGATAAAAGTCTTGAATCGGGAAAAAATATAAGCACTCAAAGAATGAAACCAGTCCGATTTATAATTCTCATGTATCATTAATAAGCATGTTAATAGAGTTTTTCCAGTTGGTAAACCACAAGGAAGGAAAATGAAAAGAAGTATAGTGGCAGGCCTGGTTGTTGCTTTGTGGGCGATGTCTTTTTCAGTTTCATCTAAAGAAAACCTAAATAATTCGAATAATGAAAAGCTTAAAACATTTCAGAAAACCGTTAGTGAACCGCCTTTACCAACGAATATAGAAAAGTTTAGCAAACCTATACGCATTGCAGTTATTTACCCGAGTGCAGATATCTCTGATTTTTGGGTGAAAAATTTCAAAGCGATGACAAAGCGCTTATTGGACTTAAAAGTACCCTACGAGGTTCACGAGTATACCTCAAAGCAAATTGAGCACTCATTGCAATCGCAATACACAGAGCAAGTACTTAATGCTGAGCAGCCGTATGACTTCGTGATTTTCGGCCCTTCCGAGCTGGACCTACAGGCAGACAACATCCAAAAACTCTCGGCGTCAGACAAGTTCAAAACCTTCATTTGGGCGTTCCATACACCAAACAAAGCATGGACACATCAGCCGGACGGCTGGTTCGACTTTTCGAGTGCGATGGGCGCAGATGTGCTTTGCGACCATGTGATTAAACACATGGGAAAGCAGGTGGAATTTGCAGCAAACCGTGGAATCCCAGGCATTACAGATACTCAACGTTCTCAAGGGTTTATCGACTGTGTCCAGCAGAAAGGTGATTGGCTAAACATTTACGAGCACTTTGGCCAATATCAGAAACTCGGAGGCGCTGACGGCGTGCGATTGGTACTCAATAATTTCCCTGAAGTGTCAATGATACACAATGCCAATACCGCCATGACCATGGGGGCTGTCGAAGCGCTTGGTGAAGCAGACCGATTGTCTGACATTTACGTAACGGGCTGGGGTGGCACGGCAAAAGAGATCGAAAAGATTCGGGCTGGTGAGTTAGATGCGACGCCAATGCGGATGAGCGATGATCTGGGTGTAGCTACTGCCGAAGCGATCAAATTTCATATTGAAGGTAGATCATCGGAAGTGCCTTTAATTTATCTCGGGCGCATCACTGTGGTTCATAACCAGATGAAAGAAAGCGAATTAAACCGCCTGACCAGAGAAGCATTCCGTTATTCTGGCATTGAGTGAGAAATATTAAAACTCGACGACTTAATTCTCATTTCTGAGAATAAAGTCGTCAGAAAACCAAATTATTCTCAAAATTAAGAAGACAAAATAATACCTAATTAAATTAATTTTTATAAATGAAAGAAAAATGAAATAGATTTCATATTCAAAGGAGGAAAAAACAGTTAAAGATTTATTCTTCTTGAACCAATACTCCTCCATGTTCTTTACTAACAAAAACAACCTAATAGTGCGTCTAATTGATCAATAGACTCTAGCGAATCGGGATCGCCACCCTGACGCCCAACCCCGGCTCAGCATCAAACAGCTCAATATGGCCATAATGCAAACCAGCCACCGCCTTTGCCAAGGACAACCCAAGACCCAAGCCACCATCTGTGCGGCTTTTGTCTACGCGGTAAAGACGTTCGAACACGCGTTCTTTTTCTTCATCGACGATGCCAGGTCCGTTATCGCTCACTTCGAGCCAAACATTGCCGTTTTCCGGATTTTCACCGCAGCGAAGAGCGATTTCACTGCCCGCCGGACAATAGCGCAGCGCGTTCTCAATCAGATTAGCGACCTGCTGGATAAGCAATTCTCGATCGCCTTGAATCATCAGTGGTGAATCCGGCTTCTCAATCGTCAGCGTCATCTCTGCATCTTCGGCGACATCGACATAAATCTCTGCCACTGTCTCGATAACATTATTCAGATCAAGCGCCATAAAGCGGCTTCGGCGTGCACCGGACTCAATCTGAGATATCCGCAGCAATGCATCAAAAATAGAAGCCAAACGCTGCGAATCTTCCAGCGCTTTGTCCAGTTCCTCGATAAAAGCGTCATCGAGATTCGGCTCAACACGCTCCGCGTCTTCCCGAAGTGTCAGCAGGTTATGGCGCAACCGGGTAATCGGTGTTTTTAGCTCATGAGCGATGTTGGCAGAGATGTCGCTCATTGCCGCGACAGAGCCTTCCAGCCGTGACAGCATGTCATCGACAGAAACTGAAATTCTCGCCAAGTCATTGTGTGTGTATTTCACGTCGGTCCGAGCGGAAAGATCGCCCTCAGCCGCCGCATTGAGCACGCTTTCAATACGATTAATGCGTTTTTGGCTGATACGGCTCATCACAACAACCAATGCCACGGTGAAAATCGACACCAATACGCCAGCAAGCACAAAACCAGACGCCAACACCGCAAGAATCTCGTCGTCTTCTATCGGGTCGTCATCCACTTTTTTATGGTGACCGGTAGCGAGCTGCTGGGACTCTTTCACTATCTCGCGGTTTTGGTCTTTCAGTTCATGCTCGACATAGAAGAAAGTCACGGTTGCCATCAACACCAGACTGATAATCGACACACCACCAAACATCAAACCTTGCTGGGTTGCAGAGCTTTTCATCCACGACGGTAACAACGTCAGCAGTTTGCGCTTGGAAAAGTGGCGATGGAAAAAGTCCGTCACTCTGGCTTTCATTTCGCCTCACCGCCTTTTTGTTCAAGCTTGTAGCCCACGCCACGCACAGTCTGAATCAGTGTGTCGCCAAATGGCTTTTCGAGCTTGTTACGAAGGCGGCTGATGTGGGTTTCCACTACACTGGTTTGCGGGTCGAAATGAATATCCCAAACGTGTTCAAGCAGCATGGTACGGGTGATCACCCGACCAGGATGGCGGAGGAAAAGCTCCAGAATACGGAACTCTTTCGGCTGTAAATCCAGTGGTTGCCCCTGACGGGTGGCGGAATGCTCAAACAGGTTCAGCACCACGTCGCCATAACTGATTTCAGGGCTGGCTTCGGTGGACTTCAACACAGAGCGGCGGGAAAGCGCAGTGACGCGAGCCAACAGCTCAGAAAACGCGAAAGGCTTGGTGAGGTAATCATCACCACCCGCTTCCAAACCCTGCACGCGATCATCCACACCGCCGAGGGCGGTCAGAAATAGAATTGGCGTGCCGACCTGAGCCGCACGCAACGCTTTTACCAAAGAGAGTCCATCCAGCCCCGGCAACATACGATCGACAATCGCCACATCGTAGCTTTCTGCCATACAAAGCGTGAGCGCATGCTTACCGTTGTCGGTGACTTCAACCTGATGGCCTGCTTCACGCAGGCCTTTTTCTACAAAACTACTGAGGCTGGTATCGTCCTCGACCAACAACACGCGCATAGGGACTCTCTCTGTTCGGATAACATTGCGGCTTATACAGCCACAATCGGTTCTTCGTCGTTTCTCTTATCTGTGGGGTTGGCGATGTCGTTATACATCTGGCGTTGTTGCCATTTCGCCGCAATGATGGCGGCTATTCCAGCCATCAAACTGATTCCCAGTGTAACCAGTCCCAGCATAAATAGTAGTGAGAAACTCACAACACCCAGAATTGCCATAGGTGCCTCTTGAACAACACGTTTCACCATCTCTTTTGCGCGTTGCCACATTGATGTGTTTTTGTTTTCGTCGCTCATGTGTACCTCCAATCAGGGACGGCATCGCCCCTACAGATAAATTCGATTATGACGTTTTAGGGTCTGTTGACCGTTAGTAAGGGCTTATTTCAAAGCCATCGCATTGATGCGGGTTTCAACGCTTTTGCCATTTGCATCCAGAAGCTCTACTTCATAAGAAGGCTGGCCGCGGTGATCATCTTGCTCAATGCTCCACGCTTTACCGCCTACCTGGGTTTCTGCTTGCATCAGCGCTTGTTCCAGTGAGAGGTAAGTCCCGTCTTTGATGCCTGACAACCAGATCGCATCTTCTACGTCGTCGTCATCGTGGTGGTCATCATCATGGTCGCGGCGGGTTTTCGTCAGGATCACTTCCCCCGTCGTCGCGTTCACCACGGTTTTGATTTCTTCACCGGTTTCACTTGCCAGCTCAATCTCATATACCGCCTGGCCCAGTTCTACGTCGCGCTCTGCCTCAAGTACCACGCCACCAGTTGCGTTTTTGGCAATCTCAACCGCCTGAACCAGGCTGACTGCATCTTCGTTCAGTGACTTTGGCGCGTCACCCGCATTTGCAGTGCCTACCGCCATCATGGCGCTCAGACCCAATACAGCAGAAATAGCAGCAGGCTTAAAAATCATTGTCTTTTTCATGGTGTCATCCTCGTTATTGGTATCGGTTGACAAGGGCATTTCCCTGTCGACGTGGATACTCTAACCAAAGGGGCTTTCGCCAACTTTTCGCGAACTATACATTTTTGTAAGGTTTGATAAGGCTCGCTTTCCCAAGCATTTGCGTCGAATCATGGCGACAAAAACAGTAGTATCGACGCAATCGATTCTTACCCTATGCAAGGAGTGCAACTATGGGCAGCGAGTTCTTTTTCGCTTCAATTCTTAACCTTTCCATCAACCTCATTTACACCATCATTTCTTTGCTGGTTGGCGTTTACGCCCTGTTATGGGTGGATAAGAAACTACTGAAGAATGTGGATATAGAAGAGGAAATGAAGAAGGGCAATGTGGCGGTTTCGCTTTTTGCATCAACCATCCTTATTTTCGTTGCTGTTATCGTTGCGTTCGGTTTTCGCAGTTAAGCCATGAACCTCAAGTTTTATCTTCCGCTGATGTTGGTGTTGGCCGTAGTTGCCAGCCTGCTTGAAGAGAAAAAGGCCACACTGCCAGATGTTCCGAGTATCACTGAAAAGCAGATAACCGCATCCACCAGCGCACTTACACCGGCTGAGATTGATTTTGACGGGAGCAATGGTGTTATCACCTTGCTGGATACCAAAGAGAGAATTCCCCATACGGAAATCGCCCGTTGGCGCGAATCTTTAAAGGGAAATAACGGCTTCTACACGTACAACACCAATAACCAGCCTTTCACCGCACTGGCACCGGACAGCAAGGGCAACTTTCATCTGACACACAGCTACCTCGAAGGTTATCTGCCATTCAAAATTGATAACCCTATGATGCCCATGCTGGTGATCGCCCGAAAGAAAACCTACCAGTATGACCACGAACAATACGGTGGCCTGATGGAAATTTGGCAATCAAGCAAACAGTCTTACTACTACCCTTCCGGAGATTGTGAGGACCATGCCATTCTGCTGGCAGACTGGCTGATTGAAGCAGGGTATGACGCACGCGTGGCTATCGGTACTTATGATGGTGGCGGTCATGCCTGGGTAGTGCTGTTCTTAAATGGCAAAGAGTATGTGCTGGAAGCGACCCAAAAAAGTGGTTTTGGCCGACAGTATCCACTGGCTTCAACCCAGCCTGGTTACCACCCGAAAATGATGTTTAACCGTCATTATTTCTGGCTGAACACAGGCTCTAAACAGACCACAAAATATGCATCCGGACACTGGAAGCTCATGAGTCGGTTCGCTGAGCAGCCTTTTTAACAATTTACAATGTAAACAAGGACACTTACCCGCTAGATGGAAACGGTTTCCCTATCACCGCTTAGCCTAAATGATTGCCAAGCATTGCTGGATTTCGAGTGCCGCAACAAAACGTGGTTTGAGCAATTCATTCCGCCAAAGCCCTCGGGCTATTTCAATCTGGCTGGGCTCACAGATACCACCCGTGAACTGGTAGAAAGCCAAAGTAATGAAACCCATCTGATGTATGTGATTTATGAGGGCGACAAAATCGTAGCCAGAGCCAATATTCATACCATTTACGACGACCATGTTGAGATTGGCTATCGCGTCTGTCAGAAGTCTTTAGGCAAAGGCATCGCCAAGCGCGCATTAATGGCACTGGTGGAAGTGTGTCGTGAGCAACTTGATGTGGACTATGTAGTGGGAAAAGTGTCTTCGGGTAACCAAGCCTCCGTCAAAGTGCTTGAGAGTGCCGGGTTTGCTTACCAAAGCAAAGCGTTAGACGCGACGTTGATTCAGGGACAACACCTCGATTTGCAGAATTATCGGTTGGAACTCCAAAGCAAAAACGCCGGCTTCAAGCCGGCGTTTTTATTTATATCATTAAGTTACGGACGCAAGGTCGCAAAATCCAGCGCCTTTCCATCTTTGGAAAGTGGGAAGAAGAAGGTCTCGCCGCTGCTATCATCTACACCGTCATTGTCGGTGACAGCGAATGCTTTACCGTCTTTGGTGATCGCAAAACCTTCAATCTTATCCGTCACGAAGCCACCTGGTGCTTTCAGATCTGGAATAAAGTCGTATACCACTTCTTTGCGAACCAATGGCAGTTCCCCACCTAGCGCCACTGGCTTTGCATCAGCCAGTAATACACGGGTCAGTTGCTTCACTTTCGCTGCGTCACCAATTTGGTTATCACGCTCAATGATGTAAAGCGCACCTTCGTGTTCCGTAATTTCAGACAAACCTACCCAGCCATTTTCCGCTGACTCAGTAGGATAGCGCACCGCTTTCCACTCACCAGTTTTGGTGTTGTATTGCACCAGTTTTACGGTGTTTTCAGGGTCATCTTTCCAGCTGCGCTGAATCGCAATCCAAAGGTTGTCGCCTACACGGGTGATGCCTTCTGAACCGTAGCGTTTTTCCACAGCCAGCAATTCAACAGGGAATTCGACCGTTTCTACGATGTTGCCTTTGGCGTCAGTGCGATACAGGGCATGTGGGATCTCTTTGTCAGTGCGCCCCTCAGAAGCCAACCAGAAACCGCCTTTGCCATCTGTAGTAATCCCTTCCAAGTCCAGTTTTTTCGCTGGTTTGCCGTCTTTCATCACAGGAATGCGCTTTGTGATTTTGGCTGGCGTGGAAGAAGCGTCGACCACAAAAATCGAAGGCTGCGCTTTGTAGAAACTGTCGTTCACGGCATACAGGGTGCTCTCGTTGTTTGGATCCGCTACCAGACCTGACAAGGCGCCCCAGCCAATGGGCTTACCATCAACCATCACAGATTCAATTTGTGGGTAAGAGGGTTCTTCACTGCCAATCTGGTATAGCATGACATGAGCACGCACGCCGCCATCTTCAATCAGATCTTTCTCGTTGGCCGTTGCCAGCAGACCACGCTGTGGAATCGCAACGGCAGATTCCGGTGCAATGCCAGATGGTAGCAACTGAACAAACTCCGGTGCTTTGCCTGTGTCGCGGTAAACGCCGACGACTGAGCCTCGCTCAGACAACACAAAAATGTATTGCTGGCCATTGAAAGTACCGACTTCCAGACCTTCCGGCTCTGCGCCTTTGTTACCTGAGCGTTTTTCCGGGTAGTGACCCGCCATCGCGATGCGGTATTCCAGATCCAGACCAGACTCAAACAGCACATCGCCTTGCTTGCTAAAGATGGTGAAGCCGCGCGAGCCGCCTTCGTAGTCACCTTCATTGGCAATCACAAAGCGCTCTTCATCCAACCATTTCACCGCGTCCGGTTCACGCTTACGGTTCTTCTGGGTGCCATCAAACGTCAGGGCGCGCTCTTCATCCAAGTCGACGTTATCCAAATCAACTTTGCCGGCAGGGAAATGCGCAATCACCTCACCTTTTTTACCATCCACAATCACCAAATGGTTGTTCTCTTGCAGGGTGACCACGATTTCGCCAAGGCTGTTGATATCTACAAATTCTGGCTCTGGATCTTCTGGTGCGATGTCGGCTAAGCCTGTCATAGCGACTTTTTTCTGAGCCTCACAAGCAAGCTTGCCGTTTCTAACAGGCACCAGCGCAAGGTGACCGGCAGGAAATTGTGGAAGCACACCATCATTCAGGTCTTCATCTCGCTCATTTTCAATCGCCACCGCGACGAAGCTGCCATCTTTTGCCACGGCAACAGAGTCCGGCTGGCCACCAAGTTCGCATTTTTCTATACGGACACCTGTGGTCAGATTTCGCTGTTCAAGATAGCCAGACGGCTGAGTGTAACTTTCTGAGGTATTCACGCCGGTGACAAAGGTTTCACCCAGAACGTCAATCGAGGTTGGCTCACCATTCAGTGAAACAAAGCCTTTCCCTGTTGGCTTTTTCGGGTTGGTGATATCCAGCATACCCACGCCTTTCAACGGGCTATCGGTGTAAACCAATGTGTTGCCATCTTCACTGACAGCAATGATTTCCGCTGAGGTTTCGTGACTTTTTTCTACGCCCGGTGGGATGTTGTTTGCCGTCGATACCGCGCTAATACGCTGGAATGAAGATTGCTCTGCGGCATACAAACCCGCGCTGACCGACAATGCCAACACAGAAACGAGTAGGTTGCTCTGCTTACGCATGGGGAAACTCCTTTATAAACCTATCACCAAATTCTGGGACGCTACCTTTACGACTTTAGGTTTCACTTCAATGACGCTCGCATGGCAGTTAGGTGATAGAGGTGAAATTTTGTTCAATACCCGCATTTCCATGTCTGGTAACTTCCACATCACTGCATGAGTGAGACGCACTCCTCGAATCGTCTTAGGGTGACTTTACCCCTCTGACGATTCGTGGGAGGTTGATGAACAGACAAATTAGGGAGAATGAAATGCATCTAGCTGAGCTAAATATTTCGTTTGCAAAAGCCAATATCGACGACCCACTTTTGAAGGACTTTGTCGATAACATTCCCTCAGTCAATGCGACTGCGGAATCGTCTCGTGGGTATGTGTGGCGCTTCAAAGACTCCTACAGCAAGGTGCTCAGCTACCGCCTGTTTGGTAACCCTAATACCCTGATTAACCTCTCTGTTTGGGAGTCCGCCGATGCACTCAAACAGTTCATGTTCAAAACCCACCATGTGGACATCATGAAGCGCCGCAATGAATGGTTTGAAAAACCAAGTTGCCACAACTTTGTGATGTGGTGGATTCCAGAGGGGCACATCCCTTCTCTGGAAGAAGCAAAAGAGAGGCTGGATCATTTACGCGAACACGGCGAGTCAGAATTCGCCTTCACTTTTCGTCAATTCTTCGAAACTTCAGATTCAGGTGCAACAAAGGAAACAACTCAAAGCCGAATGTAACCCACTTCACCGCATGGCATTTTGATTACGTTTTAAGACAGTTTGTTTTCGGGAAGTTGCCTTTGATCTCAAAGCGATCAACGTCCTTCATTTAGGATAACTTCAATCATCTTGAATGGCTGCGCGGCCGGACATGGTCGCGTTCCTGACGACCTTGGAGTGCGCCAATGAACCAACACGGTAAACTGAACTACGTTGAATTTCCCGCCCGCGACCTGTTAGCCACCAAATCCTTTTTCTCTGAAGCTTTCGGCTGGACCTTCACCGATTACGGCCCTGATTACACCGCCTTTTCTGATCAGGGATTGGATGGCGGCTTCTTCCGCGCGGAGATGTGCTCAGAGACCTCAAACGGCGGCGCACTTTTGGTGTTTTACAGTGAGTCTTTGGAGCAGACCGAAATCAATGTGAAGCAAACTGGCGGCAAGATTGTGAAACCGATTTTCGACTTCCCGGGCGGCAGGCGTTTTCATTTTACCGAGCCAAGTGGAAACGAGTTTGCGGTTTGGTCAGATAAATAGCGGCCTGATAGATAGAGCGAGAAATACCGATCAACAAGTTGAATGGCATTTTTATGTAATACAAATCTATTTGCTTACCCAATGGGACCAGGTTGCGGAGCTGCTCACTGGTTGCTGCACTTTCTGGTTCCCTTGCACTACCTCTCACATTATTGATGAAACAGAAGTAAGGCAGTACAAAGCAGTCCCAACCTAAACGCCTGTGATATAAAAAATGAAGCACATCCATAACAGAGGCTGCGAGTATTGCTTGATTTCGACTATCAACCTGCACAAGGGTCTGTCACTCTTCAAAACGCTTATAAAGCCTATGTGCCTCCACCTCCTCTGAGTCACTGGATACATAGCTTTTGGCAGTTAGATGTTCCCTTCGGCGAGCATTTTTATCGAAGCATGCCCGACAATTGCGTCGACTGGATCATTAATGTTGGAGACATCGACGACAACGCCATCGTCTCCCCCTTTCTTTCCTCAATCGAGTTCCCGCTCTCTGGACCTGTCAGTTACTTTGGTGTCAGATTTCGCGTACTGGCAAATCAAGGTCTCATCCCGCACCCTATCGGGGAGTGGGGTGCAGTGACACCTGATACGCAATCCCTCGAACTCCTGCCACCTTCACTGTTGATGGAGGTGTTTGAAGGTCTTCAACGCACAAACTCGTTCAGTGAGAGATGCAAATATGTTGGAACCGCTTTGCTGAGGGAGGTGAAGTACCCTTCGGTTGACCGACGCTTGGTTAGCTTCATCCGCTATTGCCTTTACAATACTGAATCTGTTATTCAACTTTCGGATAAGCAATGTGCCGAGTTTGGCGTTTCCGCTAGACAGCTAAGGCGGCTGACACAACTTCATTTGGGTATGTCCCCAAAGTCTTTCTCAAGTGTTTTGAGATTTCAGAAAACGGTTAAACAACTGACTCAAGAAAACCAAGGCGCACCATCTTGGGCGGCACACTATTACGACCAATCCCACTTTATCCGCGAGTTCAAAAGGTTCTCAGGCTTAACACCACAAGAATTTAAACGAATGTCCGTTTTATACAATCGCCAGAATCGCCGATAACACATACTCACTTCTGTTCAACACACATTCGTTTTCAGGAGAGAAACTATGATAGAAATTAATGCTATGTTTCCGGTGATGGTGACATCAGAGCTCGAAGCCGTAAAGCGTTTCTATGAAACCGTTTTTGGGTTCAATGCTGTATTTTATGACGAGACATTTTACCTGCATCTTGTCTCCCCTAACTCTGGCGTTCAGCTTGGCTTTCTAATGCCTGAACATGCCAGCCAACCCGCGTTTCTTCATCCTATTATGAATCCGGAAGGATACGTTGTTTCTCTGGAAGTCCAAGATGCAGCAAAGGCATATGCGACCGCGAAAGAGCTGGATCTGCCTATTGCCATGACGCTTAAAGAGGAGATTTGGGGGCAAATCCATTTTATGGTTGAAGACCCAGCAGGTATTCGATTGGATATCGTTCAGCATGTGGATTTGGAAGGTCAATAACGCACTTGAAAGTGAACGCTTTGCGCGATGATCACCATCTAACCAAGCGAAATACAATCTAACCAGACCGCTTATAGACATTAGCAAAAGCAGTTATCTCCACCTCTTTCGGTAGCTGCTTTTCTCTTCCTCTCATCCCGCGTGACAAAATCAAACCTCTTTTCGTACAATTTCTAGCGACTCACTGTTAGACTTCGCCACCGTTTCCATCACATTGTGACTGCCCATGACTTTTTCATCGTTGAATCTCTCTCCTGTTTTACTTGCTGCGCTACCTAAAGCGCTCTCGTCCCCAACCCTGATTCAGGAAAAAGCCATTCCAGCCACTTTGAAAGGCAGCGATGTGATTGCACTCGCGCAAACAGGTAGCGGCAAGACGCTGGCATTCAGTCTGCCAATGCTTGATCGCATCAACCCAAGCCTGAAAGACATTCAGGCCTTGGTGCTGGTGCCCACCCGTGAACTGGCTGCTCAGGTCATCAAAGCGATTGAAGAAATAGCCACTCTCATAGGCATCAAGACCATGATGCTGTGTGGCGGCGCCGCGCCTGAAAGCCAGCTCAAAGAACTCGCAGATAAACCGCAACTTATCGTGGCAACGCCAGGTCGCCTGCTTGATTTCATCGACAAGGAAGAATTATCACTTCATGCGCTAAAACTATGGGCACTTGATGAAGCAGACCGTCTGTTGGAAATGGGTTTCTGGCCGGATGTTCAGCGCCTGACTAAAGTGTTGCCTGCCAAGCGACAGACACTGCTGTTTTCAGCCACTATGCCGCAATCACTGGAGTCTGCCGCCGCGTCTATGCTCTTTAACCCTGTGCGAATCGAAGCACACCAGAAAAACAGTGTGGTGGAAGAGATTGAAGAACGCCTTTATCTCGTCAACAAAGGCAGTAAAGCGCAGGCGTTGATTTCGCTGATCAAACAACATGGCTGGGAGCAGGTATTGGTGTTTGTCGGTGAACGCGGTAATGCCGATGCTCTGGCGAAGAAACTCACCAAAGCTGGAATGTCAGTGGCGGCGCTTCATGGCGATAAAGATCAAACGGCGCGCGAACAAACTCTGGCCGCTTTTAAAGCCAAGAAAGTAACCGTTCTCGTTTCCACTGACCTTCTTTCCCGCGGTATTCATATCGATGCGCTGCCCGTGGTCATCAATGCTGATTTACCACCGAACGCGCCTGTCTATGTTCACCGAGTTGGCCGCACAGCCCGTGCTGGCGAAAATGGTTTGGCGCTCTCTTTGGTTTGTCATGGCGAAACCGATTCGCTGAACGCCATCCGCAAGTTAACGGGAAAACCATTGGAACTGCTTTCACTTGAAGGATTCCCAGTGACTGACAAACCTGCAACAGAAGGTGCCAACAGCGAGCGCAAACGTCCGCCTCGCGACAAGAAAGCCAACCGTCGAAGTAACAGCAAACGCTCCATCAAACAATTCAAACCGAAAACGCGGAGCTAGTTTTGCTTCCACGTCTATCCCCTAGCAGATAGTTCGGTCTTAAGCAGAAAGCACTCACTTAGTCGCATTTTGGTACGCCATCTCACAGAGCACTGATAAAACGGTGCTATAAAACTGCTTAGTCTTTTAGCGTGACAGATTTCTTTGGACAATTTTGACCCTCTCGTTTAACCAAAGGAATGATCAATGAACTCCTATCAATTCATGAAAAAAGACACGGCAGTCATTCATCTCGAATTAGGCACGGAAACTTTCGTTAACGAGCAAAGCCAGTTGCTGGAACAAGGTTTTGAATTAGCTGGACAGCCGTTGAAAGCTGAGTCATTGCAGGACGCGTATCAACTCCACAAACAGGCTTATGGTGCTGATGATAATGAGTATCCGCTGATAGGCTCTTTCGCTGATGTTTCCCAAGCTTTAGCGTTAAACGCGATTATTGGTGGCTAGCCCCCAACTTTGCCATAACGTGGCACCTCGGCATTAAATGGAAACTTGATAAAACACATGATAGTTCGCGAGTATTCGGAAAACGATTGGTCTCGCCTTTGCGAGATTCATGACTTAGCTCGATTAGATGAGCTTCGAGGGGCTTCACTTGAAGATGCTTTCATACCACTGGAGATAGCGGCAAAGAATGAAGACCTCTTTGATTATCGCCTACTGGTTGCAGAGGATAATGATCAGGTTGTCGGGTTTATCGCACATGATGATGAAGAGATCGCGTGGTTGTATGTTGATCCAACAGCCTATCGTCGTGGTGTTGGCAAAGCATTGGTCAATGCCGTGATTGGTTCGCCTGCACGTACTTTCTCTATTGAAGTGTTAAAGGGAAACAATACTGCGCTAAACTTCTATCAGTCTATTGGATTTATTGAAACAGGTATCGCTAGCGGCCGCATGCCAGGCAATGAAAAATTCCATGTCACTGTCCATACATTGGATAACGCGAAAGCTACCTAAAAACAAAGCCCGGATAACCGGGCTTTCTTTTGATTAGCAATCAGTCTTGGTATTCGGTCTGATCTTCAGGGCGTAATTTTAGCTGCACACCCATTAGGAAGTTGCGCAGGATCTGATCTTTACACTGACGGTAGTGTTTATTGGCCGGCTTGCGGAAAAACGCACTCAGTTCATGCTTGCTCAAGCGGAAGTTAGCCAGTTCAAGAATTTCCAGAATATCTTCCGCTTTCAGGTTCAGCGCGATACGCAGTTTCTGGAACACCATATTGTTGCTCAGGTGGGCATCAGGCTGAGGTTGTTCGCCGTCGCGTTTACCGCGTTTCAGGTTGATAAAACCGTTCAGAAAGGAAGAAAGCTCGATGCTGTTCATTTGCCCGAATGCCTCGTCTTCATCTCTTTTCATCCAAGCCGCCACTTGCTCAAGCGTCACGGTCACATCAGCCAGCGCGAAAATTTCTACGACTTCTTTGTCTTTAAAGTCGAAGGTATAACGAATGCGGCGCAAGATATCATTATTGGTCAAAGCAGACCCTAGTCTTAGGTAGTCCGGCGTAATCAACACGATTTACCGGAGAGGCGGGGGAGTCTATCAGAGTTCCAGGCTTGTACCTAAGGGAATCATCCAGCGTACACACGCTGTTTTACAGACAAAAAAGAGAGCCCAAGTAACCTTGGGCTCTCCTTATTTCAAATCAGTGTCTTGCGACGTTTGATAGCTTAGATGTAGTAGGCTTCTACCGTGCCTTTCAGCGTTATCAGTAATGGCTGGCCACGACGATCCAGTGCTTTAGGTGAAGGAATTTTGATCCAACCTTCGCTGATGCAGTACTCCTCAACATCAGTACGCTCTTTACCGTTAAAGCGAATGCCGATGTCGTACTGGAAGCATTCTTCCACAAAATGTGGGCTGCGTGGGTTACCAGAAAGATGGTCTGGCAGCGCTGGTTTTGAAGTTGTGTCGTTCATTATGTTGACCTGATGTCATTTAAAAGTGCGCCATTGTAGAACATAGCGAAGTCAACGCTCAAGTTTATCAGTGGGTTCAATTTTAATCGTGGGCGAGAGACTGAGGTGAAAGGATCTTATTAATAAATTCCAAAGAAAATGTTCATAGTCTATAGTCATCTTTTATGCCCAAGATAGTATCGATATCCATATGGCATCACTAAATATAAACCTAACTCTCCCCAAAAATTACCATATACAATACCTTTAAAATATTAGATTTTCATTTAAAGCATAAACCTCACTTTAAAAACTCATATCAATCTTTTCTCATTTTGACATTCATTTTGAAAGTTCTCATTTCAATGTCTGAAAAAACAAACAAAAAATTATCACAAACAACTTAAATAATTGATATTAAATAACTTTATTTCAATTGATATGTTGGCAAGAGAATTGCTAAATCTTGTTCTGATTTTTTGGGAGAGAGAAAGCGTCTTATGTCAAAAAACAGAAGTAACACTTTCATCATTTTTACAGCATGCATTATTTCTGGATGTCAATTAACTTCAGAAGATGTTATCAGTCGGGTCTATGACCCCACCATTATTGAGCATTATCAATTACCCGTTTTATTAAGCGAAGTGGACACAGTACAGAGTTTTCGTCAACGAAAAGCTAAGGAAACATGGTATTGGACGTTGTTAAAAAACGATTCTTATTTAGAGGGTGAAAATTTAGTTGTACAGATCATCAGTCAGAGTCCATTAAAACAGCCTCCGAGTCGATTTGATTTTACTCTCCCAGGTGATGGCGGTGTTATGGAATATAACGCACTAGGTCCGTATCAATCTTGGTTTTATGAAACAGCTGACGGTACACGATGTACGCAGTCTCGTCACAACATACGTAATAGAGAAACATGGCTTTCGGTGTTTACCCATTTCTGTACTTCAAATAATGAACAAGAAATCACATGGGTAAAGGCTTTGACTCCATCTATTTTACTTGAAGGGTACTAATATGAACCTCAGTTTACCGATAAAACTGCTTAAGGTGTTTTTTTGGTTTTCTTCAATATATTGTCTGTTCTTGCTGGCAACATTGAATATCTCCACTGATACACACCTCTGGCTGGCATCAAGTGCCTTTTTGCTGATTTTATTACTGTCAAAAAATATGTCTACGCGCGCCACTACCTTTATCCTTATTATTGGTGCGTTCATTTCTTTTCGATATATCTATTGGCGCTTTAATGAAACATTACCTTGGGAAAGTAGCGTGGATTTGCCTTTCGCACTGCTACTCTTCGTTGCAGAGTGCTATGGCATCTTAATTTATGTGATGGGCATGTTTGTCACCGTCAAACCTCATGAGCGAAAGCGCGTACCCATCGACAAGAGCCGGCCCCTTCCTACTGTCGATATATTCATCCCTACCTACAACGAACCCATTGACGTCGTGGAGCCGACCATCCTTGCAGCTTCGAAAATGGAGTACCCTGGAGAGTGTAGGGTACATGTACTGGATGATGGAGGGACATATCAAAAACTGAACAATGATAATCATGATGAGGCAGAACAAGCGCGAAAACGTGCTGATATTCTGAAGAATTTCTGTAAAGAGGTTGGTGCCAATTACATTACTCGGGAGAGAAATGTTCAAGCCAAAGCAGGAAACATTAATCATGCTCTGAAGGAAACCAACGGCGATTTAATCTTGATATTAGATGCCGACCACGTACCAACAAAAGACTTCCTGATGAACACCGTTGGCTTATTTCAGAAAGAGCCAAATCTAGGATTCGTTCAAACACCTCACTTCTTTATCACTCCCGGACCAGTAGAAAGAAACCTCGGGATTGAGGACAAAGTTCCTTCCGAGAATGAAATGTTCTACAACAAGATTCTCTTAGGTATGGATTTTTGGAACGGTAGCTTTTTCTGTGGCAGCGCTGCCGTGATTCGCCGCGCCGCCATCGAAGAAGTTGGCGGTATTTCAACAAAAACGATTACCGAAGATGCCGATACAGCGCTGAATATTCATGCAAAAGGTTGGGACAGCGCATACCTTAATATCGCTATGGTGGCCGGACTCTCACCGGATACTTTTGGGGCCTATGTGACACAACGTTCTCGGTGGTCACAGGGAATGATTCAGATATTTTTGCTGAATAATCCGTTGCTCAAAAAGGGGCTTAGTTTTGCTCAGCGAATTTGCTACCTAAATTCAACATTATATTGGTTCTTTCCAATATTTCGTACGGTATTTTTACTGTCACCTTTGATGTATCTGCTCCTGGATTTACAGATATTTGTTGGTAATGCAAAAGACTTCCTGATCTTTGTAGTTCCACATTTGGTGATCAGTATTTTGATCACCCAGAGGTTATTCGGCAAAACGCGAAGAGCATTTTTCTCCGAGCTTTATGAGACCGCCTTATCCATATATTTGTGTTTACCTGCGCTATCGGTATTTATACATCCTAAACGACCTAATTTCGTGGTCACACCAAAAGGAGAAACAACCCTGAAAGTCAGCTTTTCTAAGTTAACGCCATTTATGGCCTTTATCTTTGGGCTTGTGGTTCTTGCTGAAGCTTGGGGCATCTATCGATATATCCAGTTCCCCACCGAACAAAGTCAGCTCATTCTTGTGATCATCTTTAATACCTTCAACCTCATGATGATCATATTGTGCCTCGGAGCCATGCTCGAGAAATGTCAGCGCAGAAGTGAGCCAAGACTGCTGGTAAATGAAAAAGCTGTGATCAAAATCGACGATAATAGTCTGAATGCCACGCTCAATGATATCTCACTGAAAGGTGCTCGCCTGACTCTGAAGGAAACGCACCACAATATACATCGCGGCGATATTGTCGATGTCGTCTATTACACGGAAAAAGCTGGGACAAGCAAAAACAAAAAGCCGTCCTACAAACAAGTTCACCTCAATATGAGGGTTGTTGCCATCAAGAACGGTCATCATGGCGTTCAAGTTTGCTGCCTGATGGAAAGTGAACTGGCCTCTGATATGCAGATCCAGTATGCAAAAGCATACGGACAAAGCAGTCGCTGGAAGGATCGCCGACGCTATGAAGAACAGTTAGAAGTGGGCGTTTTGTCTTCTGTACTCGGTTTGTTCTCAATGGTTTGTGAGAACCTTACACGCGTCGCGACCACGTCCGTTAAACAAAAAATGGCGTCGACAAAACCACAGGGCAAAAGGGAGCTTCAAAATGGTTAAACAACTTATTGGGTTACTTTTGTTCATCACCTTTTCCAGCTATGCGGAAAAAACGGTTGAAGTGCCGCTGACCTATGCGACCGAACAAAGACAAGATCTCGTGCTTCGTGGACAAAGTCAGACGGTATCCATTCCCATATCTATTCTGGCTGGGCAGGAGGTCAAAGCCATCAAACTTTCTTTGGCCATATACAACAACAATAGGATTGATAAGTCGCTGCTCTGGGTGGCGGCAGGCAACCGAACTCTCGCTAATGTGGAAATTAAGCAAAAAGATAAATTTCAATACGTTGAAATGACCATTCCACCAGAGTTGTTGGCGCGAAAGGAGCCAAAGCTAAACTTACGAATCCAGCACCTTTCTGATGACGTTGAATTGGTTGTGGACACCACAAAATTGAGCACGACCATCAGCGCAGAAGAGTCCAGCTATGCGCTGACTTATGTTGAAAGTGAAGGGTTTGAAACGCAGACACTGTTTTCTTTTGAAGAAATGATCCGAAGTGGACAACATCACAGTGACCCTGTGCATCTGGTGTCCGGCATTCATGACAATACGGATTTAGCACTCGGTATTGCAGCGTCGCTGGTTCAAGGGTGGACGTTAAAGAGCCGTTCAGAAGACTATGCCTTTGATTATCAGGCGACCCTCTTGCCGCCTCCGCATCTTAATGGACCAACGGTAGTATTCGGTACAAAAGACCACTTGCTCAATGCCGGTTGGATTAACCAAGAGATGTTTAATGAAATCACAGGGCCATATTTGGCTGTCAGCAAACACAAGAAAAACCTGGAGTGGTTGCTGATTTTGTCCGGAAATAACAACAGGGAGGTCAAACGGGCGTCTAAGGTGTTTGGATACAACTTACGCCGCCTTCCAGACCAATCATCCATGGTTGTTAAGAAGGACGACATGGTCACGGATCAAACGCTTAAGAGCAGTTCATCTTATGCTATTAACTCCTTTACTCCCCAACAAGACCTGACCGATTCACCGCTTGAAATTAGTTTTCTTATGCCGAGCAATATCATGTTCAGTAGCGAAGACAATGCCAAGCTGAATTTGTTGCTAACGCATTCTCAGGTTGCACCCGGCGCAGGATCGATGATTTTGCGTGTCAATGGTGAGTACGCGAACAGCCTCCCTTTGCGTTCCAGTTACTGGCGAGAAACACAACATTATCGCCTTAATATTCCGATGAGGCACTTCCACCCCGGTGTTAACAAGGTTTCAGTAGAAATCTATGGCCCCGTTGATATTAAGAACCAGCAGCGTCGGTTCAGCGTCTATATGTCTGACAAGTCCAACCTCAGACTTGGCTCTTGGGTAAGCTTTATACCAACCGAGGATCATCATGTCTCAGCCAGTGACCTTCTCACCATGACAAATAGCTGTGGTATGAATGCACAAATTACCGTAGACCCGACCGATCCCGTCCAGTTAAAAAACCTGTGGCGTCTCTTAAGCCATGTATCTCACCGAACTCACAAAGCAACACCCGGACTACTAGTCACATCTGACAAAACGCAGCAGCGTGAATTTCAGGTGTCGCTCAGTAAGATAGAACGTATTCATCATTTAGAAGAAGACGACACTGAAACATCAAAATTTCACGCGCTCAGACAAGCATTGTTTGACTTTGTTGTCAGTGAAGACACCAGTCAAGACTCCCAGACAGAACCCTTCAGCGTCATGACAAATGAATTGGCTTACATCGAACATGGCAAACAGCAAGGTTGGTATCGCATCCAGTTCTACCCCGCAAGCAATGAAGCATTTGACGACTTCCTGCGCAGTAAAACGGTTATACCGCCTGCTGGAGTGCTGAGCGAAAAAGAGTTTTCTAGTGGCAGCAATCAGTTTGTACGTGCGGCTTTTATTGGCTATCCGGCAGCCTTGTCCGCAGTAGCCTTACTGATAATCTGGTGGATGTCAGCGTTTGTAACCCGTTTTCTGGAGGGACGCAAATGAATCATGCATT
Source organism: Grimontia kaedaensis (assembly GCF_023746615.1). Lineage (NCBI taxonomy): Bacteria > Pseudomonadati > Pseudomonadota > Gammaproteobacteria > Vibrionales > Vibrionaceae > Grimontia > Grimontia kaedaensis. The sequence continues at coordinate 8,990 of NZ_CP082276.1, read as the reverse complement.
AACCTCTGGCTTAGGGCTCGCACTGTTTTCTTTGTGCAGTGCAAGCCATGCAAGCGCCAGTTGCGATATTGACTACGAGATGTGGCGGGTATTTAAGACGAGTTATATCAGCAGCGATGGCCGTGTGATTGATAACGGCAATAAAGGGATCTCTCATAGTGAAGGACAAGGCTATGGCATGCTGATTGCCGAATACTTCAACGATGAAGACAGTTTCCAAAAACTATGGGCATGGACGAAAGCGAACCTACAACGCGAAAAAGACGGGTTGTTCTCTTGGAAATGGCAGCCTCAAAAACCCCATATTCCTGATGAAAATAATGCCAGTGATGGTGATTTGATTATCGCATGGGCATTGTTTCGAGCGCATCAGAGATGGCCGAATAGTGGCTATGGCTCCAGCGCGAAGAAAATCGCCACCGAGCTACGAAACACACACATCAAAAAAGTCGCTGATGAGTATATCCTCATGCCCGGTGCCTATGGATTTTCTTTTGAGCAGCGCACAGTCACCAACTTAGGATATTGGGTTTACCCCGCACTGAATGATTTCAGTCGATATAGCGAAAAGTGGTCTGCACTATCTGATAGTGGCTTAGAAATTCTTAACCTGAATCTAAGAGGAAAAGATCTCTTGGTTTCAGACTGGGTTGAGAACCGTTCTGGTCAGTGGCAACCGGCACAAGGTTTTCCCAGCACGTTCAGCTACTCAAGCTATCGAATCCCACTCTATTTGGTTTGGGGAAACTACTCTCATCGTATTAACCAAAATTATTTGCGTTGGTTGACCAAAGAGAACACTGCTTGGGTCGATGTCCTCTCCGATGAAGAGGCCGATTACCCTCCCCCGGCAGGCGCTCAAGCCATCGCCCAACTTGTCGCGCTATCAAATTATCGCAACACAAAAGGTAAGACGATCACCGTCAAACCGACTGGTGAAGATTACTATTCGGACAGTCTAGTGTTGCTCGCTCACATTGCTTATCAAGAGAGGATTTGCCGATGAAACATTTAGTTATGCTCGTGGCCTTGTCTTCAATACCCTCCTACGCTCAAGATCATCACGAAGTGAATGTGTTTGATGAACGCATCCTCGTTGAAGTCTCAAGCCAATCGCACACAGGGGTCGATGAGACGCAGTTTTGGGATATGCTCAAGCAAGAAGGCTGGCAACAGACTCAGGAGGCGATTCAAGGTATTGAGGTATCTTCCAACTTGCTCGAGGAAATTTCCTATAGGGAATCGTTAGAGACGCTCGACCAGTATATTGACAGCAAGCAATACAATGCAGCTTCAACCTTGATTTTGTCTCACCCTGAATGGCAGTCATGTGATCGGATTCAATGGCTCTGGCTGGAACTAAGAAGTGAAGCCAGCACAGGTTATGGCAGTAAAGCAAAAGAAAAGTACCACTACTTGATGGCCAATTGTGAAGGCCATGAGTTGAGTACTACCCAAAAGTTAATGAGCTGGACCTCTACATCAGCGCATCCCGAGATTCTCAGTCAGTATGAGTCTAACCCCAACTACAATGCGTTAGAAGGCCAGAAAATCAAAAGCGACATGCAGCTGGCCACCCTATCTCACCAATCGGTGAGCAACAATGATTTGCAGATGGCATCCCAAGTTGTGTTGGACAAACAAGATGCCAAGTCCGCAGAGTTAGTAGGGTGGAAATATTTGAATAATGGCGATCCCTCCAGTGCATTATCATGGTTCGAGAACTCTATAAAATGGGGTGGTCCATCCAGCAAACGTATTGAGGGCAAATTACTCAGTCTCCAGTCATTGGGTGAGTATGACGCCCTTGAATTTGAACAAAACGTGTGGGGTAAAGAATACCCGGACATTGCGGCGCTTGATTTAGGTACCGAAGCGGAAGCGCCTTTAGATTGTGAAACTTCCCCCGTGCTTTGCCTCCAGTCACTGAATGCAAAGTCGGATCTCACTGCACAAGATGTTGCTCTAAAAGGCTGGAAGCTTCTAGAAATAAAGCGGCCAATGTCAGCCAGTGTTGCCTTTGAACAAGCACTTGCGTTAATGACGCCAGCTGATACAGATTGGGATCTCACACAATACGGTTACGTGCTTTCACTCGAGAAGAATGGTTTTAATGACAAAGCAGACGCTTTAGCCATGCAAATAAACGACCCGGAAAAACGCGCAGAAATAGATAAAAAGATAGCCATGAAACGCGTTTTTTCTGCCTATGAGAGCAAATCATATGATGAAACACTGACCAGAATTGAAGATTATGAGCAGACATATGGTAGAGATGTCGCACTGCTTGAAATTAAAGCCTGGACACTCTACAACAGCCAAAGGAAAAGAGAGGCAATCGAAACTTACTCTGTCTTGGCAGACGCCTTTCCCCATGACGAAGACATGCAGCACTCTTATTTAGTCATGAAGTGCGGACTGACAAAAAAAGCGCAAGCCTGTAAGCAGTTATATTAACCATAGCGACAGGCCTCTGAATAAGAGGCCTGAGCCTGCTTCCATGGTGAAATTTGAGGGCTCGCTTAACGCTGACGGTGTAACCTTGACTAGTCCAACACCAACTCTAAATCAACGAAACTACGTGTTTTACAGAGGCTCTCGAGGATCTCTTTCCGCACTTTCACCAAATCATCGCTTTTGTGTTTAAACACTTCCGCGGTGAAGCACACGATGATGAGGTAACTGCTGCCGACTTTCATCGCCAGTAGTTCTTTGCATTGAATGTCCCTTGCGCTGAGCAGCTGACGAACGGTTGTATCGATTTCACGCTGCTCGTCTTCATCTTTCAGGCTACCACCCATTAACTCATGAAACGCGCACCGGATTAGATCAGCAGGCTGTGGCATCATCGCTATCCCAAGCAGCACCACAACAATGGCATCTCCAATGTAATGTAGAAAGCCCCAAGCCCCCTTAATATCCACCAAGATAATGGCAATCAGCGCAATACCGATTGCCGCAGAAAGTACGCCATCCACCAGCGAAGACTTTGCCTCTGCGTCCAGTAACATACTGTTGTATTGAACTTTTTTGTTTTCATTGCGGTAGTAAAACGCCAGTCCCAGACATATCGCCACCATGGCCAGGGTATAAATCATGATGGGCCCTATCACGAGTGGAGGTGTCGGCTCTCCTTCGATATAGCCAAAGATTTTGCCAATATTGGTCGTGATAGAAGAGAGCAACACACCAAGGATCATGATGCCTTTGAACAGGGTATACATGGACTCGCCAGCAAACTTTCCAAAAGGAAAATCGTCCGTCACCAGCGCTTTAACGCGGGTCAGGCGAAGGGCGACAATTGAAGAAAGAAAAAGAATAAAGGAGAGGTTACCGTCCAGCAGCAACGCTTCAGAGCCTGAGAGGTAATAGGTCACCCACCCTGAAAATGCCATCACCAAATTAGCCATAATACTGACTTTCAGCGCTCTTTCTTCGGTGGCAATCAACGCATTGTCTTTCATAAGTGCCCGCCCTATCGACTCACTTCTTTGCATCCTTCATCAGTTGTAGTTGCCGAGGGTGGTATTTTCCGTCTGGTAAGTGAGCCAGAAGACAGGTTTGTTCTTGCGATGAATCTTTGGGTAGTTTTGATGCGGGGTTAACGGCTTTGACAATGAGAGATGTTGATTAAGTCTCCACCAAAACTCTTACCAAGAAAGCCCAAGATAAGGAGTCAGGAAGGTTTCAACCTCATCCCGTGCGAGACCAACCTCAACATGCACGCCACCCTGCTGCAACATCGCAATACCCGCGCCATTGTTTCGCCGATCTGGGTCGAGTAGCGAAACGACCACTTTGCCTATCCCAGAATTCAACAAGGTTTCGGCACACGCTGGCGTTCTGCCAATAAACGAGCAGGGTTCAAGTGTGACGTATGCTGTTACCGTTTTAATATCGATATTTGAACTGAGCTTCCCGAGTGCTTCCACTTCCGCATGATGGCCGCCAATAGGTTGTGTAAACCCTTCCGCAACAATATCGCCATTGGCGACAAGGACGCAGCCCACAGGAGGGTTGGGTTGGCAATAAGGCAGTGCATTTTTTGACACATCGAGCGCTCTAAGCATGAATCGCTTTTCGTCTATCACGTCCTGTTTCCTGCTTCTTTTCCCGTTGGAATGATCATCTCCGTCGACGCGCCTGACGTTCCTCGTTGAAAATGACACTGCCCCCCCAATCTCTTTACGCGTGATTGAATAGACGCCAGTCCATACCCGTGATCACTGTCATCTTGTTCTTCACTGCATTTTCCGTCGTCTGTAATCTGAATATGTAGTGAATTTGATTCCATTTGGCAACAGAACATCACTCTGGTCGCGTCCTTTGCATGTTTGATGGTGTTGGTTATAAGCTCCTGAAAAACCCGCAGTAAGTCCAGCTTTTGTTGGGCGCTCAAGTGCATTTCTTCGTCACAGATATCAAGGCTCCACACTAAGTCGATACCAGAGGCCTCCAAGACGGGCTCGATGCGTGAGCGCCACTGACCAAGGAGCACGGTAAACTGGGTTTCAAACAACGGGTTCCGGCTATCAAGAATCAGTCTGAGGTCATTGAGACATTGCTGCGCTTTGAGTTGGAGATCTTCCCGGCCAACGCTCTTCACTCTTAGCAAGGTGATCAGCTCTACCAACTGGCTTCCCAATCCATCGTGCATGTCAGATAAAAGGTTTTGTCGTTCCGTCAGCAAAGCACGTTGCTTCTCACTTTCGTGGGCTATCGACTGCTCTTGCTCAAAACGTTTTACTGCTTCAACGACTTTGTCTTCCAGCGTTTTCTGCAACTCTTCACTCTTGTTTAGGGCGCTCACATAGCGGTACATCAGCAAGCCACAAAGTGTCAGAAAGATCAGTAAGTTTGCATGTATACTCAGCGGAAAATACATATCCAGAAGCTGCATGCCATCCAGTGAATCCAACACCCCAGCATAAACACCCACCAGACCGGATATCGCTAAGATAAGCGCACTGAGGCTGTGTCGTAAGCATGCCTGCCACAGCAGTATATACCCGATATATACCGCGCTCAGCGCCACGAATCCCCGCAGGAAGCTCTCGTTAAATCGCCACCATATATATTGAGGATCCCATTCATACAACACAAAGGAGGCAACCACCAGCAAGAGGGAAACACGCCAAAATCCATACTCAAGCTTTCTCGCCTGAATGCCATACCAGCGGTGAAGAAACAGCACCATAAACAGGGTGAGCAAAGGTTGAAATGAAACAGACAACATCCAATAAATGTGCTGGGAAATCGGTAAGTTGGAAATCGTGAACGTCATATTGGTCATGGCCCAGCAGACCGTACCCAGCGCGAAGTAGAGGTATTCGCTGTTCTGACGGCGAAACCACCAAAGCATCAGGTAAAACAACGTGATGACCGGCGTGAGCCAAAGCATCACCTTATGAACGCCTATCTGGGACCAGTACTGACGATGATAAACAGGTTTCACCTCTTCAGGCGTACCCACATAGATTTGAGGAAGCCGCAACCCTCCACTGGAACCAATATCGATCGAGACAGATAAGTTCTCTCCGTTAAATAATCGATTTGGGAGCTCGTGATAAACAGGCTGATAGCGAAAACGCGGCATCATATGCTCGCGGGAGTAGGCCACAGGCGCTGTCTGCCAAATTAACTCCCCTCCGGTTCGCATTACCAAGGTATCTCTGAATGGCGGCAACAAAATCGCCGTGGTATCTCCACCTGCTTTTGGCAGTACCAAACTGTATTGCCCATAGGAAAAACCGCTACCAAGGGTGTAGTTATGCGGCAGGGCAACCTCCCGGTATGTGGGCTTACCGTCTTGCTGAATCACCTGAGTCGCCACATCAACAACGGGCAAGTTGATATGGTTAGTCACCTCAAGTCCCTTCACCATTATCAGCAGCATGATTGCAGGCAGCACGAGTACCAACACAAAGCGAAATACTGCATTGGTTAGCGCCTTTCCAGAGTGCATCGCAGACATTCTTTGGTGCATTAGATCCTTAATACCCCCCAGAACTTGGGATGGTGATTATTCCTGTCAGATTTAGGCTGTTTGGTAACCACTTCGCCCAAGGAGTTACCCATGAAATTCGCAGCCGTTACCGGAACAAACGGGAAAACCACCAGCATTGAGTTAACCCGCCAACTACTGAACCATATCGGCGTGTCCGCAATGACATGGGGCACGTTGGGGCTTCGCCACCAAGACATCACCGAGTCCCTGCCCTGGTATTGCAACACCCCTGAGCGAATCCATGACCACGTGAAGGAGGTGATGGTGCAGTGGCAAATCGACGTCTGCTTGATGGAATGCTTCAGCAGGTTACTGATTTTAGGACAGTACCAAAGATTCCAATTTGACTGTGGGGCTTTTACTAACCTGTCTCACGATCATCGCGATTACCATAAAACCGAGACAGACTACCTCAACGCTAAACTCAAACTCACCGCTCATTGCAAACCGGGCGCAAGCATCTGGCTCCGCCATGAAGAGCCACACCGCGAAGCATGGTTTGATGCATGCATTCAGCACGGTTGCCTACCAAAAACCTTCAGCAGCCAAACGCGGGAAAGCGGGTGGTATGGCGTACTCAACCATCACCAACTGACGTTGTGTTTGGCCGGTGAACACTGGCAAGGCCGCGCACCGTTCTTGGGGCAGCACAATGTCTTCAACTTGCTGACTGCCTTGGGCCTGATCGACAGCCTTTGTGGTTATCATGCCATGAAAAAAGCCCTTGCATTTATCCCCTCTCTCACTCTGCCACCGGGTAGGTTGCAAGCCATTCCAGTCAAAGATAAACGGCGGATTTTTGTCGATTTTGCCCACAACCCTGATGGCCTGGGTCAAACGCTTTCAGCGTTAAGAGAACACTATCAGAAGCCCTTAACCGTCGTGTTTGGGTGTGGGGGCGATCGGGACAAAACCAAACGCACGCCTATGGCAAAAGAGGTGGGGAAATATGCCCAACGCATTTTTATCACTGGTGACAACTCACGGACTGAGCCGATTGAGCATATCGTTTCCCCCTTGCGTCAGACCTTGCCTCATGCGCGTTTTGTGAAAAACCGGGTCGAAGCCATTTATCAGGCACTCTCTGGCCAAACTGATGGGGACATTCTTGTCGTCGCGGGGCGAGGACATGAAACCTACCTTCCCGGCGCTTCACCTTTGCTACCTCCCTCTTTCTTCAATCAGCCGTTGTGCGATGCCGACGTCATCAAGATTTGCCTGAAGCAAATACAACAGCGCTGAACCTCACTCCAAAAGCCTGTTATCACGACATCTTTCTCTCAACACCTCTAAGGAGGAATCTATGCGAGTTGCAGTTATTGGCGATTCCGTCATGTGGGGACAAGGGATCCCCCGGCATCAAACCTACGCAAACCAACTGGTTGCCTGGCTTTCCCGCGAACTGGGTATCGGGGCTTCCATCAACGACATGCATCAGCCGGTTACGGGTGACTACAAAGCCCACTCAGGCGCGATTATTGGTAAAAAGAACGAGCATCATCGTCGCCCAGCATTCGACACCCACCTGCCACAACCCACGTTTTTTGGTGAACTGCCTGCGGCTTACCCCACCATTACTAAACAATTAACGGAGCTGGATCGCCCCGAGAACATCGATCTGCTTCTGGTGAACGGCATAGCCAATGATGTCGGGTTTAAATCTGCAGCTACAGACTACGAGAAAACGGTTGAAAAGCTCGACGACCTGATTGATGAGCGCTTGGTGCCCTTTCTCAGAAAAGTCAGATCTCAATGTCCTAACGCACAAATCATATATACCGGATATTTCCCTTCGGTTTCGCCGCATTCGCGTTTTGAGAGTGTGGAACAGTTTACCGATGTCATGCATGAGTCAGGTTCTGTGCTTCAGGAGATTTTAGATTTTCGAACAGGAAACCGTTTTGCTGATGCAGCTATCGACTTCGCCAAAGCACTGTCTCCCGTCGATGATGTTCTGGGTTGGATGGCAGAAGGCCTGCAGACACCGGCAAACACGCTTGAACAAGCCAAGCTCAATGGCTACCTGTTTTATATCGCCATGGAGCTGGGAGCCATGCGCGCAGTCAATAAGGTTAACAAAGAACTCGCTGACACCCGCAAAGCCCCTATCTGGTTTCTCCATCCTGGTCTTGCAGCGACTCAAGCCATGTTCACAAGACGCCCACAAGTATGGGGATGGAACGGGGATGGAACCGTCACCAGAGAGCGCAATAAACTCTGCCCCAACTACCAAGCTGGATTGGAATATTCGGTAGCAAACGGTTTTGAGATTGAACAAAACCTCTTCTCTGCCGTGGCATGTCGTAAAGCCCACATGTTGCACCCCAACAAAGCAGGTGCGAACCAGTATTTTTCTAGGCTACGTTCGATGATGACAGATCATTACAACTTCAGCCTGCGAAAAGTGATGAACAACATCGCACCTGGCTATAGCCTCCGCAAAGCGACCCAAGAACTGGGCATTCCCTTCTATGGCTCCCTTCGAAACCTCATCCCTCATCAAACCCTGAATATGCTGGGAGCTACCCTGACCGTTCAGGCAAAAACCCGCGCCAAAAAGCTCACCTTCCACCTTCATTACAGCAACCGAAAGTTTCCATTGGTCGTCAAAGCCGTCACAAATCAAGGTGCGATGACGCTATTCGCTTCTGAGCAGGTGGTGCTTGATCTGGAAGCGAGATTACCCATCCGATCACTCAACAAACTCTCACTACGCTGCGCCACATCTGGCGTCAGGAAAGTCAGCAACGTCAATTTGCAGGTGATGATCAACGGCGCGGGCTTCGCCTTTGATCTCGAAGACGCCGCAGCTGCATTAAGACCACAGGGTATTCCCCTTCCATTCGGCCTCAACGCAACCCAATAACAGTAAAAGGACACTCATTATGGCGACAGACATCAAGCTTCAAAGAACCCGTATCGACAACATCGCCCGCATGATCCGGTTTGGTGAACAACTGGACACCAACAGTGGTGGCGGCAT